>DASWVO010000424.1:0-8258 GCA_036406235.1 Opitutaceae bacterium
CGCTTTTCCGGCCGCGTCACCCGCCCAAACCGTCACCATCCCCGCCGAAGTCTGGACGGGAGGCCCGGGCACCACCAGCGCGTTCACCGCCGATGCCAACTGGGCCGACGGCACCGCACCCGAGGCGTCCAGCGCGACCACCGTCGTTTTCGGACCCGGCGCCCCGCTGCACGCGGTCACGCTGCCCCCGGCGTTGACGCTCGGGCAGATCCAGCTGCAGGGCGGCGATGCGAATACATACGGCACGTCGTACTTGTTTACCGGAGACAGCACGCTGATCCTGCACGGCGGGTTGACGACGGATTTCGGCGGGCCGGCGGCGGTGTTCGACTCAAAGGTCACGCTCGCCCTGGCGGACGCGCAGACATTCGCGCTCCAGGGCGGCACCGTCACCATCAACGGCGCGATCGCCGACGCGGCATCTGGCACCGGCAAACTCACAGTCACGAACGGCGATTATGGCTGGGGCACGCTGATCCTCAACGGGGCCAACACGTTCAGCGGCGGCCTGGAACTTGCCGGCGGCACACTCCAGCTCTCCGGCGACTCGGCGCTGGGCACGGGCGCCGTCACGATCACGAGCGGCACCAACGGATACATGCCCACCCTGCGAGCGAGCGGCCCGGTGACGGTGAAGAACGACGTCACGCTGCAAAGCGCGGTCGTGTTCGAGCCCGACGCGCAGCCCGGCCGGAACTTCACCTTCACCGGCGCCGTGACCCTCGACGGCGCCGTCTTTCTCCACAATTGGACGGAGAGTCCGGTCTATTTCGACGGAGCGATTGGCGAAGCCAACGGTTCGCGCGCCCTCCAGATCGAAAGCGGCGTCTTCGTGCTGTCGGCCGCAAACACCTACAGCGGCGGAACGCACGTCGGCGCCAACAGCGCCGCCGTCTTCGCAAGCAGCCAGGCCGTGCCGGCAAGCGGTGCGATCACGGGCAGCTACGCCGGTTACGTCGGCATCGCTTTCGGCAACCAGGACACCGCCACGCCGACCGCGACGGTGACGGAACCGACGCAAACCACGTCGGCGTATCAGGACGGCCTCGTCGCCCGACTCGATCCGGCGAACTTTTTCGGCACGCTCGGCTTCGACACCGACCCGGGGAGCAATCTTCCCGACAACGCCTACGCCGGCGTAGACGTCTCCAAGCTGGTGAACTTTCAGGGCCTCGGCTCGCTCACCCGCGCGTTGATCAACGGCCCGATCACGCTCGGCGACGGCCAAAATTACCGCTTTGGGGGCGGAGGCGGCACGCTCAACGTCTCCGCGTCGCTCTTCGACCAGCCGCTCGCCCATCAGCTGTCGCCATCGCCCCGCGGACTCCAGCTGAGCTCTCCCTACGATGCGCCGCTCACGCTCTCGCTACGGGGCGCCAACACGTTCAGTGGCGGTATCCAAGTTTCGGATTCGGTCCTGATCATCGACGGCGCCGGCGCGCTGCCGGGCAACGGCGACGTCACGCTCAACCGCGGCTACTTCGGCTTCACGGAAAACTATGCCGCCGACCCCACGAGCGCGCAGATCGCGGCGTTCTTCAGCCGGGTCACGAGCCATGATAGCGAGTCGGTCTTCGGGCTGGACTCGGTTGACCGCAACCACCCGCGCACGCTCTCAAGCGACATCGACCTCTCCTTCGGCAACACGCGCTCCGGACCGGTGTTTCTCGGCACCGCCACCAAGGTTGTGCTCGACGGTCGCATCACCCCGCCCCTCTCGAGCAACTCGACCCCCGAGGTCATCCAGTACGATGCGCTCCGTCTCGCCGCGGTGAAGGAAGGCCACCTCATCGTCAATGCGGTCCTCGACGAGCGCATCCCGTCCCTGGTGATCGGGACCGTCGCCCCGCTGGGCGACGCCGATGGCACGGTCGAGCTCAACGCCGCCAACACATTCTCCGGCGGCACGGTCCTCCAAGGCGGCACGCTCCTGGTCGGACACGACCAGGCGCTCGGCACCGGCACGCTCGCCGTGCGAACCTTCGGCGCAGAAGCCACCCTCGCCTCCAGCAACGCCAGCGGCGTCACACTCGGCAACCCCGTCGATCTCTTCAGCGACTACTCTCACCACCTCGTCCTGGGCGAGGAGGGCAACACGAACCCGCTCACGCTCAACGGCGACTTCACAGGCGGCCATGTCAGGAAGACCGGCCCCGCCGCCTTCACGCTGGGCGGCGCCAATGCGTTCCAGTATCTGACGCTTTCCGGCGGCAGACTCGTCTTCACGCACCACCACGCGGCGAACACCACCGGCGGCGCCGGAAGTTTCTTCGTGGAGGCGGGCACGACGGCCGCGTTCACCACTCTTGAACCGGTGCTCCACAGTCTGAGCGGCGCCGGCTCGCTCGAACTCGCGGCCAACTCCGTCCTCACGCTCGATATTCCGCTCACCGACCGACCAAGCGCGGAGGTGGTCACCGATGCCGCGGACAGCCTCGCCTCCACGACCCCGATCTCCAAAAACGACACGCCCGTCGACAGCTACTGGGGCACGATCAACGGCAGCGACGCCGCCCTCGTGAAAACTGGCGCGGGCATGCTTCTCCTCGGCGGCGCCAACACCTACGGCGGCGGCACCACGATCCACGCCGGTACGCTCGTCGCGCAGTCCGGCGGCGCGCTCGGCGCCGGCACCGTCACGGTCGACGGTGGCGCGCTGGGCCTCGACCACGGCATGACGCTGACCAATTCGCTCACGTTCACCCGAGGCGCGCTGCTGGGCTACGGCACGTTCGCTCCCGTCAACGGTGCCATCACGATTGGCGCGGGCCAGGCGCTCTCGCCCGGTGGCGACGAGGGCATCGGGATGCTCAGCGTGGCGACCGAGCTCACCTTCGCCGCCGGCGGCATGGTCAATCTCGAACTCGGCGCGCCCACCGGGACCGCCGGCATCGATTACGATCTCCTCAACGTGAGCAAAACGCTCGCGGTCACCGCGACGAGCGACGCCAGGTTCGTGATCAACCTCCTCGCCGGCGATTCGCCCAACACCGCCCCGAACGCCGACGCAGACGTGATCTACGGTCACACCTACACGTTCACCTTCGCCCAGGCCGCGGCCGGCATCACCGGCTTCATCTCGACCGACCAGTTCCTCGTCAACGCGACGCAGCTCTTCGCCGACACCGGGATTCCCGGCGCCGAGATCGCCGTGACGCTGGAGAACGACAGCCTCGTGCTCAACTTCACGCCCGTTCCCGAGCCGTCCACGTACGCGCTCCTCGCGCTCGGCCTCGGTATCGTCGGCGTTGCCGCCTGGCGTCAACGCCGCCGCGGTTGAGCGGTGGGCGATTCCGCTCGCCGTCCCGCGATCCGCGCCCCGCTCAGTTGCGGGTCGGGCTTTAGCGTGTCGTGCTTTAGGCCTGGCTCTGCGGTCGGCCATTTGAAAACGGTTGTGACTCGAGGGCCAAAGGCCCGTTCGATCGAAGTCGCCTGGGCCAGCGGCCCAGGTTTGGTTTGACGATGACTCAGGGCTGAAAGCCCGGTTCATCCCTGCCGTAATCGCTCACCCCCATCGTCGTACATCTGACGCGTAGATGAATCGGGCTTTCAGCCCTCGAAATCTGCCCGACGAAATTCCTGGGCCGCTGGCCCCAGGCTTTTATGATGCCGCGCCGTCGGCGCTGTCGGGCAGGAAATGGGCCCAACTCCACCGTCGGGCTTGAGGCAGACAGCGCTCGCGTGCGGCGAACGTGTCGGGCGTAAACCCGCCCCACAAGCGTCGCCGATCCCACCTACATCATCGCATCAACCGCCCGCGAGGCGCTGCGCCGTGCGGACGAGTTCGATGAATTCCGTGCGATGGCCGTCCGGATCCTCCGCCAGGCCGTCCTCGGCCCAGTCGATCACCTTGGCAAAGGTTGCCGCGCCCTTGTGCGGTGACTCGCGCAAGATCAGCCCGAACCCCGCCACGGCTGCCGAGAACTTGAAATCTGCCGTCGCCGCCGCGAACTCCGTGCCGCGATCCGTGAGCGGAAACTCCAGCTTGCGGCTCGTGTCGCCACCCGGCGCCTTGTAGCGGACCTTCACGGTGAGCAACTCTTCGGAGTGCGGTGTGCGGACTGCGGAGTGCGGAGTTTTCACAGCGCGGTACTTCAATTCATCCACGGTGCCGCCGGCTGGCGACCACGCGACGCCGGCCGGTACGACCTCGTAGAGCGCGGTCACGGTGTGCCCCGCACCGACTTCGCCGGCATCGACCGTATCGTTGTTGAAGTCCTCCTTTTTGAGGAGCCGGTTCTCGTAACCGATCAGTCGATACGCCGCGACCCGGGCCGGGTTGAACTCAACCTGCACTTTCACGTCCTGCGCGATCGTCGCGAGCGTGCCCTCGACCTGCTCGACGAGGAGCTTGCGCGCCTCGCGCTCGGTGTCGATGTAGCCGTAGGCGCCGTTGCCCTTGTCGGCGAGCTGCTCGAGCGTGGCGTCCTTGTAGTTGCCCATGCCGAAGCCGAGCACGGTGAGGAAGACGCCGCTCTTCGCCTTGTCTTCGATCAGCCGCACGAGTTCGCCCTGGCTGGTCACGCCGACATTGAAATCGCCGTCGGTGCAGAGGATCACGCGGTTGAGTCCGCCGCCGACGAAGTTGGCTTTCGCCACGTCGTAGGCGAGCTGGATGCCCATCGCGCCGTTCGTCGAGCCGCCGGGCCGGAGCAGATCGAGCGACGCGAGGATGTCCGCCTTCTGCTTCACGGGCGTGGACGGCAATGCCAGCCCAGAGGCGCCGGCGTAGGTGACGATCGCCACGCGGTCGTCCGGTCGCAGCTTGCCGAGCAGCAGGCGCATCGACTCTTTGACGAGCGGGAGCTTGTTGGAGGCACTCATCGAGCCCGACACATCGAGCAGGAAGACGAGATTCGCCGCGGGCCGCGCAGCGGTCGCGAGTTCGCGGCCCTTCAGGCCGATGCGCACGAGTCGGTGTTCCGGCGCCCACGGCGCCGAGGCAACCTCGAGGTGCGCGGCGAACGGCGCGGAATCGGCCGGCTCCGCAGCGGCGCCGCTCGTGTTCGTTGTCGGCGGCTCGTAACCGTAGGGGAAATAATTCACGAGCTCCTCGATGCGAACCGCATCGCGGGGCGGCAGGCGACCTCCGCGCAGAAAGCGCCGGACATTCGCGTAGCTCGCCGTGTCGACGTCGATCGAGAAGGTCGAGAGCGGGTTCTCGGTCGCGCCAAGGAAGGCGTTGTCCTGCACGTAAGCGTAGCCCTCGGTGTTGGGCGCGAGATGCGAGGGCGGCGCTGGCGTCGGCTCCGGAACGAGGCGGGATGACGCCGCGGTCGTGTCCCCGAAGACAACGTTTCCCGCGGGGCTTGCTCCATTGCCTGGCGCCATCACGTAGCCTGGCACCGCTCCCTCTCCCGCCACCGTGTAGTGGGTGAGCATCGGATTTCGCGACGCCGGCAGCGTTCCCGTGGCGCCGGCAAGCATGAGCTCGCTTTTCTGCCCGCTCGCCGGGAGGGGGTGCTTCACTTCGGCAAGGCGGTGGTCCGTCGACCAACTTGCGCCTACTTGCGATTCAACGCCAACCGCACCGGTCGCGGCGGCGTCTCGCCGTCCGACAATCGACGGATCCGCAGGCGGCGTGAACGCGACTTGGGGTGACGACGCAGCGCTGACGGCGTTTTCCCGTTTCACCTGCTCGAGCAGTGGTGCCGCACGCGACGCAGCGGATGCCGCCGGAGCCTCATTCGAAACGACTGCTGTCGCCACCGGAGGCACTGGCGCCACCGCCGGCGCTGATGGCGCTGAAGCCTCCGGAAGAGTAACCTCCACGACGGCCTTTCCGCCCAACGCCGACTGGTCCGCCGACGTCGCCTCCGCCGGCTCGCTCCGCGCCCGCTCGAGGTTCACTTCGAACACCTGCACCTTGGCCTGCTCCTTCGCCGCGTCGTCGCGATCGTGGATCCACACGACGACGGCGAACCCCGCCGCCGCGAGCCCGGTGACGACGTAATAAAACGGGAAACGCACGACCTTGCGCTTGCGTCGGTACGGATCGGCCGCCGCGGCGCCGACCCTCGGCTCGCCACGGCTCGGCGCGCCTCCGGCCCGTGCATTCTGAACCGGCTCCGCCATCTTGTCATATAATGTCCGACAGGAGATTGGGTCGGCCGTCATTCGATCGGTCGCGTCCGCGTCGGTGGGCGTGGGCGCCGACTCGTGAGCGAGTGCGTCGCCGAGGTCGCATGCGAAGGCGCGGAGCTCGGCCACGGCGGCCTGCAGGGCCGGATCGGCTCGGACGGCGGCCTCCACGGCGGCGCGCTCGGCACCGTCGAGCTCGCCCAGAGCGTACGCGGTGAGTTGGGGATCGTCGGGGGAAAGTTTGCGGGTGTCATTCATCGTCTCGTCTCCTCTCGGCGGTTCAGGGCGCTTCGGCGGCGAACTCGCGCCGCAGGCGTTGCACGGCCGTGTGAATCAAAAAACCGACGTTGCTCACCGAGAGCTCGGTAATGCGGCTGATTTCCTTGTAGCTGAATCCGTTTTGGAATTTCAGGCGGATGACTTCCTGCTGGTTCGGCGGGAGCCGATCGATCAGGCGCAGAATCGCGGCCTGCGTCTCCTCGGCTTCCAGCGCGCGGCCCGGACGCGGCTCGCTGCCGCGGACCCGCTCGACCTCCCCTTCGGCAAAACGCTTCATGCGCCCCTCCTTTCGCAGCAGATCGAACGCGCGGTGCCGGCAGACCGTGAAAAGCCACTCGGCGAGGTGGCCGTCGATCTCCGCGGGCGGTTGCGCGAGCAGGCGCACGAACGCGTCCTGCACGATGTCGCGCGCGCGGTCGGCATCGCCGATGAGGCGCGTCGCATAGCGGGTGAGCGGCGCCTGAAACTGCGCCACGGCCAGTTGTATGAAATCTCCAGCGTTTTCATCCGGGGCTGAGGTCGGGTTCATGGGGACCTTCAGGTGAGATAACGCACGAGGCCGCGTTTTCTTAGGCGGCACGATGCAGCTTTTGCGACCGCTTTCGCGTAGCGCGGCGCTTCCGCCCGCGACCGGGAGCGCCACGAGCGCGGTCTGAAGCACCGCGCCACCCGGGCAGTCGCGGCGTCGTCCGACCAACGCGTCGCATGGCTTGCTGGAAGAGTGGCCACCCCCGGCATGACGCCGCGGCCGGCCGCGCGGCGCAACGACATTGTCCCAGGCATTGACGCGGCGCGGCTTGGCAGGCCTGCCAACACCGGTAGGGTGCAACGCCATGCGCTGCGCCCGACTTCGCTTTCCGTTCTCCGGCATCCGGTTTCGGTCCTCTGTCCTATGCCTTCTGTTCTCCGCCCTCGGTTTCGCCGGCTGCCGGGGCCGCGAGACGCCCGTGGAGGCCGGCGTGCGCACGCAGACGCTCCACCTCGCGCTCGGCGCCGAGCCGCGCGACCTCGATCCGCACATTCTCGTCGCGTATAACGACATGCTCGTCGCCCTCGCGCTCTTCGAGGGGCTGACCGCCATCGACGAGAAAACCTCGCAACCGGTGCCGGCGGTCGCCGAGCGCTGGGAAAGTTCGCCCGACGGCCTCACGTGGACATTCCATCTGCGCACCGGCCTCAAATGGTCCGACGGCACGCCGCTCACCGCGGAGGATTTCGTCGCCTCGTGGCAACGCGCGCTCTCGCCCAAACTCGGTTCCGAATACGCCTACGTGCTCTTCGCGCTGAAAAACGCCGAGGCGTTCAACGCGGGCCGCATCGCCGATCCTGCCTCCGTCGGCGCCCGCGCGCCCGACGAACGCACGATCGAGGTCACGCTCGAGCGTCCCACGCCCTTCCTCGCCGCGCTCACTGCGCTGCCGGCGTGGTTTCCCGTGCCGCGTCACACGATTGTGAAACTCGGCGCGCTCGACGATCGCGCCAATCCATGGACGCGTCGTGACCCGGTGGTGAGCAACGGGCCGTTTGTGCTGAAGGAGTGGCGGCCCAACCAGCGCATCGTCACCGAGCGCAACGCGCAGCACTACGCCGCCGCCACCACACGCCTGCAAAGCGTCGTGTTTTATCCGATGGAAAACGCCGTCGCACAGGAGGCCGCCTTTCGCGCCGGTCAGCTTCACCTCACCTACGAGCTGCCGATTTCCAAGATCGCCGCCTATCGCGAGCGCGAACCCGAGAAGCTGCGCACGGATCCCTTCCTCGAGACGGCGTTCCTGCGCTTCAATACCACAAAACCACCCTTCAACGACGCGCGCGTGCGCGCCGCATTCGCCCGCGCGCTCGACCGCCGCGCGCTCGTCGAGCACGTGACGCTCGGCGGCCAGCGGCCCGCACGTGCG
>DASWVO010000425.1:0-2610 GCA_036406235.1 Opitutaceae bacterium
GGGCTGTCGAGAAACGCGGGAAATGGCTTCAGCTCCTTGTGGCGAAACGCCCATGCCAGCAACGCGGTGAGCAACTGCGCGCGACCGACCGCGAACGTCGGCACCAGGACCTTGCCGCCGGCAGCGACCGCCTCGCGCAGAATCCCGATGTACTCGTCGACCGTACGCGCGAAATCCTGGTGGTCGTGATCGCCGTAGGTGGACTCGAGAAATACCAGGTCCGCCTGGGTGAACGGTTCGAACTCGCGGAGAATCGGTGCGCTCTTCGGACCGAGGTCGCCGGAGAACACGACCGTGCGTCGCTGCCCGCCGTCCTCGATCAGCAATTGCAGGCTGGCCGACCCCAGCATGTGGCCGGCCTCGACGAACCGCACCTGGATCCCCGGCGCGACCGAGATTGGATCGTGATACGTCACGGCGCGTAGCTGCGCGATGATCTGCTCGGCGTCGGCGATGGCGTAGAGCGGGACGACCGGCGGCTCGCCAGCCCGCTGCCGCTTGCGGTTCTGGCGCTCGGCATCCTGCGCCTGGATGCGCGCAGCGTCGCGCAGGATGAGCCCCGTCATGTCGACCGTGGCGGGCGTGGCAAATACCGGCCCTGTGAATCCGCCGCGCACGAGCAGCGGCAGCCTCCCGGTATGATCGAGGTGCGCATGCGTGAGCACCACCGCGTCGAGTGCACGGATGGCGTCGGGGAACTCCGCGTGGTTCCGGACATCGGCCTGCGGCCCCTGGAAGAGCCCGCAATCCACGAGGATCTTGGCGCGGGAGGTTTCGACGAGGTACGAAGAGCCGGTGACTTCGCCGCCGGCGGCGCCGAGGAGCGTGATGCGCATGGGGAAGAGTTGAGAGCTGAGAGTTGAGAGCCGGCGATCGTAAGCCGAAAGCAGAAGCTGAGAATCAGAGTCTAGAGCTCGGAGTCCAGAGTCCAGAGCAGAGGAGGGAAGGTGACCCTCCTCCGCCGAGCCTACGGAGGGCAGGGAGTTGAGGTAACCCGTCGTTGGGCCGAGCAGGGAAAGGGAACATCGAACGCCGAACCTTGAACGCTGAACTCCGAGGTCTGCCCTGTGGGCCACCTCGGTGAAGTAGCGTCGGCAGTCGACGAGCCTGAAAGCGCCTTGGGGACAAGGCGCTCCACCTTGCGTGATCCTGATGTGACGCGCGACGTCACCGACCCGGCCTACAGCCTGCAGCGGCCCCTCACGAAATGCGTTTCACCGTCAGCGTTACGCTGCCGCGGTTGTTCTCATAGAAATGCCAGGCGTCGTTGGCGAACGCATACAGGTAACCGGCCTCGGTCGGCTTCAGCGTCAGCCGCGTCGGGCCTGCTCCGATGAGAAAAGTCTGATGCGCGTAGGGCGAACCGTCGGGATTCGGGTTCTTGCCCTGCTGCGGGCCGTCGTTCGCGATCGCGCCGACGAGCGCGAACCACGGGAAGTCCTCGGAGCGACGCGTGGCGACGAAGTCAGCCTCGGTGTTGCCGCTCGCGCGGCGCACGCCGGCTTCGAGTTTGCCCAGCAGCGTACCGGCGAGGTGGACGACTTCACCGATGTGAAACTTGCCGTCGTCGGTGCCGTCGGGCCCGCAGGCGATGCTCTTGTCGAGCCACTCGCCGGTGGCGGCGAATTCGTACGTGGCTCCGTCCTCGAGGAACAGACCGGTCTCGTTCCAGTGATTGCGGGCGTAGATCTCGACGGGTTCACTCGTTTCGCCGACGCCGAGCGCCACGGTGGTGCGATGATAGGGACACTGCGTGATCGGCGGCGCTTGATCGCGCTGGTGCGCGCTCGGATGGTAGTCGGGCGAGTTGGCGGTGAGCAGCGGGCGCGTCCTCGGGCGGGTACGCAGGGCCTTGAACGTGCCGGTCAACGAGTCGTGCAGCAGTCCCTGCCACTTGGGTTTGATCTGGACATAGAAGCTGTCCTCGAACGCCAGGCCGGCCTGCCGGGCCTCGTCGATCATCCACTGCAGCGCGATGTCGGAGAGCCCGCATTGCGCATAGCCGCCGCCGACGTCGCTGTGCACGCCGGGAAACCACAGCTGCTTCACGCGCACTCCGTCGTTGAGCACGCGGTCCTGTTTGTCGGTCCAGAAGGTGGGGGTGAAACTCGCGCGCATTTCGTCGATGGCGACGGCGTGTCGCGCGAACCGGACGTTGTCGCCGAGCTGCGTGTCGTGAAATGACCACTTGGCCGGGTCGTCGAGGAGGTTGAGCAGGGCGAGGTCGTCGGGCACGCCGAGTGCGCCGACGGTGTCCCACACGCCGATGAACTGGATGGGGATCTTCGGCTCGCCGGCCGCCGGCGGAATGACCGGCCAGGTGACGGGCGGGCGCTCGCCGGGCGGGACCCGGTAGATCTTGTTGTACGCCTCCTCCACGCGGGCCCACGCCTGCGCCGCGGTGAAGCCGGTCAGATCGGGCAGTCCGCAGCAACCGATCAGCCCGCCGAGGCTGCGCGCGGTGTACGCGCCGCGGCTGAAGCCGAACAGGAAGATCTGGTCGCCGGGTTCGTAGTGATCGGCGAGCCAGCGGTAGCCGCCCATGATGTTGCGGCTGATGCCGAGCCCGTAGGCGCCGCCGCCGAGTCGCTCGAGTTTCGATCCCTCGGT
>DASWVO010000426.1:0-2655 GCA_036406235.1 Opitutaceae bacterium
GGCGCTGACGGAGGGAAGCTCCCGCAGCGTTCCGTCCGAAAGTTCCAGCGAGATCCTGCTGCCGGTCGCCGCGTAGAGCTTCCCCGCCGACATCTCGAGAGGCGGCGTCCCACCGTTGCCGCTCGTCGCGCGAGTCGCCCATTTTTCCGGAAGTGCTTTTCTGAATACGACGAACGTCGCGCCATGCGGCGCAAGCTGGAGCGGCACGTTCACCGTGTGCTCGCCGACGCTGAAAATCGCTGCGTCGCCGCGGGATCCAGACTCGGGGTCCCAAATTTCCGGGCGACGGCCGGTCGTGCGAAACGCGAACTCGATGAACCGGGCGTCGGCCGTGTTGTTGAAGACGAAATAGATGTCGGCCTCGGCGGTGCGCCGATGCGTGAATTTGACGGAACGTTGTTCGGTGCCGGAATCCCAGGAGAGATCGCGGCTCACGCCGATCGTGGCGAGCGCCTCCGCGATCGTGCGGCCGCGCATCACCATCCCCTCGCCGAGTTTTTTCTCGCGAACGGCGCTGCCGTCGAGGTCTCCCCAGATTTCACCCACGAGTGTTTCGAACTCACGCCGCTGTTCCAAATCGCGCACGCCCGCCGGTCCGGTGGGCGGCTCGCCGAGCAATGACTGGCCCGCGCGGACATGAGCGCGCAGGTGGCGCAGCGTGGCGACGCTGGCGGCCCATGGCATTCTCGGCGTGACGACGAGGCGGTAGGCCGGACCGTGCGGCAGCGTGAGTGCGCCGTCACGCAGGGTCATCGCCGCGAGATCCTTAGGGTAGCCAATATCGAAATCGTAACCCTCGGGAAACGCTTCGACCTCATTTGCTGGATACGCATAGCCCATATCCTCGGTTTGGAGAAAAAGCACGTCGGCCGGCCGCCAGCCTTGTTGCAGGAGAAACTGGCTGCGCGAGAGAAAGTCGGTCCAGGTGCGCAGGTGCCGCCACCAGGTATTCAGACGGCCGAAGCGCGTGCCGTAGCGTCCGAGCGTGAAGCCGGGAGCCGCCTCGGTGAACGGCTGGTGGGCATACGTGTGCAGGATGCAGCGGTTCACGCCGGCGGCGAAAGCGTCGTTTCCGGGGCGTTTCAAGTCCCGGAGCGTCGCCGCCCAGCCGTCCTCCTCGGGCCGGGCGGAGAATGCCTCGGCGGCGAGGACCTTTCGGTCGAGGATGTTCACGGTCGACGCACTCAGTTTGAGGCGCGCGTCGAAGCGGTTGTGGTGCCAGAATTCGTTCATCACCACGTCGACATACGGGTTGATGAGCACCGGATTAAGCGGTCCGCCCTGTGCCTCCGCATACGTGACCAGCCGCTGCCGGTGTGCGAGTGCCCGCATCGCGCCGAAATACGATTTCGCGAGACCGTCGTCCACCACGTGGCGAAAATCATGGAGCACGCACTCGGTGAAGGCGGGCGACTCGATCACGCGGCCGGTCAATGCCGGCAGCAGCGGCACGAGGTCGTAGCCGCACGCGGCACGGAACCGCGCGGGAAACTTTTCCGTCCAGTTCTGAAAACCGGCCTCGAAGCTGTCGAAGAGCACGCCGGTCAGCGTCGTGCCGGCGCGCGGGCCCGCAGCGCGAATGATCCGGCCGACCGACTGCTCGAATTGAAACGCAACCGCATCGGCGTCGAGTTTGTCGATTTCGAGTCCGTGACCTTCGGGCACGGCGGGGTGGTTGCGCGCGCCCGTGGAGGTGAAGCCGAAGCGCAGAACCGTCCAGCGGCCGGCCGGGAGCGTCGTCGCGAGTCTACCCTCCGCATCGGCTGCTGTCGTGAGATCGAGGATACGCTCGCGGGGAATCGCGGCCGTGCGGGCGGACGCCGTGGAGCGGCTGATGGCACCGGATGCGAGCTTCGTTTTCAGGCGCCAGTCGGCCAGGCGCGGCGGGTTGGCGAGCGCCAGCTCCGCGATCGAGAACGCCACCGGCTTCGAATCAAGGCCCGCGGAAAAACTGAGGCGGACGTGCGTGGCCCGCGTTGGCTTGAAGGATGTCACGATTTGCGCGGACGCCTGCGCGTGGGGGCCGAAGCTGAAAGCATGCGTCTCCCGGAAAGTCGTCCCGTCATTCGAGGTTTCGATCGTGCCGCGGAAATTGAATCCCGGTTTGGCATCGCGAAGCTCGAGCGTGAGCTGGGCAACGGTAACGGGCTGCGCGAAGACGAATTCCAGTTTTTGCGTGCGTGCGTCCAGTGCGACCGAGGTGGCGCGATCGCCGTCGAATGCCGCGGCGCCAAGCGACGCTCCTCCCGCGGCAGAGGCAGACTGGAGAGCGGGAGAGCGCAAGGCGTTCGACGCGTCTGCATCGGCCGGCACGGCGAGCACGGCCACGTCGCGGTAAAAGTTCTCGCGTGTGGCGGGGAGCGGGAGGTCGACGGCGAGCGGGGTGCCGCCGGGGACGTCGAGTTCGCTCCATACGAGCTGTTTCATCGATTGCTCCGGCGTCACCCAGGGGCCGCCGCTGGCGGACCAGCCGGGCGTGTTCATCAACGAGACTTCGAGGCCGAGCTCCGCGGCGGTCTCGATCGCGAACTGCACGTGCTCGTGCCAGTCGTCGGTACCGTAGCGCACGGGCCCCGCCGGGAGATAAATGCCGGCGTCGAAGAGCTGCACGCCGGCGATGCCGGCCTCCTTCATCGCCGTCAGGTCGGCCTTGAT
>DASWVO010000427.1:0-4064 GCA_036406235.1 Opitutaceae bacterium
AGCAGGCCTCCGTGCCGCGCATCTTCATCGAGCGCGCCTCCAACCGCGTCCGCGTCAAGATCTACACCGCGCGCCCCGGCATCGTCATCGGCCGCAAGGGCCAGGAGGTCGAGAACATCAAGGCCGAGCTCGCCAAGATTACAGGCAAGGAAATCCTCCTCGACATCCAGGAGGTGAAGAAGCCCGAGATCGAGGCGCAGCTCGTCGCGGAAAACGTCGCGCTCCAGCTCGAGCGCCGCATCGCGTTCCGCCGCGCCATGAAGAAGGCCGTGGAAATGGCCATGACGCTCGGCGCCGAGGGCATTCGTATCCAGTGCTCCGGCCGTCTCGGTGGCGCGGATATCGCCCGCCGCGAATGGCAGCGCAAGGGACGCGTGCCGCTGCACACGCTGCGCGAGAACATCGATTACGGGTTCTCCGAAGCCCACACCGTTTACGGCAAGATCGGCGTCAAGTGCTGGATCTGCAAAAAGGAGTCCGACAACAACTGATACAGCTCTAAGCTCTAGGCTCTAAGCTTTAGGCTCCAAGCTCCTCTTACCATGGCTCTCGCACCCGCCCGTACCAAGTTCCGCAAGTCGCAGAAAGGCTCCCGCGCTGGCAATGCCAAGCGCGGCAACACGCTCGCCTTCGGCGAATTCGGCCTGCAGTCCCTCACCCGCGGTCCCATGACCGGCCAGCAGATCGAAGCGGCCCGCGTCACCATCTCGCGCCACCTCAAGCGCAAGGGCAAACTCTGGATCCGCGTCTTCCCGCACAAGCCCATCACCAAGAAGCCCGCCGAGGTCCGCATGGGCCAGGGCAAGGGCCCGGTGGAGTTCTACGTCGCGCAGATCAAGCCCGGCGCCGTCCTCTTCGAACTCGCCGGCGTGCCGGCGACGATCGCCAAGGAGGCGTTCCGGCTGGCCGACGCCAAACTGCCGTTCCACTGCCGCTTCATCGCCCGCGAAGGCGCCGTCTAACCTTTTTCCTCCGACCGTCATGACTTCCAAAGAAATCCGCGATCTCGCGCCCGCCGAGCTGCCGACCAAGATCCGCGAGCTCCGCGAGCAGTTGCTGCAGCTCAAGCTGCGCAAGCAAACCGGTCAGGTGGAAAAGACCCACGAGCTGCGTACGCTCCGCAAGGACATCGCCCGGCTCGAGACCGCCCTCACCGCCTCCAAGAAGAAAGCCGCCGCCTAAAGGAATCCAAGAGTTCGATTTTCGATTTTCGATCGAGCCGCGGCCGAGGCCGCCCGCCTGCGAAAGTCCGAAGCAATCGAAAATCCAAAATCCTAAAATCGAAAATCCCGATGTCCTCCTCTCCCGCGCAGCGCAACACGCGCAAAACTCAAATCGGCTTCGTGAGCAGCCGCTCCGGCGACAAGTCCATCAAGGTCACCGTCCCGTACAAGTCGCCGCACCCGCTCTACCACAAGATCGTCAACCGGCAGACGGTTCTCCACGTCCATGACGAGAAGAACGAGGCCAAGCTCGGCGACACGGTCGAAGTGATGGAAACCCGTCCGCTGAGCCGGCTGAAGCGCTGGCGCATCGTCTCGATCGTGCAGCGCGCGGTCACGACGCAGGATGTCGCCATCAGCGAAACCGACGTCGCCGCCCAGGTACCCACCAAGACCGCGGCAGCCAATCCGGCCGCTCCGGCGGAGACGCCGGCGCCGCAGGCCTGACCCTGATCCTTTAACAATCCAAACTCCAGGAGGCCTGTCATGATTCAACTGCGCTCCGTCCTCGACGTCGCCGACAACACCGGCGCCCGCAAAGCCGCGATGATCTCCCGCAAGGGTCAGATCACCACGACCGCGGGCGTGGGCGACATCATCACCGTTCACATCAAGCAAAGCTCCACCGAAGCCACGGTGAAGAAGGGCGAGGTTCACAAGGCCGTCGTCGTTCGCACCAAGGCGCCGGTCCGCCGGCCGGACGGCAGCTACCTGCGCTTCGACAGCAATGCGATCGTGATCATCGATCCGACGAACAACCCGCGCGGCACGCGCATCTTCGGCCCGGTCGCCCGCGAACTGCGCGCCAAGAACTTCATGAAGATCATCTCGCTCGCGCCGGAGGTCCTCTAACATGGCCCAAAAATTTCACATCAAACGCGGCGACCAGGTCGTCGTCATCGCCGGCTCGCAGAAGGGCAAGACCGGCAAGGTCCTCGAAGTCCTGCCCGCCAAGCAGCGCGCCCGCGTCGAAGGTGTCGGCCTGATCAAGCGCCACCTGAAGAAGTCGCAGGAGCACCCGCAAGGCACCATCGCCGAGCGCGAAGGCTCGGTGCATATCTCGAACCTCATGCTCCAGTCGGTCTTCGACGCGAGCAAACGAAAGAAGGAGACGGCTTCCGCGGGCTGACGCCTGCCGGTCGCCGGGTGACGAGCCCAAGTACCAGGTAAGCAGCGCATTCGCGCCACTCTCCGACGAGCTGCTACTTGCCACTTGAACCTTGTTACTTTCTCCGGTCCACTCCTCCTCTTTTCTCCCAACCTAACTCTCCAACGCCTCGCGGTCGGTAATCGCGGGCCCAGTCAATGAGCTACGTTCCCTCTCTCAAGAAACTCTACGTCGAGCACGTCGTGCCCGAGCTCGTGAAGAGCCGCGGCTACAAGAACAAGCACGAGGTGCCGAAGCTGGTGAAGATCAACCTCAACACCGGCATCGACTCCGAGGCGGACAAGAACCAGATCTCCGACATCCAGCGGGATCTCGGGCTCATCGCCGGTCAGAAGCCGGTGCTCTCGAAGAGCCGCAAGGCCATCGCCAATTTCAAGCTGAAGCCCAACCAGATCGTCGGCTGCCATGTCACGCTGCGCGGACCCGCCATGTGGGATTTCCTGCAGCGGCTGCTCGCCGTCGCGCTGCCCACCATCCGCGACTTCCGCGGCGTGCCGTCGAAGCTCGATGGCCAGGGCAACTACAACCTCGGCATCACCGATCACACGATCTTCCCGGAAATCACCGTGGAGAACGTCAAGAAGCACATCGGCCTCGACATCACGATCGTGACGTCCGCGCAGACCGACGACGAAGCGCGCGAGTTGCTCCGGCTGCTCGGCATGCCGTTCCGTCGCAGTGAAACCGCCGCGCCCGCCGCGAAGACCCACGCCGCCTAACTCCCATTTTCGATTTTCGATTGGCGAATTCCGATTGCCGATCCCAGCACCGCCGCCGACGCCACATCGAAAATCAGCAATCTAAAATCGAAAATCCCTCCATGCCCAAGACCTCCGCCATCGAGCGCAACAAGAAGCGCGTCCGCCTCTCCGCCAAATACGCGGCGAAGCGTGCCGAACTGAAGGCGATCCTCGCCAACCCCGCCACCACCGACGAGGAGTTCTTCGCCGCGCAGAAGAAGCTGCAGAAGCTGCCGAAGAATTCGAACAAGATTCGCATCCGCAACCGCTGCTCGCTCAGCGGCCGTCCGCGCGCCTACATCGGCCGCTTTGGCGTCTCGCGTATCCAGTTTCGTGAGCTCGCGCTCGCCGGCAAGATCCCCGGCGTGACCAAATCCTCCTGGTAACGATCCTTCCCGTAGCCGCGCGCGTGAGCGCGCGGACGGCGCCGTCACCGGCGCCGCTACATCGCCACTCCGCACCGCTTTCATCAACTCTCCCCGCCGGAAGTCGGATATGATCCGGCGAAGCAGAACGACCAACATCCACCATGACCGATCCGATCAGTGATTTCCTGACCCGCCTGCGCAACGCGTCCAAGGCCCGTCAGGCCGAGACCACCTCGCCGCATTCGAAGCTGCGCGAATCCATCGCCGCGATTCTGAAGGCCGAGGGCTACATCGCCGACTACAAGACCGGCACCGACGCCGCCGGGCACAGGACCCTCGTCGTCGCCCTCAAATACGTCGACGACGCCCCGGCCATCACCGGCCTGTCCCGCGTCTCCACGCCCGGCCGCCGTCTCTATTACGGCTACCAGGAAATCCCGCGCGTGCTCAACGGCCTCGGCATCAGCATCGTCTCGACGTCGAAGGGCCTGATGAAGGACGCCGACTGCCGCCGCAACAAGGCCGGCGGCGAACTGATCTGCAACGTCTGGTAATCCGCCACGTA
>DASWVO010000428.1:0-9198 GCA_036406235.1 Opitutaceae bacterium
CACGCGCATTTAGCCCGACGACAGCCAGTTTGTACAGTTACAATCCTGTGACAATCATCCGAGCCTGCCGACTCCGGCTGCAACCGGGCCTTTCCCCCCGCGCGTTTTCCCTCCAGCCACCCGGAGCTTATCCCACGCCGAACACTACTGGCCGCTGGCCCGCAAGCTGAAAAGCGGGCGATCAGCGGCGCGCTCCCACAAGGAGATGCACTTCGATCGCAGAATCGTTCTCGTTCTCTCGCCCGTTCTCGTTCTCGATTGAAAGAAACGAGAACGCTTGATGTCCGCACCGCTCCTTTACGAGTCCCACAGCCACACCCCCCTCTGCAAACACGCCCTCGGGCTGCCCGCCCAGTACGCCGCCGCCGCCGAACGCCGCAACCTCCAGGGCATCATCTTCACCTGCCACTGCCCGCTGCCCGACGGCATCTCGGCGGACGTGCGCATGGCGCCCGAGCAGTGGGACGACTACGTTAGCCTGGTCGATTCCGCCCGCACCCAATTCGCCGGGCGCGTCGACGTCCGCCTCGGCCTGGAGAGCGACTTTTTTCCCGGCATCGAGCCGTGGCTGGAAAAACTCCACGCGCGGACGCCGCTGCACCACGTGCTCGGCTCCGTCCACATGCAGATGTGGCACTACAAGCAGAAGTACTTCCGCGGTGATGTCTTCGCCTACCAGCAGCTCTACTTCGATCACCTCGCGCAGGCCGCCGAGACGCGGCTCTTCGACACGCTCGCCCACCCCGACCTCGTGAAAAACGAGGTGCCGGCCGAGTGGAAATTCGAGCGCATCCAGCCGTACATCGAGCGAGCGCTGGACCGTATTGCCGCCGCCGGTACGGCGATGGAGCTCAACACGAGCGGCCTGCACAAGAGCCTGCCCGAGATGAATCCGGGGCGGTCGATGCTCGAGCTCATGCACGCTCGCGGCATCCCGGTCGTGATCGGCGCCGACGCGCATCGTCCCGAGCGCGTGGGCGATGCCTTCGCCGGGGCGTTGCGCATCCTGCAAAGCGTCGGCTACCACGAGGTAAACTACTTCCTTGAACGCCGCCGCCAGCCCGTGCCGATCGCCGACGCCCTCGCATCGCTGAGGTGACGTCCGGGAGCGCGGGCCGCTGGCCCGCAATCTGAAAAAGCGGGCGGCCGCCAGTACTGTTCGGCGTGGTTGAAGCTGTGAGGCCTTCCAGACGGCCAGAGGCGCGCGCTTCCAGAAAATCGCGCGCAAGCGCGCTCCTTGGCCGACGTCACACGCCTCAGCCCCTCCGCCATCGGCTTGCCGGAAGGCGGTTATCGTCCCGAGAAAGCGCCGTTATTTCCGCCGCCGGGCGCGCGGCGGAGCTTCTGGCACGTGCTGGTCCCCCGTAGGCTTCGGGTGTGACTCAGGACGAAAAATCCCCGCCAGCGGGACTGTCGCCACGAGCACGCCGTCCCTGGCGTGTCGCGCCCCCGCTGTTCTGCCTCTTCGCATTGGCGGCTGTTGCCAGTGTGTTCGAAATCCTCGCGGCCGAGGATTCCGCTCCACCGGAACCCGCCACCGCGAGTGCGCCCGCCGCCCCGGCGAATCCCAGCGCGACGTGCCTCGAGTGTCATACCGATGAAGCGCTCACGATGGAGAAGGACGGCCGCACCGTGCCGCTTTTCGTCGCGGCCGATGCGGTCGCGAAATCCGTGCACGCCGCCTTCGACTGCACGGATTGCCACGAGGGCTTCGATCCCGACGCGATGCCCCACCAGCAGCCCATGCAGCGGGTCGACTGCGCTTCCTGCCACGAGGACACCGCCGCGAAGCACGCGTTTCACCCGCGCCTCGCCCACACCCCGCGTCCTGAAGGAACGGATACCGATTGCGCCGCCTGCCACGGCTCGCACTCGATCACCAAAGTCGCCGAGCCCGGCTTCGCGTTCGCCCGCACCGGGCAGACCGACGCCTGCGGCAAGTGCCACGAAACCGCCCGCAACCACTTCGCCGCCTCCGCCCACGGGCGCACGCTCGCCACGCGGCCGGCCGACGCCCCCGACTGCCTCGACTGCCACCGCCAGCCCGACATCAGCGCGCTCAACGCCCCGCCGACCGTCGCGCGCAAGCTCGCCCAGGCGTTCCTGTGCGAATCCTGCCACCTCGAAAAACCGGGAGTGGCCGGTCACACGCTGCGCGGCACGCGTTTCGTCGCGTCCTTCGAGCGCAGCGTGCACGGCGCGGCCCTGCAGCGCGGCGAAGCCAGCGCGCCCACCTGCATCGACTGCCACGGCGCCCACCAGATGAACCGCGCCGTCACCGCCGGCGCGCGCATCAGCCACCAGCGCCAGACGGCGACCTGCGGCGAGTGTCACCAGAAAGAGGCTACACTCTTCAGCGACAGCGTCCACGCCGAGGCCCTGCGCAAGGGCAGCCGCGACGCCCCCGTGTGCACCGACTGCCACGGGGAGCACGACATCCGCGCCCACACCGACCCGACCTCGCCCGTGCATGCGCGCAACGTCGCCCAGGAGGTCTGCGCCAGCTGTCACGATTCGCTGCGCCTCACCAAGAAATACGGGCTCGCCACGCACGCCTTCCAGACGTTCGCCGACAGCTACCACGGGCTCGCGGTGCGCGGCGGCTCGGTCGAAGTCGTTAACTGCGCGAGCTGCCACAGCGCCCACGGCATCAAGTCGCACCTCGATCCCTCCTCGACCGTACACAAGGCCAACCTCGTCCAGACCTGCGGCCAGTGTCATCCCGGAGCGAATACACGCTTCACCGTCGGCGCCGTGCACGTGAGCCCGACCGCGGCGGCCGGCTCCGACGGCAACGCCGCGGTGCTCTACTGGATCGCCACGTTCTACGTGATCCTGATCGTCGTGGTGGTCGGCGGCATGTTTGCGCACAACGTGCTCGATTTCGTCAAAAAGGTGCGGCGCAAGCTCGCGATCCAGAAGGGCCTCATCGAGGAGGAGCACGTCGAACACCGCCTCTACCTGCGCATGACCGTGCACGAGCGCTTCCAGCACGGCACGCTCGTCATCAGCTTCGTGTTGCTGGTCGTCACCGGCTTCATGCTCCGCTACCCGGAGGCGTGGTGGGTCGTGGCGATCCGCAACCTGAGCGCAGGCGCGTTCGAGTGGCGCTCCCTTATCCACCGCATCGCCGGCGTCGTGATGCTGGCCGCCGGTGTCTGGCACATCGCATATCTGGCCTTCACGGTACCCGGCCGCGCGCTGTTCCTCGAACTGCTGCCGCGAAAGCGCGACCTCATCGACCCCTGGCTCGTCCTGCGCTACAACCTCGGCCTCGCGCGCACCAAGCCGGCCTTCGGCCGCTTCTGCTACATCGAAAAGGCCGAATACTGGGCGCTCGTCTGGGGCACGCTGCTCATGGGCGTCACCGGCGGCGTGCTCTGGTTCGACAACGCCTCGATGGGCTTCTTCACCAAGCTCGGCTTCGACATCGCCCGCACGATTCACTTCTACGAGGCGATCCTCGCCACGCTCGCGATCATCGTCTGGCACTTCTACTTCGTGATCTTCAACCCCGACATCTATCCGATGAACCTCGCCTGGCTCACCGGCCGCATGTCGGAGCGCGAAATGCTCGAGGAACACCCGGCCGAACTCGCCCGCATCAAGGAACAGGAAGAAAAGGCGCGGCCAACGGTGACGTCCGATTTCGACCCCTGATGGCCCGTCACGCCGGCGATCGTCCGTGACAGTCGCCGGCTCCAATTCCGCGTCGCCTTCGCGGCGCGTTCGCCCAGGATGGCCGGCGTCACGAGTGCCCGCGCTGCCATGACGCCTGACCACATCGAACTTTTCGTGCCGGACCGCGCCGAGGCGGTCGCGTGGTATCGCGAGTGGCTCGGCTTCGCGCCGATGCCGGAGCACGCCGCTTGGGCCGCCGCCGGCCCGATCATGTTAACCTGCGACGGCGGCCGGACCATGCTCGCCCTCTTCACCGGCGAGCCGCAAGGCTCCGATCCGACCCGCGGCTGGCGGCGGCTCGCGCTGCGCGCGGAGGCCGCGGAGTTTTTGAGGTTTCGCGAGCGCTTCCGCGCGTCGGGGCAGTCCCTCGATGGTCCCGTGGACCACGACAAGGCGTGGTCGTTCTATTTCAGCGACCCGTGGGGCAATCTGCTCGAAGTCACCACCTACGAGTATCTGCCCGTGAAAAGCCGGCTCGCCGCCGGAAGCTGAGCCCATGCGAGGGACGGTCGGGGCGAACCGGCGAGCTTGCCGTCACCCGCCCGCGCCGATAGATTTGCGCCGTTCGGAAATTCCAACCCCGGAGGTCCCCATGTTGAGCGCGATTAAACTCCATCTGGAGTCCGCAGAACTCGCCGCCATCGAGCGTTACGCTGGTTCGCTGAAAGTGTCGCCGGAAGATGTGCTCTACGCCGCGCTGAATCGGATGATGATGACAGCGCGCGAGCCCGACGTGCGCCGCGACATCCTCGAAACGCGCGCGTGGCGCGGCGAAAACCTGCCGCTCTGGAGCGACTCGGCCTGCAGCGTGCACGCCTACGAAGGCAAGGCCGACGACGAGCCGGAACCCAGCCGGTATCTGTAGAGGCTTCTTTCACTTCGTCCGCCGTCTGCCAAGGTAGCGCGGCGCTTCCGCCCGCGCTCGCGTGCGCCACGAGCGCGGGCGGATGGACCGCGCCACGGGAGGAACCGCAGACAGGCATTGCGGTGAGGATCGGCCGCCGTAGCGTGCGCGGTTGCACCGCATGCCGTCCGCCCTTCCGCCGTCACCGATCAATCTCTACGACCTCACGCGCCCTGAGCTGATCGCACTGGTGGCGTCGTGGAACTTCAGTCCGGTCCACGGTGCGCGGCTGTGGACGTATCTCTACTACGAAGGGGCGTCCGATTTCGCCGCGATGGCCGGGCTGCCCGCCCGCCTGCGCACGCGCCTCGGCGCGGAAACGGTCCTGGGGCGCCTGGCTGTCGCCCGCGAGACGCATTCGAGCGACGGCTTCACGCGCAAGTATCTGCTCGGGCTTGCCGGCGGCCAGCGCATCGAAACGGTGCTGATGCGCTACACGGGCCGCGTGACCGCGTGCATCAGCTCCCAGGCCGGCTGCGCCATGGGCTGCGTCTTCTGCGCGACCGGGCAGATGGGTTTCACCCGCCACCTCAGCGCGGGCGAAATCGTCGCCCAGGCGCTCCATGTCGACCGCGTGCTGCGCGAGACCGCCAACGAAACGCCCGCGCTCGCCACGCCCGGCCACGATTCGCCGCACCACCGTCACGAGCGGCTGCGCAATATCGTGCTCATGGGCATGGGCGAACCGCTGCACAATTACGACGCCGTGCTCAAGGCCGTCGACATCCTGCGCGATCCCAACGGCCTCGCGCTCGGCGCGAAGAAGATTACGCTGAGCACCGTGGGCGTAGTGCCCGGCATCATACGCCTCGCCGACGAGCGCCGGCCGATCCACCTCGCGGTCTCGCTGCACGGCGCCACCCAGGCCGGGCGCGCCGCACTCGTGCCCGCGGCCCGCGCGTGGCCGCTCGACGCGCTCATGGAAGCCTGCCGCTACTACGTCGCAAAGCTCGAGCGCCGCATCTTTTTTGAATGGACCCTCATCGAGGGCCAGAACGACGGCCCCGAGCAGGCGCACGCCGTCGGCGCGCTGCTGCGCGGACTGCAGGCACAGGTGAACCTGATCCCGTTGAATCCAACCGCCGGATACGCAGGCGCGCCGAGCCGGACGGAGGCGGCGAAGCGTTTTCAGCAGATCCTCGCGGACTACGGGCTGCCGAGCACCGTGCGCCAGCGCCGCGGGATCGACATTGCCGCCGGCTGCGGCCAGCTCGCGATCGCGGACCGGTAGGCAGGGCGCCGTTGCGGAGAGCCGCCCGGCCGTCTCACTTCACGTGATCGAGCAGCTTGTACATCCGACGGGCGCCTTCGCGTGAGCCCCGCCAGGCCGCGGCGCGATTGTAGCGGGCGGCGAGAGCGTAATTGGTGTCCACGCCAATTCCATGCTCATAGCAGTAGGCGACGTTGAGTTGCCCCCAGAAATCCCCGGCATTCGCGGCGCGCCGCGAATACGCAAACGCTTTCGCGGGATCCTTGGTGACGTCGGTTCCCTTCAGGGAATTCCAATAATGATAGAAACCGAGCTCCGCGAGGGCGCGCGCGTTGCCGCGCTTCTCGAGCGCCCGCCACTCCGCCAGAGCTGCGGCGGGATCCTTCTTCACCCCCGCGCCGACTGCCAGCAGCTTTGCCCGCTCGGCGCGCGCATCCGCCGATCCCAACCGGATCGCCCGCTCCAGCGCGACATGCGCCTTCTCGTAATCGCGAAGGCCGAAACCCTCGGTGGAGTAGACACGCCCCAACGCCAGCAGCACGACGGGATCGTCGGGAAAGCTCTGCTCAAGGGCGGCAATGGCCGATTTGACCTGGCGGCGCTGAAAATCGGCGCCGGCCGCCGCATACCACAGGATCACGAGATGATGGGCGCGCGCAGCCCTGGGCTCACCCGATTCCATCCCTGATTTCAGGCGCTCGCCGGCCGCGTCGCTGCCCCGGATGGCCGCTTCAAGGTACAGCTCGAAGGCCTTCGCTTCGTCGGCTCGGCCGGCGATGCCTCCAAGCTCGTAGTCATGCCCCAACGAATACAGAGCCTGGGAACTGCCGAGATACGCCGCCCGGCGAAACCACAGCTCCGCGATTTGCACGTCCGCCGGCATCCCGACCCCGTACCGGTAAGCCCGGCCGAGCACGATCATCGCGTGGATATTCCCCGCCGTGACCGCCTCCTGCAGCAGCGCGAGACCCCGCGTCGGATCGGCCGGCAGGCGTTGACCGCGCAGCAGCTCCCAGCCGACGATGGCTTTGGCGCGAACGCTCCCTTCGTCGAGCGCCTCCTGCACCAGATCCATGCCACGCCCCGCTTCTCCGGCAGGCGCCACCCCCAGCCCGAGAGTCATCAACATCTCGCCGTAGCGGGTCTTCACGTGCGGACGCGGCGTGCGCGTGAACGCTTTTTCAACCAGGGCAAAAGCGGCCGCCTCGCCGTCTTTGCCCCAGGCAAGATCGACCCGGATGTCAAACACCTCGTCGATCGGCTCTAGATCGGACGCGGTGGCGTTTGCACACAGAAGCGTCGCGAAAATCAGGGCGCCCCACTTACGCAAGAAGCTGGAAGACATGGAACCGGCCATTTGCGGCCGGCAAGCCGGCGGTGTCACGCTCGAACTCCCGCCGGAAGCACTCTCACCGCGCACGCCGCGCGCGCACGGCTTCGGCGAGTTGCGCGAAGAGCGGGAGCGTCTGCTCCCACGACAGGCAGCCGTCGGTGATGCTGCGGCCGTAGACGAGCGGGCGCGCCGCGTAATCCTGCGCGCCGCCCACCAAGTGGCTCTCGATCATCACGGCGCACAGCGTGCGCCCGCCGGCGGCGCGCGGGCCGGCCAGCTCGCCGACGACCTCGGGCTGGCGTTGCGGATCCTTGCCGCTGTTGGCGTGGCTGCAGTCGACCATCACGTGCGGAGGGAGATCGTAACGGCGCAACAGCTCCGCCGCAGCGCGCTGGTGCTCGGCCGAGTAATTCGGACCGCGCGAGCCGCCGCGGAGGACGAGGTGCGTCTGGTCGTTGCCTGTCGTGCCCATCACGGCGGGCGCGCCTTCGCGGGTGAGCGAGGGAAACCAGTGCGGCTGGCGCGCCGAGCGCATCGCGTCGACCGCCACCTGCAGGTCGCCGTCGGTGCGGTTCTTGAAACCGACCGGCATCGAGAGGCCCGAGGCGAGTTCGCGGTGCACCTGGCTCTCCACCGTGCGTGCGCCGATCGCGCCCCAAGAAATCGCGTCGGCGTAATACTGCCCGAGCGTTGTATCCAAAAACTCGGTCGCCGTCGCCAGCCCCAGGGCGGTGAGATCGACGAGCAACTGGCGCGCGAGACGCAGGCCCTTGTTGATCTGGTAGCTCCCGTCGAGATCGGGATCGTTGATCAGGCCCTTCCAGCCGACGACCGTGCGCGGTTTTTCGAAATACACGCGCATGACGATGAGCAGGTCGTCGACGTAGCGCCGCGCCGCGGGCAGGAGGCGTTCGCCGTATTCGAACGCCGCGGCCGGATCGTGGATCGAGCACGGTCCCACCACCACGAGGAGGCGGTCGTCGGTGCCGGCGATAATGTGGCCGATCTCGCGGCGCGAGCGGGCCACGAGCTCGGCATGCGCCACGCTGAGGGGAAACTCCTCCTCGAGGATGGCGGGCGCAAGCAGGGGCTTGGTGGCGCGGATGCGAAGGTCGGAAGTCGAGGACATGACGAGTGAAGCAGGCCACCTGGGAGCGCGGGCGGCTCGCCCGCATTCCGGGAAAAGCGGGCCGGCGGCCCGCGCTCCCAGGGAAAAACGTCAGCCGAGCGCGCCGCGCGCCTGCTGCACGGCGGCGCCGGGATGCAGTTGCACCGCAGGCAATGTCCCCGCCAGGCCGAGCCGGCGCGCGCGGTCGCCGAGCGTGAGCCACGCGAGCGACGCCGCCTCGCTCGTCACCGCCTGCTCCGCCAGCGCATCGACGACCGTCGGCGACAGCACGGCGTGCTCCTTCGGCAGCACGCCTTTGTCCGCAAGGAAAAGGGAGACCGACGCCCCCAGCGTCTGGATCCACGCGGCCGGCCGCGGCGGCGGGGTGTGGCCGACGCCGGCGCCCGCCGGGTAAGGGGACCATTCCATGAACAGCCGCAACTGCTCGTGGAGTTTCGCCAGCTCGGCATCGGCCGTGGCCGGCGTCCAGCGCGCGTTGAACACCTTGCGCTCGCGGAATTTCTTGATCTCCCACAGGCGCAGCACGAGCTCGGTGTCGCCGCTCTGCTCACGAAGCGCCCCCGTGAACACGTAGTCGAGCCCCTCGCCGCTCGTGTCGACGAGCTGGCGGATATTCTCGGTCGTCCACTCGCCGGGAAACAGCGCGTAGTGCGCCTTCTCCACCATGCCCACCGCGGCGATGGGCGCGTAGTGCGGAGAAAAATACATCGTTTCCGCGAGCCATAGGGGCAGCCCGCGCGCGAAGCGGCCGAGTTCATCCTCCGGTTTCGCCATGCGCTCGCGCAGGTCGGCCAGCCCGGGCGTGGCGAGTTGCGCGAAGGCCACGCGACGCAGCCGGCCCTCCTTCGGCGGCAGCACGCCCGGAAGCGTATCCACGCCGTAACTCCAGATCGGCTTGCTGATGCTCACCAGGTGGATGGTGCTGCCCGCGCGGGCCGCCG
>DASWVO010000429.1:0-2019 GCA_036406235.1 Opitutaceae bacterium
CATGCTCGACGTCCGCCTGCCCGATGGCGACGGGCAGCACTTCCTCGAGCGCGTCATGGGCCTGCCGAACCACCCGCTCGTGGTCATGATGACGGGGCACGGCACGATCGAGAGCGCGGTCGCGTGCATGCGCACCGGCGCGTTCGACTATCTCATCAAGCCCTTCTCCGCCGGCCAGATCGACATCGTGCTGAAGAAGGCCGACGCCTACAGCCAGCTGGTCAAGGTCAACCGCTACTTCAACGAGCAGAGCAGCGGCAGCGACGACAACGTGCTGCTCGGCCGCAGCCCGACGATGCAGCGCCTGCGTCAGTTGATCGAGCGGGTGGCACCGACCGATGCGACCGTGCTGATCACGGGCGAGAACGGCTCGGGCAAGGAAATGGTGGCGCGGGAGTTGTACCGCAACTCTCCCCGCCGTAACGAGCCGTACATCAAGGTCAATTGCGCCGCCCTTTCCGAACAGTTGATCGAGAGCGAGCTCTTCGGTCACGAGCGCGGCTCCTTCACCGGCGCGACGGACCGCCGCGAGGGCCGTTTCGAGCTGGCCAACCGCGGCACGCTGCTGCTGGACGAGGTCAGCGAGATCCCGCTCAACCTGCAGGCCAAGCTCCTGCGCGTCCTGCAGGAGCGCGAGTTCGAACGCGTCGGCGGCTCCAAGACGATCAAGGTCAACGTACGCATCCTCGCCACCTCGAACCGCGATCTCATGACCTTCGTCGAGCGCGGCAACTTCCGCTCCGACCTGTTTTACCGCCTCAACGTGTTCCCGGTTCACGTGCCGCCGCTGCGCGAACGCCCCGAGGACATCGACTTGTTTGCCGACGCGTTTCTCCGGCGTGGCGCGCGCAAGCACGGCCTCAAGCTCCC
Source organism: Opitutaceae bacterium (assembly GCA_036406235.1). Taxonomy (GTDB): domain Bacteria; phylum Verrucomicrobiota; class Verrucomicrobiia; order Opitutales; family Opitutaceae; genus DASWVO01. The sequence goes on from DASWVO010000429.1 coordinate 871, forward strand.
CGGCTTCACCGACCAGGCGCTCGCCGCGCTCCGGGCGTATCCCTGGCCGGGCAACGTTCGCGAGCTGCAGAACACGATCGAGCGCGCCGTGATCCTCTCCGAGAACAACCGGCCGGTCACGACCGCCGCGCTCGGCTTGCCCAGCCTGCCGCGCTTCGTGCCCGGGATGCCCGTCGCGCATACCTCGATCCCCGCCGTCGCTCCCGCCGTGCCGCCGCCGGCCGCGCCCGCCCCGGCGCCCGCGTCGCCCTACTGGGTGCCGGCGATGCCTCCCGCCGCCACGCAGCCCGAGTCCGCCGCGATCGCGCCTCCGGCGCCCCCCGCCTACGGGGAGATGAGTCCGGCCGAGACGTTCACGGTCGCGCCTGAGCCCGCCGCCGCCAGCGTCGTCCCGCTCGACGAACTTGAAAAGCGCGCGATCCTCGAGGCCCTCAAAGCCACCGGCGGCAACCGCACCCGCGCGGCCGAGCTGCTGCACATCTCCATTCGCACGCTGCGCAACAAACTGCAGGAATACCGCGCCAGCGGTGACTGGCACGACGAAGAAAAGGACTGAAGCGGTGCCGGGCCGGCGTGGCGAAGGGGCCTCTGTGCCCGCCGTGAGGCCTTTTTCGCTAAAGCCCCGGGAAAGCGGCCGATAATAGAGCCGGGCATCCTCACGCCCGCACCCATTATTTCCATGGCCGCGCTTCAAGAGATTAACGACACGGTATTTCGAGAGACCATTACCCGAGCGGTCGAAGACGTTTTCAAAACGATGCTCGGCCAGCACGCGGTCCTCCTCGAGCCGATGGCGGATCGCCACGTGAAATCTCTCGAGATCACCGGCCCGCAGGTCGTGGGCACCGTCGGCTTCATCGGCGACATCAACGGCCTGATCTACCTTTACCTCGGGATCGACTTCGCCCGCCACGCCGCGGCGCAGCTCCTGGGCATGACCCTGGCCGAGCTCGATGAAGCGGGCGACGAGGTCATCAACGACGCGATCGGCGAGCTCACCAACATGACCGTGGGCACGTTCAAGAATCAGCTCTGCGACCGCGGCTATCCGTGCCGCCTGACGATCCCCTCGATCCTGCGCGGCAGCAATTTCTCCATCGAGCCGATCAGCTCCACGACCCGACGCGTCTTTTCGTTCAACATCGGCGG
>DASWVO010000430.1:0-18957 GCA_036406235.1 Opitutaceae bacterium
CACCGCCTGCTCGAATCCGCGAACCGGCAGCTTCACCAGTCCCAGACCGAGCTGCAGCAGCAGACCGACATTCTCCAATCGATCCTCGACAGCATGGGCGAAGGCGTCGCGGTCGCCGACGAACTCGGGCAGCTCCTGCTCGTCAATCCCGCCGCCGAAAAACTCCTCGGGCCCGGCCTGATGAAGGAATCGCCCGACGCCTGGGCCGCGCGCCACGGCCTGTACCTGGCCGACCGCGCAACACCCTACCCACCCGAGGATCTGCCCCTCACCCGGGCGCTGCGCGGCCAGCCCTGCGATCAGGCCGAAATGTATGTGCACAACCGGGCGAACCGCGCGAGCCTGTGGTTGAGCGTTACCGCCCGCACGCTGCGGAACAAGACCGGCGTGGCCCGGGGCGCCGTCGCCGTCTTCTCGGACATCACCGCCCACAAACAGGCCGAGCAGGAGATCCGCGCGCTCAACGCCAGCCTCGAGCATCGCGTGCAGGAGCGCACCGCGCAACTTCAGGCGACAAACCGCGAGCTCGAGGCCTTCAGCTACTCGGTCTCGCACGACCTGCGGGCTCCCCTGCGCACGATCGACGGTTTCAGCCGCATCATGCTCGAAGACTACGCCGGCCGGCTCGACGCCGAGGGTATCGACAATCTCAATACGATACGCATGGCGACCCAGCGCATGAGCCTGTTGATCGACGACATCCTGCGGCTCTCGAAAGTCACGCGCATGGAGCTGCGCAAGGTCGAGGTCGACCTGAGCGGGCTGGCCGCCGCCGTCGCGGCGGAGTTGCGCTCGGAGTTTCCGGCCCGCGAGGTCGAGTTCGCCTGCCAGCCCGGGCTCGTCGCGCACGCCGATGCCAGCCTCATGCGCATCGTGCTGAAGAACCTGCTCGGCAACGCATGGAAGTTCACCGGAAAGCAGCCCGGCGCACGCGCCGAATTCGGCCGCTACGAAGCCGCGGCCGGGCCGACGTATTTCGTGCGCGACAACGGCGTCGGCTTCGATCCGGCCTATCTCCAGAAACTTTTCACCGCGTTCCAGCGGCTGCACCCCGCCGCGGAGTTTCCCGGCACCGGCGTCGGCCTGGCCACGGTGCAACGCATCATCCACCGTCACGGCGGACGCGTCTGGGCCAACAGTTCGCCGGGTCAGGGCGCCACCTTTTTCTTCACGCTCCCCGCCGACTAGCCGGCCCATGCAACCGAAGGTGATCCTCCTTGTGGAAGACAACCCGGATGATGTCCGGCTCACCCGGCGCGCACTCAAGGTCAACGGCATCTCCAACGAGCTCGTAGTGGCGAACGACGGCGCCGCCGCGCTCGACTATCTGGCGACCGCGGCGGCCTCGCGCGACGGCGTGCTGCCGACCGTGACCCTGCTCGATCTGGACCTCCCGAAGATCGACGGTCTCGAGTTCCTGCGACGCGTGCGGGCCGACGCTGGCCTGCGCCGCCTGCCGATTGTCGTCCTCACGTCCTCCAACGAGGCGCAGGACGTGATCAAGAGCTACGATCTTGGCGCCAACAGCTACATCCAGAAACCGGTGGACTTTGAACAGTTCACCGCGGCCGTGCGGCAAATGGGCATCTACTGGCTGCGGCTCAACGAGCCGCCGCCCCGCCCGGACGCATACGCGCCATGAAGCGATCATGGCGCCTCCCGCCGCCGCCGTGACTCAGCTGGCCTCAGCCGCTTCCTCCGGTCGCTCCGTCGGCCGGGCGAACATGATCGCATAATAGCCGAAGACCGCAAGGACGGCGCTCACCAGGACGAACCAGTCGCCGTGCTGCACATAGAAGCTCTGGCGCCCGGCCCAGCGGTGATCGCGCGTCACCTCGGCAATGCCCGAACCGCGGAAATAGATCGTGCCTTCGTCCTCGGGATTCACCGAAGCGACGTCGCGCACGGCGCCGGTCTCGGCTTCGCGCTGGACGCGCTGCAGCACGGCGCGAACCGCGCCGAACTCATCGATCCAGCCGCTCCAGCCCGCATTGCCGCAGCGCAACACCGGACGTCGCGTCTCGATCGCGCGCAGGACGCTGTGTGCCGCGTGCTGATACGCCGCCCCTCCCTCGCCGAACCAGCCGTTGTTCGTCAGCACCAGCAGCGCGTCGGCACCGGCGGCCGCACTTTCGCGAGCCAGACGGGGAAAGATGTCCTCGTAACAAATGAGCGGGCCCAGCGCCTGGGTGTTGTCGCCCACCGGCACGAGCAAGGGCGCCGGATCGATGCCGCGCTGAAAATCGCCGCCGATGGGGACGAACTTGTCGAGCCAGCCGAGCAGCGGGCGCAGTGGCACGAACTCGCCGAAGGGCACGAGCCGGCGCTTGGCGTAATAGGCCGGGACCACACCGGAGTCGGGCGTCACGGTGAAAGCGGCGTTGTACCACGCCTCGTCCGGCTGGTCCGGTTGCTCGATCGCGATCGAGCCGAGAACGAGCGGCGCGCGCGCCCTGCGCACCAGCGATTCAGTCCAGTTGCGCACGCCGGGGTCGCCCTTGAGCGCGAGCGGCGTCACCGCCTCGGGCCAGAGGATCACGTCGGGCCGGCGGGAGGCAGCGGTGAGCGTGGTGCGCTCGAGCACCTCGAGGATCCCCGGCGCCTGCGCCGGATCCCATTTCACCGCCTGCGGGATGTTGGGCTGCACGAACGCGACGCGGGCCAACGGCACCGCGAACTGGCCGCGGTTGAATGTCTCCTGAACGTGGATACTCAGGCAGACGATAAGCAGGAACATCGCCGCAAAGAACTCCTGGCTGCGGCGGCGCAGGCCCTTCGCGCCCTCAAAAAACAGGCGGTGGGCGTAGGCGGCGAAGCCGAGGTTCATCGCGATGAGGACGAACGAGACTCCTCCCGCGCCGGTGTACGCCGCAATCTGCAGGATGCTCGCGCGCTGCCACTGGCTCGCCGCCAGCGGGAGCCACGGGAAGCCGCTGAGCACCCAGGTGCGCGTCCACTCGATCACGACCCACAGGGCGGCGAGTCCGAAGACGGCGGAGATCCGCGTGAGCGCCGAGTGGCCCACGAGACGCGGCATCAACCAGCGCGCGGCCAGAAACCAGCTCCCCACCCACACGCCGATGAACGGCCCGAGCAGGAATAGGCCGAGCCAGGTGACGTGATGCAGCCAGCTGAGCAGAACGGACCACGCCACGGCCTGCGCCCCCAGGACCACGCCCGCGTAAAGCCGCCACGACGGCGAACGATAGGCCCAGAGTGCGGCCGGCGCGGCAAACGCATACGCGAGCTCGGGCACGCTGGAGGGCGGAAACGCAAGCACCGTCAGCAGCGCCGTGCTGAAAAACACGGCGAGCGCGCTCAGCACGCCCGCGTGGCGCCGCCAGAACGGCGGCGGCGCATCGTAGATATTCTGCGCGAGAAGATCGGCGTTGTTCATTCAGGTGATGTCCCTGGGAGCGCGGGCGGCCCGCCCGCCTTCGCGATGAGCGGGCGGGACGCCCGCGCTCCCAGGCCTACCTCACGCGCCGTGGCAGTTCTTGAACTTCTTGCCGCTGCCGCAGGGGCAGGGGTCGTTGCGGCCGACCTTCGGGAAGGCGCGCGCGGCCGGCACGGGTTTCGGCATCGGCAGCGTGATCTCCTTCTCCTCCGCCGGCGCGGCTGTCGCGGTCGGCACATGCGAGGCGGTCACGTGCGTCGTGATCTGCGGCGGCGGGATGGCCGCGCGCTGCGCCGGTTGCACCGCGGGGGCGCCGTTGGCCGGCCCCTGTGTGCGCGCGGTGCGGCTGAGCAGCGCGAGCATGTTCTCGAACGCCTGCAGATTGGACGCGCTGCGGAACAGGCCGGTGCAGATCTGCAGCCGCACGTTCTGCATCAGCTCCTCGAAATATTTGAAGGCCTCCTGCTTGTATTCAACCAGTGGATCCTTCTGGCCGTAACTGCGCAGGCCGATCGCCCGGCGCAGCTCCTCCATCTCGGTGAGGTGCTCCTGCCAGTGATGGTCGATCGCGTTGATGATCACGTAGCGCTCGATCGCGCCCAACGCCTCGGGAATCTCGACCGACTCCTTCACCGCGTAGGCGTCCCTGACCTTGTTGACGATCAACGTGGTCAGCGCGTCGACATCGCTGCCTTTGACGTCGTCGACGTGCAGGCCGATCGGGAACGTCGCATTGGCCCAGCCGACGAAGCTCTCGAGCGCGGTCTGGGTGGCGCCAGCTTTCTCGCCGATGCCGGCACTCTCCAGGCGTACCGCGACTTCTTCGGTGACCTGCTCGAAGATGATGTCTTTCGGACGTTCGGTGTGGATCGCGCCATTGCGGATGCCGTAAATAACCTCGCGCTGCTGGTTGAGGACGTCGTCGTATTGAAGGAGGCGCTTGCGGATCGAATAGTTCTGCTGCTCGACCTTCTTTTGCGCGCTCTCGATCGAGCGGTTGAGCCACGGGTGCTCGAGCTCCTCGCCCTCCTTCATCGAGCCCTCCATGAGCTTCGAAGCCAGGTTGCCCTGGAGGAAGAGGCGCATGAGGTCGTCTTCGAGCGAGAGGAAGAACTTCGTGAGGCCCGGGTCGCCCTGACGCGAGCAACGACCGCGCAACTGGCGGTCGATGCGGCGGGATTCGTGGCGCTCGGTGCCGATCACGTATAGGCCGCCAAGCTCGCGGACGCCGTCGCCCAGTTTGATGTCGGTGCCGCGGCCGGCCATGTTGGTCGCGATCGTCACGGCTCCGCGCTGGCCCGCGCGCGAGACGATGTCGGCCTCCTGTGCGTGGAACTTGGCGTTGAGGACCGTGTGGATGATGCCCGTGCGCTTGAGCATGCGCGAGAGCACCTCGGAGGACTCGACCGACACGGTGCCGACCAGCACGGGCTGGCCGCGCTTGTGGGCGGCCTCGATCTCGCGGACGACGGCGGCGTATTTGTCGCGGCGCGTCTTGAAAATGGAGTCGTTCTTGTCGACGCGGATGCAGGGCTTGTTGGTCGGGATGACCTGCACCGCGAGCTTGTAGATGTCGCTGAACTCGGTGGCTTCCGTTTCCGCCGTGCCGGTCATGCCAGCCAGCTTTTCGTACATGCGGAAGTAGTTCTGGATCGTAATGGTGGCGTAAGTACGCGTCTCGCGCTCGATCGTGACGTTCTCCTTCGCCTCGACCGCCTGGTGGAGTCCATCGGACCAGCGGCGGCCAGGCATCACGCGGCCGGTGTTCTCATCGACGATCATCACCTTGCCGTCCTGCACGACGTATTCGACGTCGCGCTCGTAGAGCGAGTAGGCGCGCAGGAGCTGGGAGATCGCGTGGATTTCCTCGGAAACCTCGGCGTAACGCTGCTGCGAGGCGAGTTTGCGCTCCTCCTTCTGCTCGGGCGTGAGGGCGTGGTCCTTGTCGAGTTCGCTGAACTCGGTCGCGAGGTCGGGCAGAACGAAGGCGTCGGGGTTGTCGGGGCGCAGCCGGCCGCGGCCGAGTTCGCTGAGATCGGCTTGGTGCTGCCGCTCGTCGATCGAATAGAAGAGCTCCTCCTTCAGGCGATAGAGCTCCTCCTTTTGCAGGTCGGAGTTGAGGTCGGTCTCGACCTTGTCGAGGAGCTTGCGCCACTCGGGCGTTTCCTGGAGGCGCAGGAGCTGCTTGTTCTTCGGGTGACCGACCTTCACCTGCAGCATCTTGCGGGCGGCGAGCTGCCTGTCCTCGTTGGTCGCGTTGGGTTTCTCGAGCAGTTCCTTCGCCTCGGTCACGAGCTTGTTGACGAGACGCAGTTGTTCGCCGACGAGGCGGTCGACCCCGGGCTTCAGGCGCGTGAAGGGCTGCTCGCGCTCGATCGGCGCGGGGCCGGAAATGATCAGCGGCGTGCGGGCCTCGTCGACGAGGATCGAGTCGATTTCGTCGACGATGCAGAACCAGTGGTCGCGCTGCACCTGATCCTCCTTGCGCGTGGCCATGCCGTTGTCGCGCAGGTAGTCGAAGCCGAACTCGCTCGCGGTGCCGTAGGTGATGTCACGGCCATACATCTCGCGGCGCAGATCCGATGGCATCTGCTGCTGGATGCAGCCGACGGTGAGACCGAGAAACTGGTAGAGGTAGCCCATCCACTCGGAGTCGCGGCGGGCGAGGTAGTCGTTGACGGTGACGAGCTGGGTGTTGCGGCTGGTGAGCGCGTTGAGGTAGAGCGGCAGCGTCGAAACAAGGGTCTTGCCTTCGCCGGTGGCCATCTCGGCGATCTTGCCCTGGTGAATGGCGAGGCCGCCGATGAGCTGCACGTCGAAGTGCACCATGTCCCAGGTCAGCTCGTGCTCGCACACGGTGATCTTCTGGCCGACCAGCCGGCGGGCGGCGTTTTTCACCGTCGCAAACGCTTCGGGCAGAATCTGGTCGAGAGTTTCGCCCTTTTTCAGGCGCGCGCGAAATTCATCGGTCTTGGCGCGGAGCTGGTCGTCGGTGAGCGACTGGTAGGATTTTTCGAGCTCGTTGACGCGCGCGACGATGGGCCGGGCCGCTTCGAGGAATTTCCGATAGTGGCGCCCGGCAAAACGTTTAAAGAGGAAAGACAGCATGAAGAGGCGAAAGCGTAGGCCACGCCAGAGGGTTGGCAATGGACAAAATGGACGGCGAACGTGACGAACGACCCCCGGGAAAGTAACACGAAATCGCGCCGACGCTACCGCTCCGCCCCGCCCTCGCGTGCACCGCTCCGCGCGGCACACTGACGCGCCCCTGCGCCCTCGCTTGCGCCACGCTGGCACGGTCCCGCCCACGGTTGCGGCGGCTCCCCTGGGCCGTCGGCCGGGCCAAGGCGATAGCAGCCTTCAGTTCGAGCTCGCGGGCGCGGGGAGCGTGGCCTCGTAGCGGGGCCAGTCCGCCATCAGCGCGTGGACGACCGGGCTGCCGACGCGGTATGCGGCCTCCAGCGCCGGCAGCATGCCCGCGTATTCGGCCACCATGCTTTCCGCGGCGCTCTCGCCGGCGGGCGGCATCGAGAAGTTGCTGCCGGTGCGGAGAAACAGCACGCGTTGAAAGTCGATCTTGCCCAGCTGCTCGAGCCGCGAGAGCGCGTGGGCGATGCCGTGGTCCTCCATGTTGGTCATCGTCATGACGCCGTCGCCCTTGGTGTAGAGTCGCGTCCAATCCATCGCCCAGCGATTCATCGCCGCGCCGTGCCAGTAGCGGCACGAGGCGAAGCTCTCGCCGAGCAACACCTGCGGCGGCTTCAACGCCTCCGGAAACGTCGTGTAGAGCGCACGGTGCGCCTGCGCTTCGGGCGAATCGGCCAGCTCGACGCTGCGCGTGAGCCCAAAGGCCCACGCGACGAGGCCGGGATTGAGCGCCCATGCCATCGGCTTCGGCGCCCAGTCGGGAATCACCGGCTGCTCCTTCGGCGTCTTGTTGCCCAGCGCCATGATCGCGTAAGGCCAGTCGGCTGGCGCCTCCCGCGCGTCGATCTCGTAAGCGATGTCACCATCGATCACATACCGCGCCCACGCGGCGCTGCCCTCCGAAGCGATCTCCGGATTCACCCCGGCGATGCCGTTGACGAGCCAGTAGGTGCGGCTGAAGTCAAAGCGCGGGTCCAGCCCGAGCGCGAGCATCTGCAGACCCGCACGCACCGTCGTGCCGGAAACGACGCCGAAAACGCCGCGTTCATTGAACCGCACGGGATGGTCCAGCCCGGGCACGGCGATCGAGCCGGCGAGCTGCTCGCGCTCCGCCCAGAACTGGAACTCGCCGGGCCGGTCGCCCGTATCGGCTCCGATCTCAAAGGTCGTCACCACGACCACCTTGGGCCGGAGCGGTTGAGCGGGCGGCGTCGCGCCGGGCGCGACGGACGCGAGCGCCAGACAGGTGAAGAGAAGGCGGACCAGCGAAGAACGGTTCACGCCGCGCGGGTCAGCACGGTATGTGCCACGTGGCCACATGCGCAACATCTCCATCCCGCTGTAAGAGCGCGCTTGCGTGCGATTTCCTGGGAGCAGCATCGCGCGCAAGCGCGCTCCTGCTCGACCACCCGAATTTTTGGGCCGCCCGTCACACCTGCGTCCTGAAATACTCGATCGTGCGCTGCAGGCCCTCCTCGAGCGGCACCGTCGGCTCCCAGTTGAGGTATTTGCGCGCGAGGGTGATGTCGGGCTGCCGCTGCTTCGGGTCGTCGGCCGGCAGCGGCTTGTGCACGATCTTCGAGCGGCCGCCCACGAGGTTCAGCGTGCGCTCGGCGAGTTCGAGCATCGTGAACTCACCGGGGTTGCCGATGTTGATCGGACCGACCGTCTGCGTCTGGTTCATCAGGCGTAGGAAACCCTCGATCAGGTCGTCGACGTAGCAGAACGAGCGCGTCTGCGAGCCGTCGCCGTAGACCGTGAGGTCCTCGCCCTTCAAGGCTTGTACGATGAAATTGGATACGACGCGCCCGTCGTTCGGGTGCATGCGCGGGCCGTAAGTATTGAAGATGCGCACGACGCGGATATCGACCTTGTTCTCGCGGTGGTAGTCGAAGAAGAGCGTCTCCGCGCAGCGCTTGCCCTCGTCGTAGCAGGAGCGGCGGCCGATCGGGTTGACGTTGCCCCAGTAGCTCTCCGGCTGCGGGTGCACCGTCGGGTCGCCGTAGACCTCGCTCGTGCTCGCCTGGAAGACCCGTGCGCGCACGCGCTTGGCAAGCCCGAGGCAGTTGATCGCCCCCATGACCGACGTCTTCGTCGTCTTGATCGGGTTGAACTGGTAGTGCGGCGGCGAGGCCGGACAGGCGAGATTGTAGATCTGCTCCACCTCGAACTTGAAGGCGTCGATCACATCGTGGCGCACCAGTTCGAACGCCGGGTTGCCGAGCAGGTGGGCGATGTTGGTCTTCCGTCCGGTGAAGAAATTATCGAGGCAGATCACCTCGTGTCCGTCCTTCAGCAGGCGGTCGCAGAGATGTGATCCGAGAAACCCGGCGCCGCCGGTAACAAGAATGCGCATACGTAGGGTGACGGTGAAAAGAAGGTCCGGTGATGGCCAGCAAAACCTTGCCTACCACACCTCTAGCGCGGCCGCGCGCGACAACAACCGCCGGTTACGGTTCCGTAACGAATATGAACTAATTTAATTGCGCGGCGCCTGCGCCCGCATACCTACCCACGCTCCCGGTCCTTCGGGATCGGCACCAACCCTAAGAAAGAGAATAAAATGACTACATCCATGAAACTTGCAGGTGTTTGCGCGGCGCTCGTCGCCGGCAGCGCCGTGTATGCGCAGCAGGCTCCGGCCGTCGAAACGGCGGCCTCCTCCGGCCTGCTCGGCAAGCGCTACGTCGAGGCGGGCTTCGCCGCCACCGACGTCAACCACACGAAGCGCGACGTGTTCGGCACCGGCGTGGCGGTGAACCTCCCGGTCGCCTCCTCGCTCGATGTCGGCTTCGCGTACAACTACGCGTGGGCCGAGGGCAACAGCGACCTCAACGCCAGCACCCTCGCCGCCTCGGTCACCGAGTTCGTCGACGTCACCGGCGTGAGCGGCCTCAAGGCCTTCGGCACGCTCGCGCTCGGCTACGAGTGGCTCGACACGCCGTGGGGTGACGACGAAGAGACGTTCTGGGGCGCCGACCTCGGCGTGGAGTACAGCTTCAATTCGAAGCTGAGCGCCACCGCCAGCGTCGGCTACACGGACAACTTCCACGGCCCGTCCGACGACGGCGTCTGGAACGGCACCGTGACGGCCAACTACTGGCTGACGGAGAAGCTCGCCGCCAATGCCGCCCTCTCGCTCGTCGAGGGTGGCGACGTCGTCTACGGCGTCGGCGTTGCCCTGAAATTCTGACGCACCCGCAGCCCCAAGCTGCGTCGTTCGTAGTTGTTGTGTTCATACAAGCCCGCAGGCTCGCGCCTGCGGGCTTTTTGGTTTCCCGGAGGCGCGGCGCCCCGAGGCCGCGCGCCGGCACTCGACGCGGAAAGCTACGACGCGCTCGCCTCAGGCGTCGCTACGCGACGCGTTGTGACCTTCCGAAAACCGTGGGCTGAAGCCCACGGCTACGTTCGAGGCGCCGCTACGCGGCGGCTCAAGGTGCATAACACGCTCTGAGCCTCCCCTCACCCCTTCTCCGCCACCCGCGCCGCCGCGCCCGCTTCGTAGCGCTCGATCCACGCGCGCGACCACACCGCGTAGTCGCCCGCCTCGATGTGCGCCCGCGCCTGCGCGACGAGATCGAGATAAAAGTGCAGGTTGTGGATCGTGAGCAGCGTGCCCGCGAGCATCTCCTCGGCGAGGACGAGGTGGCGCAGGTAGGCGCGGGAAAACGTGCGGCACGTGTAGTTGTCCAACCCCGACACGATCGGCCGCGGGTCGGCACGGAAGCGTTCGTTGCGCAGGTTCATCGGGCCGTCGGGCGTGAAGACGAGTCCGTTGCGCGCGACGCGCGTCGGCAGCACGCAATCGAACATGTCCACGCCGAGCGCAATCATCTTCAAAATCTGCGGCGGGGTGCCGAGGCCCATCGTGTAGCGCGGCTTGTCGGCCGGCAGGAACGGCGTCGTCGCGCCCACCTGTTTCAGCATCTCCGGCTCCGGCTCGCCCACGCTCACGCCGCCGACCGCGTATCCAGGAAAGTCCAACGCCGCGAGCGACTCCGCCGCTTCGCGCCGCAGGTCGTCGTAGGTCGAACCCTGCGCGATCGCGAACACGTGGTGACCGGCGGCGAGAAAGCCGCTGTCGGTCGCGATCTGCTTGCACTGCTGCGCCCAGCGGTAACTCCGCTCGACGGCGCGGGCACAGGCGTCGTGTTCGCAGGGCCAGGGCGGACATTCGTCGATCACCATCGCGATGTCGCTGCCGAGGTTTTGCTGGATGGCCATCACCTCGCGCGGGCCGAGGAAGAGTTTCTTCCCGTCCAGGTGCGATTGAAACTCCACGCCGTCGTCGCGCATGCGGCGGAGCTTCGCGAGCGAGAAAACCTGGAAACCGCCGCTGTCGGTGAGAATCGGCCCGTCCCAACCCATGAACGTGTGCAAGCCGCCGAGTTCGCGCACCAGTTCGCTGCCGGGGCGTAGATTAAGATGGTAGGTGTTGCCGAGAATGATCTGCGCGCCGATGTCGTGCAGGTGCGCGGGCGTGATGGCCTTCACCGTGCCCTGTGTGCCGACCGGCATGAAAATGGGAGTCTCGACCACGCCATGGCGGGTCTGCAGGCGGCCGCGGCGGGCGGCAGTGGCGGAGTCGGTCTTGAGGAGCTGAAAGTGAGCAGGCATCGGCGCCGGCGAACATCGAACATCCCACGCCCAACATCCAACCTCGAATTTCTCCCCCGCCAGGGGAAAGGTCGCGCTGAGGTGGGACGGGGCGTTTCAATGCGCCGAAGCGCTTTGGCCGGGCGGGGCCGGACTCTGCCCCCGCGCGGGCGGACTCCGCCCGCGCGTTTGCAAAGCCCGCCCGGGCACGGGCGAAGTCTGCCCGGCTGCGGGCCAAGGCTGCCCGGGCGCGGGCAAACTCGGCCCGGGCGCGGGCGAACACCGCCCCAGCATTTGCGAAGCCGGCCCGCGCGAGGGCGGACTCTGCCCGCGTCTTTGCAAAGCCCGCCCGCGGTCGGGCCAAGCCTGCCCGAGCCGGGGCCAAGCCCGCCCGAGCCGGGGCGAAGAGCGCCCGCACCGTTACCCACGCGTGATCTTCCCGTGCAAATGCCCGATGGCGGGAAGCTTGCGTCGGAGTGACGTCAAGGCACGCCGGCGCGCCCAATTCCACCCCGACTGTGCTGGGCTCCTGGCACCCGCGCGCTTGACCCAGATGTTAATCCGGGAGGATAGTTGCACGAATATCCGCTGTGCTGCTCGTCATCGACAACTACGACTCGTTCACCTTCAACCTCGTCCAATATTTCGGGCAACTGGGCGTGGAGCAGCGCGTTTTTCGCAATAACGAGATCACGCCGGCCGAGGCGCTCGCGCTCAATCCCGACCGCGTGATGATTTCGCCCGGTCCGTGCTCCCCCGCCGAAGCCGGCGTCTCGCTGGAGATGATCGGCGCGTTTGCGGGGAAAAAGCCGATCTTCGGCGTGTGCCTGGGCCACCAGTCGATCGGACACTACTTTGGCGGGCACGTCGTCCGCGCCAGCCGGCTCATGCACGGCAAGACGTCGCCGATCCTGCACAAGAACACCGACGTGTTTGTCGGCCTGCCCCAAGGCTTTGCGGCCACCCGTTATCATTCGCTGCTCGTCGAGCGCGCCACCCTGCCCGAGTGCTTGGAGGTGACGGCGGAGACCGCCGAAGGGGAAATCATGGGCTTGCGCCACAAGAGCTTGCCGATCTGGGGCGTCCAGTTTCATCCCGAGTCGATCGCCACGGAGGGCGGGATGCAGATCTTGCGAAATTTCCTCGGGCTGAATTAATTCCCCCGTCATGCGCTGTCCCAAGTGCACCTCCATCGAGGACAAGGTCATCGACTCCCGCATCAGCAAAGAGGGATCGACGATCCGGCGCCGGCGCGAGTGCCTGGAGTGCGGCCACCGCTTCACCACCACCGAGACGCTCGTGCGCGAGGGCCTCGTGGTGATCAAGCGCGACGGCCGCCGGGAAGATTTTGACCGCGAGAAACTCGTTCGCGCCGTGCGCGCCGCCTGCCACAAGCGCCCGGTCGACGCCGAACAGATCGCGATGCTCGTCGAGGACACGATCGACATCCTCGAGGCCCAATACGAGAGCGAGATCCCCTCGCGCGCGATCGGCGACGCGGTGATGCACCGGCTGCGCAAGATCGACCAGGTGGCCTACGTGCGTTTCGCCAGCATCTACAAACAGTTCCAGGACGTCGCCGAGTTCATGCAGGAGATCAACGAACTCGACAAACCGAAGCCGAAACCATGATGCCCGCCTCGCGTGACGATCTGCGCCGCTTGCATTTCGTGAACGCGCTGTTCGCCCACGTCACCGGGCACGATCTCTACCTCGCGCAGCAGATCAAGGAGGCGATCGCGTTCAGCCTGGCCGAGTTCGAGGCGCAGACCCGCGAGCATCCCGAGTTTGCAGCGAAGTACGACGCCGCCTTCAATGCCGCCGCCGCGCGCCTTCTCGGCAATTACTTTCAGCACCTGCCGCAGCATGGCTTCTTTCACTGGGACGCGACCCGCACGATCACGTCGGCCACGCCGCTGTTCGCCCGCGCCGAGCTCATGACCGGCCTGAAACAGCTCGCTCCTTTCCGCGAGGCAACCCTGCTCGTCACGAATCTCCGCCCTGCCCTCCTGCCGCCCGAAAAGCGGGCGACCGAACGCCGGCAGCGCGAATACGAGGAGGCGCTGCACTACGTGCAGGACCTCGCCGCCGCCCGCACCACGCGCAGCGCGAACCTGCATCTGTTGTTTTTGTGAACTGACCAGCCCGCGGTACTGAGCGAAGCGACAGCCTGCCGCACACGGATCACACGGAACGTTCGACGTTTTCTTCCGTGTATTCCGGGTGTTCCATGGGCAAACTTCCTCCTCATGGCCAAGACCATTTTTCAGCGCATCATCGATCGTGAGATCCCCGCGCGCATCGAACACGAGGACGAGCAGTGCGTGGTGATCCACGACATCCAGCCGCAGGCGCCCGTGCACCTGCTCATCATTCCCAAAAAACTCGTCCCGCGCGTGGACGACGCGACCGCGACCGACGAGGGCCTGCTCGGCCATCTGATCGTCACCGCCGGCGTCGTGGCGAAAAAACTCAACCTCGCGCACGGCTACCGGCTCGTGGTGAACAACGGCCCCGACGCCTGCGAGAGCGTGCCGCACCTGCACGTGCACATGCTCGCCAAGCGCCAGATGAACTGGCCCCCAGGCTGAGCGAATTGCGGAATGCGGGGTTCATGGGGTGGGTCGGGCTTTACGCCCGACATGTCTGGATACCCCCCGACCCACAGGGGCAATCATTTGCGACGTCGTGTAGAGTATCACCATGAGTCCGCGTGGTCGCGATCGTGTCGGTGACGCCGCGATTCTGCTCCTGGTCGTCGGGCTTCCCCTGCTCGGAGCCGCCCTCGCGGGACGGGACCTGCACACCTTCTTCCGCTTCCCACCACCGCTCGAAATTCCGTCGGATTATCCACGGTTCTCCTGGCTCGCCGCCGCCGCTGTCGTGGCGGCGCTGATACTCGTCGCCCGCCCCCTGGCCGCGGGCTGGCGGTCCCGCTCCACTCGTGGTGCGGTGGCGGAGAAGAGCGGCGACAAGTCGCCGGGCGGCAAAACGCCCTTTCCGTGGTGGGGCTGGGGTGCGCTCGGGTGGACGCTGCTTTGGTGGGCCATCGCCTGGCAGCGCGGAACCGAGCTCGCCGGCATCCGGCGCTTCACCTTCTTTCCGCTTTGGCTCGGCTTCATCGTCTCAGCGAACGCCTGCGTTCAGCGGCGAACCGGGAGTTGTCTGATGCGCCGCGATCCTGGCGTCTGGCTGGCACTCTTCGGCGTCAGCGCGTGTTTCTGGTGGCTGTTTGAGTGGCTCAACCGCTTCGTCCACAACTGGCACTATCTGGGCGTGTCGGATTTTGGGCCCCTCGCTTACGCTCTCCACGCCAGCCTGTGTTTTTCGACCGTCCTGCCCGCAGTCGCCGCCGTCGCCGAGGCGCTCGGTTCACCTGCGCCGGCGGCGACTCGATTCGCGACCGGCCCACGGTGGACGTGGCTGGAGCATGCCGGTGCCGGCTTTGCGCTCTTGATCGCCGGCGCGGCGACCCTGCTGTGCGTCGGGGCCTGGCCGCGCGGATTCTATTTCGCGCTCTGGATTGCGCCGCTCGCGATGTTCCTCGGAAAGGACATGGTCGCCGGCCATCGCGGCCCGGCTTCCGAAATCGCCCGCGGCGACTGGAGCCGCGCCGCAACGTGGATGATCGCGGCGCTCGTCTGCGGATTCTTCTGGGAGCTCTGGAACGGGCAGAGCTGGCCCAAGTGGATCTACACCGTGCCGGGGGTCGAACGGTGGCACGTCTTCGAGATGCCGCTCCTCGGCTACAGCGGCTACCTGCCGTTCGGCCTGGAATGCCTCATCGTCGTGGACCGGCTCAAGGCCTGTGTAACCAAACGCTCACTACGCGGGTAGGAGCGCGCTGGCGCGCGATTTTCTGGGAGCGCGGGCCTCTGGCCCGCAACCGGATGGATGCGGGCGGGGGACGCCCGCGCTCCTACCCACATTCCGCACTCCGCAGTCCGCACTTCACTTCAGCCACTTCGCCCACCAGGCGCGCACCTCGCCGTACCAGAACCGGCTGTTCTCGCCCTTGAGCACCCAGTGGTTTTCCTCGGGGAACACGATCAGCTTGCTCGGAATCTGCAGGCGCTGGTGCAGGCTCCAGTTCTCAAGCGAGTTGTTGAGCGGCACCCGGAAATCCTGCTCGCCCACCGTGATGAGCATCGGCGTCAGCCAGCCAGTCTGGTTGAAATGATTGCCCGCGAGGCGTTGCGGATTTTGCGTCCGCCACACCTCGCCCTGCTCCCATACCGGGCCGCCGTTGTTCACTTCGCGGCTGTAGATCACATCGCTCGTGCCCCACTGGGTCTCGAGATTCACGAGGCCCGCGTGAGCGAGGAGGCACTTGTAACGGGTGGTCGTCGCCTGCAGCCAGTTGGCCATGTGCCCGCCATAGCTCGCGCCGCCCGCGGCGAGGCGCTTCGCATCGAGGAACGGATAGCGTTTGAGCGCCGCATCGACGCCTTCGTTCACCTCGTCGCACGGCGTCTTCAGCGGATCGAGCTGGATCGCCTGCGCGAAGCCCTCGCCGAAGCCCGTCGAGCCGGTGTAGTTCGTCAGCACCAGCACATACTCCGTGCCGGCGAGCAGGTGGTAATTCCAGCGCAACACCCACTGGTCGCGGTACATCGTGTGCGGGCCGCCGTGGATCACCGCGATGACGGGATACTTCTTCCTCGGGTTGAAACCTGCCGGCCGCACCAGGAAGTTGTGAATCGTGCGGCCGCGGCTGCTCGTGAACGTGAAGGGCTCGATGAGGGGCAGGTCCAGCCTCGCCGCGGCCTCGGTATTGAAATTGCTGAGACGCACCCGCTGCTTGCTCGCGGGATCGTAGGCGTAAAGCTCGGGCGGGCTCGAGGCCGACTCCCAAAGACCGACGAGGCGGAAGGCCGCGCCCTCGCCCCCCGCGTCGACATTGGTGAACACGCCTGTCTCGGGCGCGTGCTCGACCGTCACCGGGCCGCCGGAAAGCGGCACCGAGTAGATCTTCTCCCCGCCAGTGTCCTCGGCGGTGAAATAGAGACGCGAGCCGTCGGCGGAAAACACGGGTGTGCCTGCGTCGCGGTCGAACTCCGCGGTGAGGACCGTGCGCGGCGCGGCCTTGAACGGCCACGGGTAACGCACGAGGCGCGTGAGGTGGTAAACCTTGCCGTCGCCCTCCGCCGACGCGCCGAGGACCAGCGTCTTCCCGTCGGGACTGAACACCGGCGAGCCGTAGCCGAAGCCGGTGTCGGTCGTCAGGCGGCGGGGCTCGCCGCCGGTCGTCGCCACCTCGAAAAGCCCCGTCGAGACGTCGGCGTAGGCCGCGCGGTCGCGCTCGGTCGACGCGATGAACACGATGCTTTTCCCCTCGGGCGCCCACGCCGCGGTGAACGTCTCGCCGCTGTCGGTCTGACGCCCGCCAAAGCCGCTCGCCCGGGCCAGCCTGGTGCCGGCCAGAAGATCGCGCGCCGTCGCACCGGGCTTCGCGTCCTGCACGAACAGGTGCGCGACTTTCTCGTCGAGCCAGTGGTCCCAGTAGCGGATCGGAAAGCCCTCGTAAACCCGGGCGTTCCACTTGCGCTCCTTGAGCTCCCGGGCGGCTTTCTTGTTGGCCTCGTCGTCGGCCGCACCGGGAAACACGGTGCTGACAAAGAGCACCTGCCGGCCGTCGGGGCTCCATTGCGGCGACCGCGCGCCCGTCGACAGATTGCTGATACGCTGCGCCTCGCCGCCGGCGGCGATATCGAGCACGTAGAGCTGATTGACCTCGTCGCCTTCACGCTTGGCGGAAAAGACCAGGCGATTGCCATCGGGGCTCCAGTCGGCCCCGCTCTCCGCACCTTTGGACTGCGTGAGCTTGCGAGGCGCGGCGCTGCCATCGACTGCAAAAAGCCAGAGATCGCTCACCTGCTCCTTCGCATCATAGGCCGGCTCGGTAACGCTCGCGACGGCCCACTTGCCGTCGGGACTGACGACGGGCGCACCGGCGCGCTTCATGAGCCAGAGATCTTCGTGCGTGAGGGGCCGTCTGTCGGCGGCCGCGACCGAAAGTACGGCGCAGCACGCCCACACGCAGGCCAGGAGAGGGAGCATTCGGTGCTTCATGTTCTGAAATTTCCAGCTTCGAACGTGCCATCGGCGCGCTTCGCCACCACTCGCTTCAGCTCCAGCCGCATCAGGTTCGCGGAGAGCACGGCCGGCGCGAGGCCGGTCTGGCCGGCGAGCGCGTCGAGCGAAAGGATCGCGCCGCCCGCGAAACAGGCGAGCACAGTCTGCTCCTCGGCGCTGAGCGACCCCGCCGGCGGTGCCGCGACCGGCACGCCGGCGGCGGACTTCTCCGGAATCGGCGCGGGGCGCAGGCCGTCGAGGTAATTCAACTCGGCGAGGATATCGTCGACGCTCGTGAGCAGCGTCGCGCCGTCGCGGATGAGCTGGTGGCAGCCGGCGCTCGTCGGCTGGTCGATGCGTCCTGGAACCGCGAATACAAGCCGGCCCTGCTCGCCGGCGAACCTGGCGGTGATCATCGAGCCGCCGCTCACGTCGGTCTCCACCACCACGACGCCGTCGCACATCCCGGCGACGATGCGGTTGCGCATCGCGAAGGACTGCCGGTCGGCGCGGCGGGCGAAAGGGAACTCCGAAAGGATCGCCCCGGTCTCCTCGATCTGCCGGTAGAGGGCGAGGTTTTCGGGCGGATAGATGATGTCGATGCCCGTGCCGAGGACGGCCGCGGTTTTCCCGCCGACCGAGAGCGCGCCTTCATGCGCGGCGGTGTCGATGCCGCGCGCCAGACCGCTCACGACGCAGAACCCGAGCCGCGCCAGCTCCGCCCCGAGCTTCTTGGCCATGCCCTGCCCGTAGAGCGTCGTGCGCCGGCTGCCGACGATCGCGATGCACGGTTGCCCGAACGCATAACGGCCGCGGCGGTAGAGTCCGATCGGTGGATCGTGGATTTCCTTGAGCAATCGCGGATACGCGGGATCGCGGGTCGTGACGAAATCGACCTGCGCCGCCGCCATGCGCGACTCCTCCCGGGCAAGATCGAAGTGCTCCGGCCACTGCGCGATCGTCGCGGTGATCACCGGACCGACGCCCTTGACCTGCTCCAGGCGCTTCGCGCCGGCCGTGAACACGGCGCGAGGATCGCCGCCGAGTTCGACGAGCAGCCGGTTGAGAGTGATGGGACCGATGTTGGGCAGCGCGTTCAGGACCAGAAACGCCTGCCGCTCGGTGAGCTCGCTCATGAGCAATCAGTCCGAAGCGCGGCGGACAAAAAGTCGAGGAGTTGTGTCGTCTGCACGGCGACGGAGCCTTGGGAACGGGCCAGCCGATCCGCGGCAAGCCCGTGCCACACCACCCCGCGGGCCGCGGCTGCCAGCGGCTGCGCCGGCGTCTGCGCGAGTTGTCCGCCAATAAGACCGGCTAGCACGTCGCCGCTGCCGCCCCGCGCCAGCACGGGCCCGCCAAAAAAACTGTGATACACGCGACCCTCGCCGCCGATCTGCGTGATGGGGCCCTTGAGCACCACCACGCGACCCGCCCCCGCAAACGCCGCCAGCTCCTGCCCGCCGGCGATGCGGGCGAATTCGCCGGCGTGAGGCGTGAGCACGCGCGGCGCGCCCCCCGCGCGCACGAGGTCGGGCTGAAGTGCGTCGGCATCGAGCACGACCGGCAGCGGGAAAACTTTCAGGATGTCCTGCACGAGCGCGAGTGTCTCGGGTTCCCGCGCCAGCCCCGGTCCCATCAGCAGCGCCGTAAAGCGCGGCGCGAGTTCGCGCATCAAGTAGATGCCATCGAGCGACAGCCCGCCGTCAGGCGTCTCCGGCCAGGCGACCCACATCGCCTCGGGA
>DASWVO010000431.1:0-3031 GCA_036406235.1 Opitutaceae bacterium
CCGGGCCCCGCCGCGATCTTTGCGAAAGGCGTTGAGCCTCCGCGTCTCCGCGGTTTGGTTACTCAACCACCCATGTCCGAACCGATCCACTTCTACCACCGCGCAAAAAAGACCATCGAGACCGAGGCGGTCTACGGTGAGAAGTGGCTCCGTTGGGCCTATCACACCGGGCCGGGCCGGGCCACGGTAGCGTTGCTGCTGCGCCGCGCCCTTTTCTCCCACTATTACGGATGGCAGATGAGCAAGCGCATCAGCTCGGCGCGCGTACTGCCCTTCGTCATCGACTATGACCTCAATGCCGAGGAGTTCGCGAAGCACGCGTGGGAGTACGCCTCGTTCAACGAATTTTTCTATCGCAAGCTGAAGCCCGGCGCCCGTCCGGTCGCCGCGCCCGAGGATCCCGCGCTGGCGGTGCTGCCCGCCGATGGGCGGCATCTCGCGTTTCAGGATGTCGAGGCGGCGGACGGTTTTTACGTGAAAGGGAAGAAGTTCACCGTGGGCGAACTCTTGGGCGACGCCACGCTCGCGAGCGACTTTGCCGGCGGCGCGATGGTGATTTCACGACTGTGTCCGGTGGATTATCACCGCTTTCATTTTCCCGTCACCGGCTCTCCGGGCGACGCACAGCTCATCAACGGCTGGCTCTACTCCGTGAGCCCGATCGCCCTGCGGACCAACGTCCATTACCTCGTCGAAAACAAGCGTTACCGCACGTTGATCGAAACGCCCGCCTTCGGTCGCGTGGCGATGCTCGAGATCGGCGCGACTTGTGTGGGCTCGATCAAGCAGCTCTACGTGAGCAATCGCCCCACGCCCAAAGGCGAAGAAAAGGGCTTCTTCAAATTCGGCGGCTCGTGCGTGATCACACTGTTCCAGCGCGGCCGGATCCGCTTCGACGACGACTTCGTTGCGCACAGTGCTGAGCATCGGGAGACTTACGCCAAAATGGGCGAGCGGCTCGGCGTGGCGGTGTGAGCGGAGCATTGCGGCTCAGCGTATACGACCGCCGGCGCGTTGCGCCGAATCGTGGGGACTGTAGATTGGCTCACGGCGCCCTTCTTCCTTACCGCGCCGAGCTCACGGCTCCTCTCGCCCGAAATCCCCGCCACTGTGCCGGTCCAAACCGGGCGGGTAACTTGAGTTCATTGATGTCTTCGGTAACAGTGCCGTCCTTATGAATCCGAAGTTTTCCGGTTACGCCCACCCGGACGCGCTGGTGGACGCCGACTGGCTCCAGGCCCACCTCAACGATCCCGCGGTCCGCATCGTCGAAAGCAATGAAGATGTGCTCCTCTACGACACGGGCCATATCCCCGGCGCCGTGCACATCGACTGGCGGGGCGACCTGCAGGACAGCGCGATGCGCGACTACATCGCGCCGGAAAAGTTTGCCGAGGTCTGCGCGAAAAACGGCATCGGAGCGGACACGACGGTGGTGTTCTATGGCGACAAGTCCAACTGGTGGGCCTGCTATGCGCTCTGGGCGTTTCGCCTCTTCGGCCATCGGAACGTGAAGGTGCTCGACGGCGGGCGCGACAAGTGGAAGGCCGACGGCCGGCCGCTCACGCGTGAGAAATCCTCGTATCCGCACGCAAACTACCCCGTGCCCGCCCGGCGCAACGACCGGGAGATCCGCGCCTTTTTCGAGGACACGCTCGCTCACGCCCAGGCGCGCCGCCCGCTGATCGACGTGCGCTCGCCCAAGGAATACAGCGGCGAGCTCACCCACATGCCGGAATATCCGCAGGAAGGCGTCCTGCGCGGCGGCCATGTGCCCGGCGCCCGCAGCGTGCCCTGGAAAACCGCGGCCAACGACGACGGGACCTTCAAGACCGCTGCCGAACTTCGGAAGATCTACACTGAAAACCTCGGCCTGAAACCCAACGACGACATCGTCGCCTACTGCCGCATCGGCGAGCGTTCGAGCCACACGTGGTTCGTGCTCACGTATCTGCTCGGGTATGACAAGGTGCGCAATTACGACGGCTCATGGACGGAGTGGGGCAACCGTGTCCGCGCCCCGATCGCGCAGGGCGACCAGCCCGGGGGCTTCCCGCAGCCGGCCGTTCACGCCGCCGGGTAGTGGTCCGCCGAGATGTTCTTTTCTCCGAATTAACGGAAGGCAATTCATGTCCGACTATCCGCCGAAACTCACTCAGATCGTCGACTTCTTCGATGCACTGTCCGACGACGAGAAGCGTGAGAACCTGATTGCCTACGCCGACGCCGCGCCAGCCTGTGGGCCGCGCGACGGCGAGGTGTTCGACCTCGAAGATGTGCGCAAGGACGAGGAGTGCACCGACACCGTCGGCGTTTTCCTGCGCGTCGATCCGGCGACCCGCGGAGCGCGCTTCCGCATCAATCTTGGTCCGCACGTGCAGACGCTGACGAAGGCGATGACCGCCATCCTCTGCAAAGGCCTGGAGGGCGCCTCGCCCGAGGAGATCCTGGACGTGCCGCAGGATTTCGTGCCGCGTATCGTGGGCGGCCAGCTCGTGCGCGTTCGCAGCCAGACGGTGTACTATATTCTCACGCGAATGAAGAGTGCGTGCAAAGTCTGGCTGAACCGCGAGCGCGCGGCCGCGCTGGCGTAAGCGGTTTCAAGGAGTGAAGTCCGAAGCGCGGTGCCAATGGAGGCACGGCGCCCTCACCGCAGCCCCTGAAGCGAACGCGGTGACCGGCCGGCCCCGCTTCCCGAATCCGCGCTTGCCCTGCCGGTTCCCCCCTCGGCAAGCTTTCCGAACGCTGATCGATATGCTCGGGTGGCGGAATTGGCAGACGCAACGGTCTTAGGAGCCGTTTTCAGTAATGGAGTGCAGGTTCGAGTCCTGTCCCGAGCACCACCTCTACCAGAGGAGAACACCACGCTGACCCCCATTCGTGCCAACTGAAATGGCACGAGTTGACGCCGGATCGACGGGCAAGGAGGTTAGCATGAAATCCACCGGCCGGTTTACGATCCGGAAGATCGTGGCGAACGACCACGGCTGCCGTTACGAAACCTTCCTCGTCGAAGGCTACCTGCACGGCA
>DASWVO010000432.1:0-4407 GCA_036406235.1 Opitutaceae bacterium
GTTCGGAAAAGTGCACAACACGCCCTAACCGCCTCTCACCGCAAAACTACGTTTTGGAATCGACGAGAAGAAACAAGGTAGGACGAGGCGTCCCGCCGGGCCGCGGCTCACCGGGACGGTGACGGACCGTTGCGCTGCGCGCTCGGTACGCCCTACCTCTTGCTGTTTCGTAGCAGCCTCCTCACGTCGGCTGCGATGTTCCCCTTATGGGACCCGCTCCCAGACGAAAACCGAGGATGCACGCCGCCCGTCGGGACGTTCCCGCGCCGGCGTTGCGAGGGCGAGGTGCCCGGCGGCGTCGAAGCTATAATAACGTTTGGCGGCGGCTCCGACCTGGGCGGCGGAGATGTTGCCGTCCTGATGATGAATCACACAGCCCTCGGCGGGCACGAGTTCCCAGCGTCCGAAATAGCTGCTGAAACCTTCCGCCGATCCTGCGGCGACCGATGAGCGGTCCAGCCGCATGATCTGAACGCTGAGGCGGCCGTTCGGCGCGTAGACGAGCTGGCCGCTCGAAGCGCCGCGCGGGCTGGGCGTCTCCGCCCCGGTGGCGGCGTCGCGCTCGAGCACGGCGATCAGGCTCCAGGTGCCGATGAACCGGCTTGCGAAGGAGCTGGTGAGCGGAGGAGTAGTGACGGGAGGGCGGCGGTGATGGGTCGCCTGCTCGTAGGCGAAGGCGTATCCAATTATTCGCGACTCATCCCAGGCGCGGCCGAGGATTTGCAGGCCGACGGGAAGGCCTTCGGTGGAGCCCATCGGCACGCTGAGGGCCGGCCACTGGAGCGTGCTTCCCACGAAAGTGAGGCTGCTGCCCAGGGCGGTCGGGCCGGCGGCGCGTCCCGGCTGAGGCTCGGCGATGAGCTGGGTGTTGCGATCGCCGTTGAGCGCCGGCAGCTGCGCCCACGTCGGGAAGATCACGGCGTCGATCTTCTGCGCGTCCATGGCGCGGGTGAACACGTCGCGGTAGGCCTGCTCGGTCTTGAGCCCTTCGATCGTTTCGGGGTCGGCGTCCACCGGATTGGCCGCGGCGGCCTGTTCGAACCCGGACTGGTGGAGTGGGTGGAGCAGGCGCGAATCGGCGATCGCCTGGACGGATGGGTAGGGAATGCCGGGATGCTTCGCGATAAACGTCGTGAGATCGTCCTTGAAGCGGGCCTGGGTTTGCGGTGCGCGGGGCAGCTCGTCGATTTCGGGGACGGTGAAGGTTTCGACCACCTCGGCGCCGGCCGCGCGCAGTTCCGCCAGGACGGCGTCGAAGCGGGCGATGATCCGGGCGTCCGTGCGCTCGGGCCGGAAGACCTGGCGCAGGACGCCGAGGCGGGCCCCGCGCAGGGCGTCGGCCCGCAGCGCGGCCTGGTAGCTCGGGGCGATGTGGCCCTCGGCGCGAGCCGTGGCCGTATCTTCCGGATCGATACCGGCAATGATGTCGAGCAGCACCGCCATGTCGGCCACGGTTCGGGCCATGGGGCCGGCGGTGTCGCGCACGGAGTTGAGCGGCACCAGGCCCGTCCGAGAGACCAGTCCGACCGTGGGCCGCAGGCCGGCGAGTGCGTTGTGCGCCGCGGGCATGCGCACGCTTCCGCCCGTGTCCGTGCCGATGCCCACGATCCCAAGGCTGGCCGCCAGGGCCGCGCCCGTGCCTCCGGAGGAACCGCCGGTCGCGCGTGCCGTGTCGTAGGGATTACGCGCGAAGCCGGAGAGGACGGAGTTGATGTTGTCGCCGCCGCCGCGCGCAAATTCCGAGAGTGAGGCCTTGGCGAGGATGATGCCGCCTGCGTCGCGGATCCTCTTCACGAGCGGCGCGTCGGTCGGTGGAATGTAGTTTTTCCAGCCCTGGAAGCCGGAGGACATCGGCAGGCCGGCGACGTCAAGGTTGTCCTTCACGATCACCGGGATGCCGTGGAGCGGTCCTGCGAGCTTGCCGTTGCGCTTGAGCGTGGCGTCGAGCGCGGCCGCATCCTCGAGCGCGCGCGGGTTGACCGTGACGAGGCTGTTGAGATACGGGCCGGTCTTGTCGTAGGCGGCGATGCGATCGAGGTGCGCCTGGACCACTTCGACGGCGGTGGTGCCGCCGGTCAGATAGGCGGCGTGGACGCGGGCGATGGTGGTTTCCTCCACGGGAAACGGCGCGGCGGCGGCGGAGACAGCGAACGCCAGAGCGGCGAAGTAGCGGCGGAGCAGGTGTCGGGACATAAATCGGCGGGGAAGCCTGGCGTGAGGCGACCACGGAAGCGTGGCGCGCGGAGGTGCGGGTGGTAAAGAAAAGGGCCCGCCTCCTCAGGCGGGCCCGCAACTACAGACTACACTCCAACAAAGAACGAAAGGAGGCGGACGCGCCCCGCCCCAATGGCTTCCGGCGTGAACCGCGGCGCCCCCCCGGCGATGCCCCGGGTGAAGTTGGGAGCGTCCAAGACCGTATTAATGAAGTCGATACGGTGACAAGGGACGCTCAGGCGCGTCGTGCGGCGGGGAGCAGGATTGCCCGGAGGGCGGGGTGGTAGGATTTGGCATCGGATAGCGGTGGCGAGGCCGCCGCGGCAGGCGCGGGGCGGGTGATTGGCGTCATCCCATGCCAAGCACTCGCAATGCCAGCCCGGAGGCTGGCAGGCTCCTAGCATTTTTTTTCACGCGGGAGCGTAAAGTGTAGTGACGATGGCATGACGTCGTTTCACCGAAAGTGGCGCGGGACCTGCGACAGGAGAGGGCCGCGACGTCCCCGCGCGCGCATGCGCCGCTTTTCCCCCTTCCCACCCATGACCACCAAATGCCTCCCCGCCTTCCGCCGCGCGCCTGGGCGGAGCCGGCCGCGGTCCGCTGTTCTGCGCGGATGGACCCTGGCCGTAATCCTCGGAGCCGCCGCTCCCGCCCCGACACTCATTGCCGCGACCAATGGTCATGGCACCTTCCAGGTCGAGGAGACGACGATCGCCGAAATCCACCGGGCCATCCTCGCGAAGGAGCTCACCGCGACCGAGCTCGTGAATCTCTACCTTGCGCGAATCAAGGCCTACAACGGTCCGGCGGTTGTCGAGCCCTATGGCCTGCTCGGCCCGGTGAAGACCGTGCCGCACGCCAAGGGCATCAACGCTCTCTCCACGCTCAACCTCCGCCCGGCGACGCGGCAGAAGTGGGGTTTCGACGATCGCAAGGCCCGCAGCATGACCGACCCGATCGACGCCACCCCCGCGATGCCTGATGCTCTCGAGGTGGCGGCGAGGCTCGACGAACACTTCGAGAAAACCGGCAAGCTTATCGGCCCGTTGCACGGCGTCGTGATCGCGCTCAAGGACCAATACGATACCTTCGACATGCGCACGACCTCGGGGGCCGATGCATTCTATGCCAACGACCGCCCGCCGCACGATGCAGAGTTCGTCGCGCGGTTGCGCGCGGCGGGCGCCATCATCCTCGCGAAGGCCAATCTCAGCGAATATGCGGACGGCATCCCGCGTAGTTCCTTTGGTGGTACGTTCGCGAATCCCTATGACACGGAGCGCAACCCCGGCATCTCGAGCTCCGGGTCGGGCTCTTCGGTCGGCGCGAATCTCGTGACGTGCGCCATTGCCGAGGAGACCGGCTCATCGATCCGCGGTCCCGCGCACATGAACAACGCCGTCGGCATCTCGCCCACGCAGGAGCTGGTGAGCCGCCACGGCATGATCCAGATGGGCATCAATACGCGGGTCGGCCCGATTGCCCGCACGGTCGAGGACGCCGCGCGCATTCTCTCCGTCATTGCCGGCTACGATGTGAAGGACCCACTCACGGCGTTTTCCGTCGGGCGCACGCCGACGCAACCCTACGAGAGCTTCACACAAGAACGGAGTTTGAAGGGCATGCGCATCGGCGTCGTGCGCGAGTACATGGACAAGAAACTCTTCTCCAAGGCCGACGAGGAGAACATCGACATCGTGAGCGCAGCCGTCGAGGAGTTGAAGAAACTCGGCGCGACCGTCGTCGATCCCGGCGAGGGTGGCGAGTTGCTGACGGACTACATTCGCAAGCTGCACCCGACGCTGATGAACGCGAGCTACACGCAGGCGTTTCCCAACGTGTTTCCCGTCGGGCCCGACGGCAAGCCGCAGGGCGACCACATCGCGACGCTCGTCGACTACGCGGTGGATCCGTCGAAGGCGCCCGGCAAGTTCACGCTGCGCGACATCGGCGGCTTCGGCGGACCGGGAGGTGGCAGCAATGGCGAGGGCCGCTACACGATGAATCTTTACCTGCGCGAGCGCGGCGATGCGACGATCAAGAGCCTCACCGACCTCTACACGCGCGCAAACTTCTACAACGACCCGAACTTCGCCAACCGGACGTCCTCGCTGGAAAACAGCGACAAAACCATGACGATGGACATGGCGGTGCGCATGCAGCGACGGTTTGCGGTGCAGACGATCATCCTGC
>DASWVO010000433.1:0-7937 GCA_036406235.1 Opitutaceae bacterium
CGATGCCGCCGTTTCCGGAACGCCCGGGCGAGGACGGCCATCCGCTCAAGCACATCGCGGAGGTGCTGTGGTGGGGCGTCACCGCGGCCTGGACCATCTTCAAGCGCCTGCCAAAATGGCTGCGCCTCCTCTTCAGCATCTGGCTCGGGTTCCTGCTCATCAACAGCTGCGACCGCGATGATCCCCGGCCCACGAGCATCACAAAAACGTCCACGCCCCCGGGCGAGATTCCCAAGGCCCCCGCGGCCCCGGCGGTACGCGTCGAAGCGGTGCAGGCGCTCGAGGAGGTCGCGCGCGAACTCGAGAAGGCCGCGCAGGACAGCGGCAGCCCCGCGGTCGCGCGCGGCTTCGCCGATGCCGGCGCGAAACTCGTCCGCAGACTCGCGGAGACCGACGCCCAGGCGCCGACCGGGCGCGTGCTCGCCGTGGCGCCGTTTCAGTCCCGCATTCCCGACGATCCCGCCACGGCCGCCCTCGCGACTTCGGTGTTCAACCATGTCTTCGGGCAGACCGCGGTCGCGGTGGGAAAACCTCTGGGCATTTATGCCGACGTCGCGCCCGACGCGTCGGACGGCCTGATTGTCGACCGCGCCCGCGCCGACGGCCATCGCTATCTGCTGCTCGCGCACGCCGAGCAGACCGACGCCGGGCCCGTCATCGCGGCGCGGCTCTTCCAGGTGAAGGACAACACCGTCGCATGGAGCGGGCACTACCCGATCGCCGGCGCCGAGCCGCAGGGCATCGCCAGGCAAATCGTCGACGGGCTGCTGACCGCGTTGCCCAAGGAGTAACCGGCCCTACACCAGACATGCCTCCAGCGCCGCGCGGATCGCCGCCTCGTCGAGCCCGACGCCGATGAAGACGATTTCCTGCCGGCGGTCGCCGCGCGGTTCCTGCCACACCGCCCGGATCGCCGGCGGCGCATCCTCGAGGCGGGCCTTGCCGTTCTCCACCAGCGCCGCCCACCAGTAGTTGAGCATGTCGAGGCGTATCACTCCACCCGCTACCGAGAGGAAGCCCACTTCGTCCGGCTGCTCGGCCAGCCAGTAAAAACCTTTGGCGCGGAGCAGCCCCGGCAGGCCGTTCTCAAGCAACGGATACACTTTCTCCCGCGCAAACGGACGCCGCGCCTGGAACACGAAGCTGCGGATGCCGTATTTCGTCTCGTGCGTCGCTTCGGCGCGGCGCGCGACAAGGCCTTTCCCCGGGAGCGCGGGCGGCCCGCCCGCATTCACGGGCACCTGCGGGCCAGCGGCCCGCGCTCCCAGCGCCGGAGCCGCTTCGTTGAGCAGCCGGATCCAGCGCGCGCTGCCCAGGGTCGCGGCGGCGTCGAAGCGCCCGCGCCCGAGCAGCAGCTCGCTCGCGACCTGTCCGTGCTCCGCCGGCACGATCTCGGCCCGGGGATTGAGCTCGCGCAGGATCGCCTCGAGCTCCGCAAAGTCGGCCGCGGTCACCAGGTCACACTTGTTCACCACGAGCACGTCGGCACACTCGGCCTGCTCGATCATCAGCTCGAACACCGGCCGCTCGCCGCCCGCGACAATCTCGCGTCCGCGCTGGCGCCGCCACTCCTGCAGAAAATGCGCCGCGTCGATCACGCTCACGAGCGACGAGAGCGTCGCGAAGTCACTCAGCGTGCGGCCGAACAGATTTTTCCGCACAAACAGATTCGCGATCCCGCGCGGCTCGGCCACGCCCGTCGTTTCGACGAGGATGTGGTCGTAGCCGTCCGCTTGCGCCGGCCCGGTCGAACCGTTGACCGCCAGCTCGGCGATGGACTCCGCCAGCTCGTCGCGGCTCGAGCAGCACACGCAGCCGTTGCCCAGGGCGACGACGTCGCGTCCGTCCGCGCGCTGGGTCACGACCGCGCCGTCGATGTTGATTGCCGCCACGTCGTTGACGATGGCCGCCCAGCGCCGGCCCTCGGCCTGGCGGAGCAGATGGGTGAGCAGGGTGGTCTTGCCGGCGCCGAGAAAGCCGCAGAGGACGGTGACCGGTGGGCGGGGGCGTGGAGAGGTGGCAGGCATGCGCGTGATGTTTCACGCTACGTAACGCTTTAGCATTGGCGAGTCGGCAGGCGGACTGTAACCGCGAGGGATGCGCCGGTCCCGCGTCTTTGCTTTCTCTGCCGCCCTGTGCGGCGGATTTTTCCTGCCCTGCGCCGCAGCCACGTCGCTGGTCGCGTCCGGCCCCTGGTCGGGCGCCGTGACGAGCGAGTCGGCCGTTGTCGTCGCCAAGCTCACCACCCCGCGCCTCGCCACACTCGAAGTGAGCGAGGATCGCGATTTCACGCGCCAAGTCAGTTTCGGTGAACTCACCGAAGCCGCCGGCGACCAACGCGCGATGGCGCGTTTCCGCGCGACCGGCCTCAAGCCGGCCACGCGCTACCATTACCGCATCCGCGCCGGAGGCGACCGCGACAACGATCACCGCGGCACCTTCGTGACCTTTCCGGTGGAGAACGAGCCGGCGTCGTTCACCTTCGCCTTCGCGTCCTGCGCCCGCACCGGCTCCGAGCACGCCGTGTTCGCGGAGATCAAATACCACGATCCGCTCTTCTATCTGTGCACGGGCGACCTGCACTACGAGGACATCGCGACCGACGACCGCGCGCCGTTCCGCAGCGCGTACGAACGGGTCCTCGCCTCGGTCACCCAGGCGGAGCTCTATCGCAACGTGCCGTTTGTTTACGTGTGGGACGACCACGACTACGGGCCCAACGGCGCGGACCGCGGCTCGCCCAGTCGCGCCGCCTCGCACGGCGCCTACCGTGAATACGTGCCGCACTACCCGCTCGCCTCCGCCCCGCAGCCCGACGGACCGGTCTCGCAGGCGTTCACCGTCGGCCGCGTGCGCTTCATCGTGCTCGACACGCGCACCGAACGCGACGCGGAGGACGCGCCCGACGACGCCCGCAAGACGATGCTCGGCGCCTGGCAGAAGGAATGGCTGAAGGCCGAGCTCCTGGCCGCGCGCCCGCACCATCCGCTCATCTTCATCGTGAGCTCCGTCGCGTGGATCTCCAACGAGACCGCCCAGCGCGACAACTGGGGCCGCTACGCCACCGAGCGACGCGAGCTCAGCGACTGGATGGTGACGAACGCGATCACCGGCGTGTGCTTCCTCGGCGGCGACGCGCACATGCTCGCGGCCGACGACGGTTCACACAACACCTACGCCAGCAACGGCCGCGGTCCCGGGTTTCCGGCGCTGCAAGCCGCCCCGCTCGACCAGAAGGGCTCGCTCAAAGGCGGCCCCTGGTCCGTCTCGCCGGCACTGCCGGAGACAGGCGAGGGCCAGTTCGGGCTCGTCGAGGTCGAAGACCGGGGCGGCGATCAGATCACGGTCTTGTTCCGCGGCTTGAATCATAGCGGCCGCGAAAAGCTGCGGCTCGATTTCCGCGTGCCGGCGAAGTAGCCGCAGCCACCTTCCGCCGCCTCTTTCTTCCCGTCGCCGCCCGCGTTGACTCCCCTCGCCCAAACGCCTCGCATGCCTTCATGCCGCCGCTGCCGCGCCTTCTAGTTTTTGCCGCCTGCCTGCTCAGCCTCGCGAACCTGAGCCTCCGCGCCGACCCGGTCGCGCTCCGCGCCCATCCGCTCGCCCTCGAGAGCACCGAGCTGCCCTCGCCCGCCATCGAACACTCGCTCGCCCCCCAGCTCGCCACCGCCCCCGACAGCACGGTGTATCTCTCGTGGGTGCAGCGCGTCAGCGAAACGAAGCTCGCGCTGCGTTTCTCCCGGCTCGACCTCGCGCAACGCCGCTGGTCGGAGGCCCGCACGATCGCGCAGGGCGAAAACTGGTTCGTCAACTGGGCCGACACGCCCCAGCTCGCCGCCGCCGGCGAGGGCCGGCTCGCCGCCGTCTGGTTCGTCAACAACCCGCCCACCGGACATGAGCACGGGCACCACGGCAGCTATCACGCGCTCGTGAGCTTTTCCCACGACGACGGCGCCACGTGGAGCGAGCCTGTCCGTCTGTCACCGGAGAGTCACTACAACGAATTCGTCGCCCTGGCCCCGCTCCCCGAGGGCCGCTGGCTCGCCGCGTGGCTCGACGGCCGCGCGAAGCATCAAGGCGGCGACGCCCAACAGCTCTACGCGCGCATCCTCGGCACGCATACACCCGACGCCCTCGTCGACGACCGCGTGTGCGACTGTTGTCCGACGACCCTTGCCGCGTTTCCCGACGGCTCGGTGCTCCTCGCCTACCGCGACCGCTCGCCCGAGGAGGTGCGCGACATGCGCGTCGCCACCTTTCGCGACGGACGCTGGAGCGAAAGCCGTCCGCTGAACCACGACGGCTGGAAGATCGCCGCCTGCCCGGTCAACGGTCCGGTGCTGCAGGCCAGCGGCGGACGCGTCGCCGCCGCCTGGTTCACCGCGGCCGACAACGACGCGCGCGTCCTCGCCAGCACCTCCCCCGACGCCGGCGCGCGCTTCCTCCTTCCCGCGCGGCTCGACGAAACCAAGCCCGTCGGCCGCGTCGACACCGTGCTGCTGCGCGACGGCAGCCAATGGGTCTCGTGGCTCGAGCAAACCGGCGCCGTGCGGCTGCGCCGCCTCGCGCCCTCGGGCGAAGCCAGCGTCGCCGCGAGCTTCGGCGGCGGTGAACAAAACGCCTCGCGCGCCGGCGGCATCCCGCGGCTCGCGCTCGCGAAGGACTACGATGCCGGGCCCGCACAACTCGTCCTCGCCCGCACGGAGGCCGGCGAACCCTCGCGCGTGACCACGCATCTGATCACCTTGCCGGCGGCCCGCGACCTCGCGGCGAAAGACTGTGACTGCGATCCCGACGCCGCGGAGGCCAGCCGCGGACATGCGTTGAAAGGTCGCATCGTCGGCGTCTTGCCCGAGCGCCAGTCCGTCCTCGTCAAGCACGAGGAGATCCCCGGCGTGATGCGCGCGATGACGATGGAGTTCAAAGTCGCGCCCGAACTGCTCGCCACGCTGCGCGAAGGCCAGGAGATCCTCGCCCGCATGGAGCGCCGCGACGACCGCAAGTGGTGGCTGTTTCAGGTGAAGCGGCTCGGGACGGCGCATCCCTAGAGGCTGTCATGAACTTTTGGGCTGCGATTGCCCAAGGTAGCGCGGGCTGAAGCACCGCGCCCCTGCTGTCGCGCTTGACGCATCTGCTAAGACTCATCCCTGTTCCTCCCGCGCATGCGTCCTCGTCTCCACGCCCACCCGCAGCCGACCGCGAGCTCTCGCGCGCTCGCGCTGCTGCTCGCGTGGATGGTGTTCGGGCTGACGCTCGCCGGCGTCTCGCCTGAGGTTCACGAACTCGCCCACGGCTCCGCGCCCACTCACGCGCATCCGCACGGCCACGACCACGGCCACGACGCGCCGGCAAACGACGCCGATCACCGTTGTGTGGTCGTGCTCTACGCCCACGGCGCCGCCCTGCCCGTCGTCGCGGTCGAGCTGCCCGCTCCGCCCGCGGCCTGGCGCGAGCTCGCGCCGCTCGCGCGCCCCGCGCTTTTTCTCCCCGCCCCGCGTTATCTCCGCCAGCCGGAGCGCGGGCCGCCCGTGTTGGGTTGATCCGCAGACCATGGCCGCGCGACTCCGCGGAGTCGCGCGCGCTTTCCTCCCCCTGTGGGTCGGGCCTTACGCCCGACGTCGACGGCACACCGCCGTCGCCTCCGCTCAATCCCAACATCATGTCCTTTTCCCGCCTCCTTCCCGTGCTCGCCACCGCGAGCCTCGCGACCGCGCAGGTCGTGCCTCCTGAACACACGCACGACGAACCCGTCGCGCTCGAAAACGTCGTCGTCACGGCGCACCCTTACGGGCGCAGCCAGGCCGACCTCGCCCAACCGACCAACGTCCTCGCCGGCCGCGCGCTCGCGCTGCACCAGAGCAACTCGCTCGGCGAACTGCTCTCCGACGAAGTCGGCGTGAGCTCCACCTATTTCGGGCCCGGCGCCAGCCGCCCGGTCATTCGCGGACTCGGCGGCGACCGCGTGCGCGTGCTCACCAACAGCGTCGGCAGTATCGACGCTTCGGTGACAAGCCCCGACCACGCCGTCGCCCTCGACCCGCTGCTCATCGAGCGTGTCGAGGTCGTGCGCGGCCCCGCCACGCTGCTCTACGGCAACAGCGCCGTGGGCGGCGTCGTCAACGTGATCGATCACCGCATCCACACCACGCTGCCGGAGAGTCCCTTCAACAGCCGCGCCGAGCTGCGCGTCAACTCCGTCAACGACGAGCACAGCTTCGGCGCCGTCGCCGAGGGCGGCGCCGGGCGCTTCGCGTGGCACCTCGACGGCTACCGGCGCGACGCCGAGGACGTGCGCATCCCGGGCTTCGCCGAGAGCGCACGCCTCCGCGCCGAAGAGGCCGAAGAAGCTGCCGAGCACGGCGAAGCGCCTCCCGAAGAAATCTCCGGCAGGATTCCCAACACCGCGCTCAACGCCGACGGCGGCGCGGCCGGTTTCTCGTTCATCGGCGAGCGCGGCTACATCGGCCTCTCCTACAGCGGCCACAACACGCTCTACGGCGTGCCCGCCGGCGCGCATGCACACCAGCACGAGGAGGAGGATGCCGGCGCCGGGGAGGAGGCGCCCGCGGCGGAGGAGGAAGATCCGGTGCGGATCGACCTGCGCCAGCGCCGCGTCGACCTGCAGGGCGAGCTCACGCAGCCGTTCGCGATCTTCCGCGGTGCCAAGTTCAAGCTCGGCGTCGCCCGCTACCGGCACCAGGAACTCGAGGGCGGGGAGATCGGCACCGTATTCACCAACCGGGGATACGACGGCCGCCTCGAGTTGCTGCACGAACAGGTCGGCCCCGTGACCGGCGCCTTCGGCGTGCAAAGCTCGCGCAGCGACTTCGAGGCGATCGGGGCGGAGGCCTTCGTCCCGCCCTCGCGCACCGAGAACGGCGCGCTCTTCCTCTTCGAGGAGGCGGAGCTCAAGCCCGTGACGCTCCAGTTCGGCGCGCGCTACGAGACGCAGGACATCGCGCTGCGCGACGGCTCCGGCATTTCGCGCGACGGCGACAGCGTCAGCCTCTCCGCCGGCGTCGTGTGGGCCCTCGCGGAAAGCTGGTCGCTCAGCGCCTCGCTCTCGCGCAACGAACGCCAGCCGAGCGCGCAGGAGTTGTATTCAAACGGTCCGCACATCGGCACCGCCGCCTTCGAACTCGGCGACCCCGGGCTCGGCAAGGAAAAGTCGGTCGGTCTCGACGTGAGCCTGCGCAAGCGGGCGGGCTTCGTCACCGGCGCGCTCACCGGCTTCGTCAACCGCTTCGACGGTTTTATCTACGAGCAGCCCACCGGCGGGGAGGAGGACGGGCTGACCGTTTACCAGTATGTGCAACGCGACGCCGAGTTCTACGGCGCGGAGCTCGAGACAATCCTCCACCTGCACGAAAGCGCCGCGCAGCAGCTCGACCTCACGCTCGGCGCGGACCTCGTGCGGGCGCGCAACACGAGCGACGACACCGACCTGCCGCGCATCACGCCGCAGCGCACGAAGGTCGGCCTCGCGTGGGTGCGCGGCCCCTACAGCGCCGGCGGCGAGGTGCAGTTTGTCGCTGCGCAGGACCGCGTGGCGCCCAACGAGACGCCGACCGACCGCTATGCCCTCGTGAGCGCCTACGCCGGCTATCGTTTCGCGCTCGGGCGCGCGACCTACGACGTGTTCGTGCGCGGCTCGAACCTCACCGACGAAGAAGCCCGCCTGCACACGTCGTTCTTGAAGGAGGTCGCCCCGCTCCCGGGCCGCGGGATCACGGTGGCGTTGCGGGCGAGCTTTTGAAGGCGCACGCGCGGCGCGGCGGTCGGTCCCAAGGAGCGGCGGTACTCCGGCCGCCGGATTGCTCCGCTGGGCGGCAAGAGTGCCGCCCCTCCTTGGCCGCTGGGTAGGAGGAGCTTGTCATGAATTTTGCGCAGCGGCTGCGGGAGGTGGCGCGGTGCTTCAGCCCGCGCTCGGGGGCGCAGCG
>DASWVO010000434.1:0-3934 GCA_036406235.1 Opitutaceae bacterium
CGAAGACCGGATTCAGGGCGGCGAGAAGAGTCATTTTCGTCATTGCGTGTTGGAGAATTTGAAAAAAGAAACACGCATCTAACCTGTCCTCGCGCTCAAAAAGCAAGCACAACCCTGACGCCTTTCCGCGCTTGAAAAGCAAATCCTCCTCCTGGTCCGCAGCCCAGTCCGAAGAACACTTCGGCTTCAAACGATGGGGCTCGGGTCACTTCGGCGTCGACGCCGACGGTTTCGTGCAAGTGCAGCCCCTCGCCGACGGCCGCGCGATCCGCATCATGGACGTCGTCCACGAGTCCCTCGGGATGGGCCTCAAGGCGCCGATGGTCATCCGCTTCCAGGACCTCCTCCGCCATCGCGTGACTCAGCTCAACGAGCTCTTCCGCAAGGCGATCAAGGAGGAGGGGTACAAGGGCGAGTACCGCGGCGTGTTTCCGATCAAGGTCAACCAGTTGCGCGAGGTCGTCGACGAGATCATCGCCGCCGGCAAGGACTACGGCTACGGCCTCGAAGCGGGGTCCAAACCCGAGCTCATGATTGCGCTCGCGATGCATGAGGGTTCAAACCGGCTCATCATCTGCAACGGCTACAAGGACCACGATTACATCCGCCTCGCGCTTCTCGGTCGCAAGCTCGGCAAGAAGATCATCATCGTCGTCGAGCAGCTTTCCGAAATCGACGATATCATCCAGCTCTCCGCCGAGACCGGCGTGAAGCCATTGATCGGCTTCCGCGCCAAGCTGCAGACCCGTGGCGAGGGCAAATGGTCGTCGTCCACCGGCGACAACGCGAAGTTCGGCCTCAACACCGCGGAAATCCTCTTCGCGATCGAGAAGCTCCGGAAGGCCAAGCTCACCTCCGCGCTCCGCCTCGTCCACTTCCACATCGGCTCGCAAGTGCCGAACATCCTCACGATCAAGAACGCGGTCGTCGAGGCCACACGCTTCTACTGTCAGCTCGCGAAGATGGGCTTCCCGATGGGCTTCCTCGACGTCGGTGGCGGCCTCGGCATCGACTACGATGGCTCGCGGACCAACTTCGAGTCGTCGATGAACTATTCACTCGATGAATACGCCCGCGACGTCGTTCACAACATCAAGGAGATCTGCGACGAGGCTGGTGTGAAGGTGCCCGACATCGTGAGCGAGTCCGGCCGCGCCGTCGTCGCCCCCCACTCGATGCTCGTGGTCGAGGTCTTCGAGCGCATCAACAAGCGCGAGTCGCTCGGGAAACACCACCAGCCGAAGGAAAAACACAAGATCGTCACCGATCTCGAGGCCGTCCTAAAAAACAAGTCCAAGCTCGGCCGGCTCGAGCGTTTCCACGACGCCGTGCAGAAAAAAGAGGAGGCGTTCTCGCTCTTCAACCTCGGCTACCTTGACCTCGAAAACCGTGCCGCCGCCGAACAGATTTTCTGGCAGATCTGCGAAAAAATCGCCCAGGAGGGGCGCGACTCCGGCTATCAACCCGAGGAGCTCCACGAGTTGGACAAGCTTCTCGCCGACCAATACGTCTGCAACTTCTCCGTCTTCCAGTCGCTGCTCGACCACTGGGCGCTGAAGCAGCTCTTCCCCATCACGCCGCTGCATCGGTTGAACGAGACGCCGTCGGTCAACGCGATCCTCGTCGACATCACGTGCGACTCCGACGGCAAGATCAGCAGCTTCATCGACCTGCAGGACGTGAAGGACTACATCACGCTGCACCCGTTGAACGGGAAGCCCTACTACCTCGGCGTGTTCCTCACCGGCGCGTATCAGGACATCATGGGCGACCTGCACAACCTCTTCGGTCGCGTAAACGAAGTGCACGTGTTTCTCGAGCCCGATGAGCCCAACGGCTTCTACATCGAGGAGGCGCTCACCGGCAGCCGCATTTCCGACGTGATCGAGGGCGTGCAGTACCAATGGGAGGAACTCTGCCGCCGCATGAAGGCGCAGATCGACGCCGCGACGAAGAAAGACCTTGTGAAACCCCGTGAAGGCGTGCGCCTCGTGGAGTTCTACGAGAGCCAGATGCTCTCGAAGACCTACCTCAATATCGACGCCGGCGCGAAGAAGCGGAAGTAGGTTGTTGCGCAGCGAAAACCTAGCGCCACTCGTGCCGCGGATAGCGTCGCGAGAGCTCCGCCTTCACCTTCGGGTACATGTCGCGCCAGAAGCTCGTCAGGTCGTCCGTCACTTGGATCGGCCGCTGGTTGGGCGCAAGCACCTCGATCTTCACCGGCACGCGTCCGTGTCCGATCGTGAAACGCCCCTCCACCCCATAGAGTTCCTGTATCCGGGCACTCAGGACAGGCGGGCCTTCCGTGCGATACGTGAGGCGTGAGCGGCGTCCGTTACCCATGACCAGCCGCTCCGGCAGATAGTCGTCGAGGACGGCGAGCTGCTCCGCGGTAAGCCACTCGCGGAGCACCGGCATCACCGGCTTGTCCTTGAGTTCGCGCGCGCCGTAGCTGCCGTAGCAAATCTGCTCGATGAGCGTCGCCTTGTCGGCGTCCGTGATCGGCGTGACCTCCAGTTCCGGAAACCATTCGGCCAGGCGGTTCACGCGGACAATCCACTGGTCCACGTTCTCGTTCCACTCTGTGAGCACGATGTGGCCCGCCATGACTTCGCGCGCCAGCAACGCCGCGGCCGCGCTCGCCGGCGGCTCGTCCGACGTGGGCTTCGCCTCGAGCACAAGGTCGCGAAAGCGCCGCTCGCGTCGTGCGATCACGCGGCGAGCGGAATCGTCATACACGACGCCGACGTCCTCGACGTAATCTTGGGGAAACAGTTCGCGCAGCCAGGGCTCCTCAATCGCCGTCGCGAGCGAGAGCAGGACGTTGACCTCCCCTCCCCGCCCCTCGATCTCGCTGACTTCGGCGGCGACGAAAAGCGGTGCGCGCTGGATGGCGCTCTCGCGCGCGAGCACCCCGCGGCGGCCGTGGACGAGTTCGCAACGCAGCGTCCCGCTGTCGAGCCGGCGCGCGAGCTGATCCGAAAAACCCGCCAGCACGCATTTGCGGACCTCTGCCCCGTCGACGCGGCGCTCGCCGACGTCGAGTCCCTCTTTTTCCGCAATGCCGAGGAACTGCTCGAAAAGCGGTCCGACCTGCCGGGCACCCTGCGCGTGCACACCGACACGCCGGCAGGCGTCGAGCGAGTAGTTGCTCCGGTCGGCGTAACGCCACGCGCGCATGAGCAGGAAGAAGTCGCTCTCGGTCTCCTCGCCAAAAAGGTCCCCGCGCGCCTCGTCCACGCCGCGCGACTGCCCGCGAAGGAGAAAATTGCGTCCCTGTGTGAGCGCGGCCATGAGCGCGACCGGGCGTACGCACCCGCGCAGCCCTGCCTCGAGGAACATGCGGGCATAGCGCGGATGGACGGGGAACTGCAGCATCTTGCGACCGATGTCGGTGATTTTCCCTGGGAGCGCGGGCCGCCGGCCCGCGTCTGCAGCTGCAGCGGGCGAGCCGCCCGCGCTCCCAGACCCCAGCGCTCCCAGATCCGCCAGCAGCGTCTCCGCGCGCTCCAGCGCGCGCGCGTCCGGTTTCTCGAGCCAGGGAAAGGTCGCGATATCGTCGATACCGCTCGCTTTGAGCGTGAGCACGACCTCGGCGAGATCCAGGCGCTTCACCTCCGGCAATTCCTGGAACGGTCGCTGTGCATGCTCGCGTTCGGTCCAGAGCCGCACGCACACGCCGGGAGCGGTGCGTCCCGCGCGCCCGGCACGCTGGTCGGCCGAAGCCTGCGAGATCCTCTCGATGAGCAGCGTGTTGATGCCACGGTGCGGATCGAAACGCGCCACGCGGGCGAGGCCGCAATCGATCACCGCGGTCACGCCCTCGATCGTGAGCGAGGTCTCCGCGACGTTGGTGGAGACGATGATCTTGCGCGCATCGTAGCGCGCCACGGCCTTGTCCTGCGCCTCCGGAGGCAACTCGCCATGCAGGGGA
>DASWVO010000435.1:0-4159 GCA_036406235.1 Opitutaceae bacterium
AGGTGCTGCTGATGGACGAGCCGTTTGGCGCGCTCGACGCGATCACCCGCAGCGAGTTGCACGAGGTCTTCCGGCTGCTCCGGCGCGAACGGCCCGTAACGACGCTGCTCGTCACGCACGATCTTCACGAGGCAGCGCTGCTTGCCGACCGCATCACGGTGATGCGCGGCGGGCGCATCGAACAAACCGGCGGCGCCGGCGAACTTGTATCGTCACCAGCCACTGAATACGTGCGGACCCTGATCGGACGGGTCGGGCTGCGCCACGGGCGATGACAGAATCCCGCCCACGCCCCGCCTGCCGCTGGCGCCGCGCCCTCGCCTGCGCGGCCGTCGTGAGCATCGGCCTGCAGACGGCGATTTCCGCGGTCGCGGAGCCCGCGGCCCCGCCCCCGATCGTCGTCGCCTCGAAGCCGTTCGCAGAATCGTTTCTCCTCGGAGAAATGTTCGCGCAGTTGCTCGAAGCGCGCGGATTCTCCGTCGAGCGCAGGCTCGGGCTGGGCGCCACGGAGATCGCGTTCCGTGCCCTGCGCGAGGGCGCGGTCGACGTTTATCCGGAATACACCGGCACGGGGCTGGTCGCGATCCTGCACGAGCCGCCACGCGCCGACTCGCGCGCGGTGTTTCGCCGGGTGGCGACCGTGTTCGCGGAACGCTGGCAGGTGCGCTGGCTGCCCCCGCTGGGCTTTCAAAACACCTACGCGATCGCCGTGCGACCGGAGGTGGCGCAACGGCATCACCTGCGCACGCTGAGCGATCTCGCCCGCGCGGCCGGCCAGCTGACGGCCGGCTTCACGCCGGATTTCATCGGCCGCGATGACGGACTGAAGGGACTCGAGCGCGCCTACGGGCTCCGTCCCGGCGCCGTCCGCTCGCTCGTGCAGGCGGTGAAGTACCGCGCGCTCGCGGCCGGCGAAGTCGACGTCGTTGACGGCTACTCCACGGACGGTGCGATTGCGCGGCATGGCTTCGTGGTGCTCGAGGACGACCGCGGATTCTTTCCGGCCTACGAAGCCGCGGCGTTGATCAGTGCGCGTCTCGCCCAAAACGCGCCGGCGATCGCAGCGTTGACCGAGCTCAGCGGCCGGCTCGACGAAGTCACCCTGCGAACACTGAACGAGCGCCTCGAAGTGGACGGCGAGGACATCGCCCGGGTCGCCCGCGAGGCGTTGCAAAGCCTGCGGTTGACCGCGGTGAGGGACGGAAGCGCGGGGCCAGCGTCCGCAACCGGGCCCGACGAGGATTCACTGTGGACCTATTTCCGCACCCGCGCCGCCACCATCGCTCGCCTGCTCTTGCGCCACGTGTTTCTCGTCGGCATTTCCCTGCTGGCAGCCATCGCGGTGGCACTGCCGCTTGGGCTGGCGCTGGAGCGTTTCCGGCGCGGCGCGGAAGCGACGGTGCGCGCAGCGGGTCTGCTGCAGACGATCCCCGGCATCGCGCTGCTTGCGTTCATGATTCCGCTCCTCGGAATCGGCGTGGTGCCGGCGG
The DNA here is from genome assembly GCA_036406235.1 of Opitutaceae bacterium. GTDB lineage: Bacteria > Verrucomicrobiota > Verrucomicrobiia > Opitutales > Opitutaceae > DASWVO01. The sequence goes on from DASWVO010000435.1 coordinate 1,491, forward strand.
TGGTGGCGCTGTTTGCGTATTCACTCTACCCGATCGTGCGCAACACCTACACGGGCGTTCGCGATGCCGGCGTGGATGCTGTCGCCGCCGGTCATGCCATGGGCATGACGCCGCGCCAATTGTTGCTGCAGGTGAGGCTGCCGCTCGCGGCGCCCGTCATCATGGCGGGCATTCGCACCGCGGCGGTGATCAACGTCGGCACCGCAACGCTCGCGGCCTTCATCGGCGCGGGCGGTCTGGGCGATCCGATCGTCGCCGGCCTCGCGCTCAACGACCCGCGCCTGATCCTCACCGGAGCGATTCCCGCCGCGCTGCTCGCACTGGCCGTCGATGTGTTGCTCGGCGGCGCCGAACGGCTGCTGCGACCCAGGATCTGACAGCGGCAAGCGTGGATCTGTGACCGGGCCGCAGGGCCCGCCGAAAACCGCCCGACGTAGAAAGACCGATTCGAGCGCCGGAGCCTTTGCGAGCGGCGCGTGTCCATCACACGAGCACCATGCCAACGAACGTCACCGTCCGCGAGGAGCAGCCCAGCGTGCAGCTCACGAAAGAGCAGTTCGTGGGACGCTGGCGCGAGCGGCTGGCGGACCCGCGCTTCTCCGACGTGGCGGCCGCTTCCGACGCCGTGATCGAAACGGCCTGGGACGCCTATCTGCACGGGCCGAAGAGTCCGCGAAAGGTCAAGGCCGGACCGGAGTTCGCGCACCCCGACGCAGAACTGGCGGAGGAGTGGCTCGAGACGCGCCAGCGTATTCACGAGGCCAAGACGCACCACGACGATCCCGACGCGCCGCTCGGGATCCTGCTCATTTCCGGCTCGATGCGCAGCAACCAGACGTGTCCGGGCGAGACGTCGAAAACCTACCGGCTTGCCCGCCTCGCTCAGGCGGTCTTCGACCGCGAGGCGGACGTGCACGTGGACTTCCTCGACCTGTCGCTGCTCACGGCGGAATACGGCCGGATCATTCATCCCTGCAAGGCGTGCGCGTCGACCGCCATGCCGCTCTGTCACTGGCCGTGCTCGTGCTATCCGAATTTTGCGATGGGCCAGGTGAACGACTGGATGGCCGAGCTGTATCCGCGCTGGGTCGCCGCGCACGGCATTCTCATCGTCACGCCAGTCAATTGGTATCACGTTCCGGCGGGCTTGAAGGCGATGATGGACCGCCTGGTGTGCGCCGACGGGGGCAACCCCGACCCGACGCTGACGGATGGAAAGGATCCGGCCAAGGCGAAGGCCCTGGAACTGGCCGGCTGGCATTACCCGCGCCACCTCGAAGGCCGCACCTTCGGCGTCGTCGCGCACGGCGACGCGGCCGGTGCCGAGACGCTGCGGCGTTCGCTGACGGACTGGGCCTCGGACATGCGCTTGCTGCCCGTGGAAGGGGCGCAGCTCGACCGGATGATCGGATACCTTGGCTCCTATGCCCGCAGCCATGAGGCGCTTGACGCCGACACGGCGCTCCAGGAGGAGGTGCGCAACGTCGCCCGCGCCCTTCTGCTTCGAACGCGCGAGGTGCGCCTCGGTCGCATCCGGCGCGCGGATACGCAACTCACGGAGCCGCGGCCGAAGTGACCCTGCTGACGGAGGGTTGCCAGCAGCGCGCGGCAAGATGCCCCTTTCCCTCCACATCCATGAAAACAGAAGAAATTGCCAAACGCCTGGTCGCGCTCTGCCGCGACGTGAAATGGGAAACCGCGCAACGTGAGCTTTATGCCGACGACGCGGTAAGCATCGAACCGCAGGAAACCCCGGCCTTCCCCAGGGAAACCCGCGGCCTCGCCGCCATCATCGAAAAAGGCAGGAAATTCGACGACATGATCGAGATGCTGCACGCGATCACCGTCTCCGAGCCGCTCGTGGCGGACGAGTCGTTTGCCTGCACGATGCAGCTCGATGTGACGATGAAGGGTCAGGGCCGCATGACGATGCACGAGTTGTGCGTCTACGACGTGAAGGACGGCAAGATCGTCTCGGAGCAGTTTCACATGTAGCCTGAGAACGTCCCCCCGTCGAACGCACGACGACTCGAGTATCGGCGGTGCGACTACATCCCGCCGCCGACACCGAAGCTCCTCCAGCTCGTCATCTCCAACGCGGCGAAGTATGGACACTGGCTCGACAGCACCGCAGAGAACGCCGCCGTCGGGATCGAGCTCGCCGGCTCCTTAAACGAAGAGTGTCGCAGTCCGGGAGCGCGGGCCGCCGGCTGCCCATCATCGCGCTCACCGCCAGCGCCACGCCGGAAAATCGCGACGAGTGCCTGCAGGCGGGCATGGACGCTTACCTCGCGAAACCCTTCTCGCCCGACGCCCTGCACCGCGCCGTCGCGCCGTGAAACGCAGCGGGCGCGCCGGGCCCCAACGTAGGTCCGGTCTGTGACCGGACCGGGCCAGTCGCAGGCTGGCCCTACGCACCCGACGCCAACTTGGGGGCGGAGTGTCGTAGGCAGCGTCGACCAAACTGCGGCGCCCGCGTGCATTTGGTCGGAAGGTGTCTTTCGTTGTGCGATCCCCACTCCAACAGCCGTTCGTCTCGAACGCGGAAAGGTGCCCATGCCAGTATGCGAAATTTGCGGTAACGATTACGACAAGGCCATTGAGATTCGTCAGGAAGGGAGCGTCCACACGTTCGACTGTTTCGAGTGCGCCATCCAGGCGCTGGCGCC
>DASWVO010000436.1:0-6014 GCA_036406235.1 Opitutaceae bacterium
CGGCCGCCTGGAGGCGATCAATCCCAGCCGCGTGCATGCCGGCGATCCCAACGACCCGATTGCGCTCGAGGTTTTTTCGCTGTGGTTCGACCACGGCACCGGCCCGCAAGACGCGTCCTACGCTTACGTGATCCTGCCCGGAAGCTCCGAACCGGAAACGGCGGAGTTCGCCGCCCGCCCGCCGTCGGCGGTCGTGGCCAACGATCGCGAGCAGCAAGCGGTCTTCGACGCCCGGCTGCGCACCGGCGCCGCCGCCTTTTACTCGCCCGGCGCAGTGGACCTGGAGCCCGGGCTCACCGTCGCCGTCGACCAACCCTGTCTGCTGCTCTATCGCGAGCTGCCGGACGGCGCCGTGCGCCTGGCGGTGGCCAACCCGGAGAACGCCGGGCTGACCGTAAACGTGGCGCTGACGCGACGGCTCGAAGGCGAAGCCTGCCAGTGGGACGCCGCCCGCGGCCGCACCGACGTTGCGTTCCTCCTGCCCGGCTCGCCTGCCGACGCCGGCCGCAGCGTGATCCGTGATTTCAAGGCCCGGGAATGAGAATGCATTTTCTCGGTGCGGAACGTTGCAGCCCCTGCCGCTCCGCCTCGCCCGCGGGGGAACGTTTTGACGGGCTGCAACAGCGAACGGCGCGGCTCCCGTTGGCGCGGCTCCCGTTGGCGTGGCTCGCTCGACCGCGGCGGGGGCGCCGCGGCTCCATGGGCAGCGCGCTGCGCGCTTCCCGGGCGGACGCCGCACCCTTGCCGAGGCCCGCTACTTCAGATGCACGATGCCGTGGCGGATGGCTTCGACCACGGCGCCCGTGCGATCATGCACGCGCAGCTTGTTGAAGAGCATCTTGAGGTGCGATTTCACCGTCTCCTCGGAGATGCAGAGGCTGCAGGCAATTTCCTTGTTGCTGCGCCCCTTGATCAGCGCCTCGAGGACGTCGCGCTCGCGTTCGGTCAACTGCTCCCGTTGCGCGCGCAGGGTCAGGCGCTCCGCCACGTGTCGCGGCAGCGACGCGTCGCCCGCAAAGACGCCGCGAATCGTGCTCGCGATTTCTTCGCTCGGCATGTCCTTGAGCAGGTAAGACTGCGCGCCCGACTGGAGCGCACGGTGAATGTCTTCGTCCAAATCATACGTGGAGAGGACGATCATGCGGGCGTCGGGATGTTTTTTTCGAATGGCGAGGATCGCCTCCACGCCGCCCATGCCCGGCATGCGCAGATCCATCAGTACGACATCGGGGAGAACGTCGTCATAGACTTCGATGGCTTCCTCGCCATCGGAGGCTTCGGCGATGACGTCCATCCCAGGTTGGCTCTTGATCAAGGCGGCGAGGCCCATGCGCATGGGCGGATGGTCGTCGACGACCAGCACGCGAATCTTGGTTCCGGGTTCAGGCTCTCCCATGCTTGGGGCGGTAAAATCGGTTTCAGAGCTCATCGTGATGGCGAATGCGTGCGGATCAATCTTCGGCGTCGAAGAAGCCCGGGATGCTGGCCAATCTTACAGGGCCCGATCAGCGATGACTCTCACCCGTTCGAGGGAAATGTGGGGGAGGAGGAGTTGAGGGTTGAGAGCTGAGAGGCCGGAGCGGAGTTCAGAGCCCGGCTCACACCACCGACTTGCGTCGTACATCGCGCAGCGCGCGCTCAACGCCGCGAAAGTGGCACGTCACCCTCAAACACCCTCAACTCTCAACCTTCCCGTCCGCCTCACCCCGAAACGGTCACGGCGACGCGAGTGCCCTGGCCGGGGGCGCTTTGGATTTCGGCCTTTCCGCCAAGCAGTTCGGCGCGCTCGTGGATGCCGACCAGACCGAAGCTGCGGCGGGCGCCGTTCGGCTGCGCGTCCGGCGAAAAACCCACGCCGTCGTCCTGAACTTCGAGGCGGACGGTGCGGCCGTCGAACGCCAGGCGCACGTCGATGCGCGAGGGCCGGGCGTGCCGGCTGGCGTTGGTGATCGCCTCCTGCCCGATGCGCAACAGGTTGTTCTCCACGACCGGCGGCAGGCGCCGGCGGTCTCCCTCGACGTTCATGCCGGGCGTGATGTTCGTCCCGTCGGTGAGCCGTGTGAGGATGCCCTCGAGCGCTTCGCCGAGGTCGCTTTTCTCCAGAACCTGGGAACGCATGTTCCAGATCGAATCGCGCGCTTCGGCGAGTGCGCCGCGTGCGAGCTTGAGTGCGGTGCCCAGGTGATTGCGGACAGGGGCGCTGATCTCGTTGGCGTGCAGGCGGGCGAGCTCGAGCTGCACCGAGATGGCGCCGAGGCTCTGCGACAGCGTGTCGTGAATTTCGCGGGCCACGCGATTGCGCTCACTGAGGATCGCGGTGAACTCGGTTTCCGCCATGGCCCGGCGGCGTTCCTGGTCCTCGAGGCGCCGTCGCGAGGCCGACATCACGACGGCCACGGCCACAAGCGCAACGGCCAGCAGCCCGGAGAGCACCCAGACGATGCGCTCGGCATTCCACCAGGGCGGCGGCTGGAGAATCGCCAGATCGGCCGGCGAGCGCAGGAGGATCTGAAACGAACGCGGTTCCCACAGGCCGCCGAGCGGGCCGGCCTCGTCGGTGATCACGGAGCAGACGCCCGAGACGCGGACGACGCTGCCCGCCTGCCAGTCCGCGGGCGTGAGCGCATCCTCCGGCAGGTCCAGCTGGGCACGGATGGCGGTATGATGCCAGTCGAGGGTGAGGGCCACACTGTCGGGGAAGCGGCGCACCTCGGCGAGGCGGCCCTCGAGTTGCACGAGGTCGGCATCGCGCAGGAGCGCGCTTGAAACATCCGTGAGCACGTGCGGCGCGAGCGGCGACTGCGAGTCTCGCTTCCGGAAGACCGCGTCCTCCAGCACGGCGCAATACCCGCCGAGCGCGGGAAAGCCCAGCACATCCACCTCCTCGCCCGGCAGCAGCGTGCCCGGCTGCGTCGTATCCACCCTTAAACTACGATCGCCATCGCGCAGCCAGAGGACCGTGCCGGGCCGGTGGTGCACGACCACGCCGCGCACATGCACGCGATGGCCCTGCTTGCCCGTGAGCTGGTCAAACTGGTGCAGACTGGCCACCGGACGGGGCTCGCCGCGGAAGAGCCGCTCGGGCGGCGGTCGCTTGACCACGATTTCGACGCCGCGGGGCACTTGCACAAAGGGACGCACGAACTGCCGGTTGCGGTTGTGCAGGTTGAAACACAGGCCGCGCAGCCGGACCTCCGCGTCGACGTAGTCCTCAGGTTTGAAGTCACCGGTGACTTCGACGACCACTCGCGCGCTGCCCGACGCGAGCTTCATCTTGGCCTTGGGCGGCCCCGGCTGCTCGGCTCCCGCGGAGGGCGCGGCGTAGCGCGTGCCGGGCGGCGGCGGCCCGCTGTCCGTCGGCGCCTTCGGCTCGACGCTGCGCACGATGCCCGAGAACTCGACCCACTTCGCATCCATCTGCCCGGAGTTCAGTTCATCGAGGGTGGCGGGGATCGGTTCGGGGATCTCACCACGCCCGAGGCGGCGCAGGGCGTGGGCGACGACATAGGGAGCAAAACCGCCGGGATCGGTCATCCCCTCGATCTCGAGCAAATCGCCCCGGCCCAAGCCGGCAACGAGTTCGGCCGGCCCCTGAACGTAAATCCCCTCAGTCTCATCCTGCATCACGAAGGCGATGCCGGCAGGATCGGCGTCCCCCATGAACACGCCCCGGAGGCGCACCGGCAGGGCACGACGCGCTTCCGTGGCGGTCAGGGCGCGCACTTGGGCGGCCGTGGAAAGGACGGGCCGTTCCAGCGAGGTGGTGGCCGACAGGCCGGACACGCTCAGAGCCACAGCGGCGAGCAGCAGCGGCCGCGGACGGGGTTTGAACCATGACCAGGAAAGAACAGGCATCTCGGGGTGGTGTGCGGGCGAACCGGGAGGATGGCGGGGCCGCGGGTATTGGCAACCATCGAGCACACGTAGGTGGGACGCCGTTTGGCGTGGCTCGCTCGACCGCGGCGGGGGCGCCGCGGCTCCATGGGCGGCGCGCCTCGCGCTCACTTACTTGGGGACGCGGCGCCCTCGCCGCGTTTTCGGCCATCCTCCGTCGTCCACCGTCCAGCCAAACGCGTTGGCTCATGCCTCGGCGCGAATGATACGGCTCCGTTGGCGTGGCTCGCTCGGCCGCGGCGGGGCGCCGCGGCTCCATGGGCGGCGCGCTGCGCTTTTGACAGACGCCCCTCCAAACAAAAGGGGCGCCGACGGACGACGCCCCCTGCTCAAACAACAAAGCTCTCTGACGGAACGGACTCAGAACTTGAACGTGTTCGTGATGCTCCACGTAGTCTCCGCGGGAATACGCACTTGGGCGTAGGTGCCGTCCGGATTGGCCTGGATCGGGATCAGCTCGTCGTCGGCGAAGAGGTCGCGGACGTTGAGCTGAACCTCCCACGTGATGCGTTTGCCGAGCTTGCGCGCATAGCCGATCCACATGTCGTAGCTGGTTTCGGTGGGTCCGTAGAACGGCTTGCTCACGTTGGTGACCCAGAGGTTCGCCTCTTCGTTATACTGCGGCAGGTAACCGATGGCCGTCTTGTCCTGCCAGCGGACGGCGCCGCCGACGTTCACGTTCTTGAACAACCCGGTGCGAAACGTGTAGTTCGTCACGAAGTTGACGCGCCACTTGCGCAGCTCGCTGACGGAAACCCCTTCGCCGGCAATCGCGTTCAGGTAGGGCCCGTACACATCCTGCATCATGCGTCCGCCGAAGGTATCCGCCTCGGAGGAATAGGAGGTGGTGCCTCCCCAGTGACGAAGGTCCGCGAAGCCGTCGATCGTCCAATAGTTGAGCTGACTCGGGCCGCCGGGGTTGTTGTTGTAACCGTCGAACCAGAGCTCCCGGTTCGCCGCGACGAAGGCTTCCCAGTCCGGGAGGATGTTGTTGCGCTGGGCGTCGATGCGGGCGGCGTTGAGCGTCAGGCGCCAGTTGGGCAGCGGATTGGCGGTGAGCTCGAGCTCGAAACCTTTCGAAACCAGGTCGTTGGTCAGCTTCTGCCCGGCGGGGGGGCTCTCGCCCCAGATCCGATAATCGTCGCCGGAGATCTTCTCGAATTGCTCGGCCGCCACCCAGTTCCCCTCGAGCGGGCGGAACCATTCCGCGTCCGTGCGGGCGGCGAACCAAGCCTCGCGATAGGCAACTTCATCGGCGGTGAGGGGCGGCGCCAGATAGGCCACGCCGGTGTCCTGATTGATGTCACCTTGCGCGACGTAATTGGATGACCCAGGCACGGCCGCGCTGCGTATACGCAGGGGCTCATTGACCAGCGTGCTGAGCACGTCGCGCCAATTCGCCGGGAGCGGCTGGGCCGCGGTGGCGGTGTCATAAGAGTTGCCGAAGAACCAGCGGTTCACCAGCGCTTCCGGCGCCGTCTGGCTGCCGTCCTCGCTCCAGGATCCCCAGGTCTCCTGGGCCAGCGTGTTCATCGTCCGGGCGATGCCGGCCTTGGCCCAGTAGAAGGACGGACCGTTGGGCAGCGTCGTGTTCTTCTGGGCGGTCTCAAACCAGTTCATGCGCACCGACACTTTGTTATCGAGAGCGCTGACGATCACGCCGTAGTCCTTGGTCTCGCCCGAGGGAGAGGCGAGCTGGTTGCCATAGATATCGCGGCCGACCTCCGAGGGGCGGAAGCTGTTCGAGTCATTGTACGTCAGGCTGACCTCAACGCCCTTCGGCAGACGCAGATCAAACAGGTCTAGGATCTGGCTGGTGTGCACCACCAGGCCCCAGCTGCGGCGCTCCTCCTTCGCGTCGAGCGGGACGGTGGTGTCGTAGTTCCAGCGCGGACTGAAGGGGTCGGGTGTGTTGTGGACGTCGCGGATCAGGGAGCTGGGTTTGTCCCAGCGGGTGTAGTGATCGCTGCGCCAGCCAAAGAGCGGCACGATCGCGTCGTTCAGCAATTTTCCCTGCCAGACGAAGGACTTCGACTTGGTGTCGTCGTAACCCTGGCTGGCGCCGGTGTAGAGGTGGGTGAGGTCATCCTTCCAGCTGAGGATGTTCACGCTGGCGGTGT
>DASWVO010000437.1:0-17910 GCA_036406235.1 Opitutaceae bacterium
CTTCGAGCTCGATCGCAAGACGATCCAGCGAGACATCGACTATCTGCGCGAACGCCTCAACCGCCCGGTGCTCTTCGATCCGCGGCGCAACAGCTATTACTACACGAAGCAGCCGGAGCCGTTGCCCGAGATGCTCCTCACCGAGGGCGAGCTGTTCGGCATCATGGTCGCACGCAACTCGCTCGAGCAATATCGCGGCACACCCTATTTCCAGCAATTGAGCGACTCGTATCGCAAGCTCGCCGCCTCCCTGGATACCGAGGTGTCGTTTTCCGCCGACGACTATGCCGCGCGCGTCTCATTCAAGAGCATGGGCACGCCGAAGATCGATCCCGGGGTCTTCGAGGTCGTGAGCCGCGGCGTCGCGCGCCGCGTGATGGTGACGCTGGACTATCACAAACCAAACGAACGCGCCGCCCGCCGCCGCTCCGTGCAGCTCTGGCATATCACGCACCGCGGACACATGTGGTATGTCGTCGGTTTCGACCCCGCGATCAGCGGCCGGCGCACGTTTGCGCTCACACGGATCAAAAACCCGATACTCACGCGCCGGAAATTCGACGTGCCCGAGGATTTCTCGCCGGAAAAGCATTTCGCCAATGCCTTCAGCGTGCTGTGCGGCGAGGGCGATTTCCGCGTCGTGATCCGTTTTTGCGGCGCCTCGGCCGCACGCGTGCAGGAGTGCGAGTGGCACGCTTCGGAGCGCTGGCGTCAGCTCGAAGGCGGCGAGGTGGAGTTGGAGCTGCGGCTCGCCGCGCTCGAGGAGATCGAGCGCTGGGTGCTCTCGTGGGGCGCGGAGGCGGAAGTCATCGAGCCGAAGGCGCTGCGCGACCGGATCGCCGCCACGGTCGCCGCGCTGACCGGGCGTTATCGATCGGAATAAGAAAGCCCACGAAACACACGAAAAGACACGAAAGAAATACATGGGCGGCGATGCTCCAGGATCACCCACAGGGGGTGCACCCGGATCCGTGTCTCCTCAGTCCGTTCGTGTGTTTCGTGGGCTCTTTCCAAAAAAAAAGGCGCCGGGAGGATCGGTTTACGATCCGTCCCGGCGCTCGGCAGTGTGCATGCCTGTGATGTTGGATGTTTTCTACTTATAGGGCGCACCACACCGGATGGCGTGGGCTATGTATTCCGAACTCCGCCTTCGCGGATTCACTGAGTCGTATCCATGCGGTCGATCGTCCAGAGCCCCAGTCCAGAGCAGAAGAGGCGCAAGGCGCCGGCTGTCTGGCTCTCAGCTCTCAACTCTCAACTGAATGGGTTACGCCGCCTTGAGCAGCGACGCCGCCGTCGGCGGCGTCGTAGGGCTCGTGCCGATACGGGTGAGGCCGGAGCGGCGGTCGCTCTTGCGGACATAACCCATCGCGGCGTAGAGCACGCCATCGGAGCCTTCGGACTCGTCGGCCAGGACGGCGGCGACGACGCGCTCGATGATCGGCATCGTCTTCTCGTCGGCGTTCGCGCGATCGACGCGGGCCGCGAGGGCCTCGGCGTTCGCGACAGCCAGCCGGTTGCGGGCCTCTACGGAGGGCGCAATGGCGAGCTTGAACTCTTCGAGCGTCATCCCGGCGAAGGACTTCGTCGGGCGGAGGTTGGTCCAAGCGTCGACGACGGCCGTCAGGCGCTCGGTGTTACGGGTGGTACTGTGCATATACTATCCTTTCGTTTTTGTTGTTTTGTTTTGGTTTGGTTCCTCCGGTCGGGTGACTGAAGGATGCGCCCAGAATATCAGAGGGGGTGTCCCTTTTGGTGTCCCACCCCTTGTGAAGATCGGAAAAAACTTTTCGATTTTCATAACCTTTTCTGAACACGGGGTGATAAGTGAGAATCCAAGCCCGGCTGGTCCGGTTTTCGGCCGAAAAATGACCGTGTATTCGCGTTTGCACGCCCGCCCTACGCGTAGGGCAGGCGTGCAAACGCTCCGGGCAGGCGTGCCAAGGCTCAGGGAAGGCTGCCCTACGCCCCGGGCAGCCATGCAAACGCGCCGGGCGCCTTGCCCTGCGCTGAGGGCGACGGTGCAAACGCGGCGGGCAGCCTGCCCTAAGCTCAGGGCGACCTGCCCTACGCACCGGACAAGCCTGCAAACGCGTGGGGAAGCTTGCCCGCCGCGCCGGGCAGCTTGCCCTGAGCCGAGGGCAGAGGCTGGTCGGCCAGGGGAAAACAGGGGTCGCCTTTGCGGCCGGCATCGGGCCCGCTCATCGCGGGTGGTTTTCCGGATGCATGCAGCAGGTCCGCCGTTCGCGGAGGTTTCGGATGTCGGGCGTAAAGCCCGGCCCGCCGCGATGGTTTCGACGCCGGCGTCACCCCCGCGGTCTTGACGACGATGATCGCGTTGGCGGTAGTCACTGCGTGTTGCCTGCCCCTCGCCTGTTCTCGTTGGTGGCTTTCGGGTTTCTCACGGCCGCAGGTCTCGCGGCCGAGCCATCGTTCACTCTGGCTGATGTCGAGGCCGCGCTTCCTTTGCGACCCGCCGGCGTCGGCGCCCCGATCAGCGATCGCGCGGCATGGCGGCACGCCTCGCAGTGGCCGGCGATTCGGCGTCAGGCCGAGGACGCGCGAAGATATCTTGGCGAGCCCATCCCGGTGATCGACGATGCCGTGGTGCAAGAAGGCCGGCTGAAGGAAGACCGGCAGATTTATGAAGTGCCGATGCGCCTGAGGCTCACGCGGCTGAACGCATTCGTCCTCGCGGAGGGCCTGGCCAACCAGGGGGAATTTCTCCCCGCGATCGAAAAGGAAGTGTCCGCCATTCTTGACGAGGCCGCGTGGATCGTCGGCGGGGCGCTGGCAGCGGAGATCGACACGCCAAAGCGCACGCACATCGACCTCGTCACGGCGCCGCGCGCGTGGACGCTGGCCACCGCGGACTACTGGCTGGGGGAGCGGCTTTCGCCGGCGCTGCGCCGGCGCTTGCGCGCGCAGCTCGAGGAGCGCGTGTTCACGCCGTATCTCGAAGATGCGCGCGCGGAAAAAAAGCGGTTCTTCTGGCTCGAGTCGGAAACCAACAACTGGGGACCCGTGTGCCACGCGGGCGTGGTCGGCGCCGCGCTCGCGGTCGTCGACTCCCGCGAGCAGCGCGCCCGCATCGTGCACACGGCGCTGTCGAAGCTCGGGGGTTATCTGAACGGCTGGTCGATGTCGCCGGACGGACTTTGCCTCGAGGGCGTGGGGTATTGGGATTATGGATTCGGAAACTACGCGCTGCTGGCGGAAACGCTTTGGCGGGGCTCCGCCGGCAGGATCAATCTGTATCGCGGCGAACGGGTGCGGCAGGTGGCGACGGCGACCCGCGGCCTGGAGCTCAGTCATGGCACGTATCCATCGTTTGCGGACTGCGCGGTGTATATGCGGCCGAACGTCGCGATTCTCTGGCTCATCAAGGAGCGCTTCGGCCTGCGCGAACCGGGATGGCCGGACGCGCCCGACGGCGCGCCGTCGCTGTTCCGACCGGAATGGGCCTTTCAGGAGCTGCCCGGCCGGCCGGATCCGGAAGAGCTGGCCGGCGCCCTGTTTGCGTTGCACCCGCAGGGCGACCGGCTCGCCGCTTTTGGGATCTTTGCGTTTCCGTTTGTGGGCGGTGTCGCCAACGACGACGCGCCGGCAAGGGTGGATCCGCTTCGCTCGGTTTTCGTCGAGACGGGGTTGGCGGTGTTGCGCGAGATCGGATCCGGAAGACCGGCGCTCAGTCTCGCGGTAAAGGGCGGCAACAACGGCGAGCCCCACGGCCATCACGACCAGGGCAGCTACGTGATCGCGGTCGACGGCTGGCCCCTGCTGCTGGATCCCGGAGCCGAGCTGTATACGCCGGCGACCTTCGATCGGCGGCGCTACGACAGCATGATGAACAATTCCCTCGGCCACCCCGTTCCGCTCGTCGCCGGAAAACCGCAGCGCGCGGGTGCCGCGGCCCGAAGCGTCATGCAACACACGAACGCCGGTAACGGGCCCGAGGTCATCGCGCTGGACCTCACGGCTTGTTACGACGTGCCGGAGCTGAGAAAGCTCACGCGAACGTTCTCATTTTTCCGACAGGAGCAGCGCATCGAAATCGTCGACGAGGCGGAGTTTTCGGAAGCGCGCACGTTCGGCACGGCGTTCGTCACGAACTCCGCCTGGCAGGGACACGCTCCGGGGGCGTTCACCGTTTCGGACGGCGGCGTGGCGCTCGACGTCACCGTGGAGTCCGACACCGGAGAGCTGCACGCAAGCACGCAGCCGGTCACGGCGCCGCGGCAAAAGCCCGGCATCGCGCCGACGCGACTGGGCTACGACCTGCGCGAGCCGGGACGCGTTGTCCGGATCAAAGCAACCATCGCCGTGCGCGCGCCCGGCGCCCGGTAACTCGCACCGATCGCGAGCTCATGCCGACTCGAGCTGCGGTCGGATCGCCGCGATCGCCTGCCGCATTCCGCCCCAACCACCGCGGCGGGGGGCTTGCCCGCCTACGGAGGGCGCCGCGGGGATCCTTACGCGACGGGAGGAGTCGGCTTTTCGCGCAGCAGTTTGATCAGCGCCGCCGCTTCCTCGTTCTGATAGCCCGCTGCTTTGGCGCGCTGGAAAAACCGGGCGATGAAGGCCGGAATATCATCCGGGATCCCGGCCTCGCGCGTCGCCGCCAGGATGCGCTCGGTCGCTTCGATCGAGATCGACATCGGACTCGCGGTCACCCGGAAGTCGCCGCTCTTGATCACCCCGGCTTCATACTTGAAGAACGTGCCGAAGGCGGGCGTGATTTTCTCCACGATGTCCCCGTAGTTTTCGACGGCGAAGCCTTCGTGCTCGATGATGCGTGCGCCGTGGAAGAAGCCAAGGCTCGCTCCGTAGACGTAGGAGAGCGTGGCGAGATCCATCGTCCCGGCGGCTCCGATCGCCTCGCCGAGATACGTCAGTCCGCCGCCGAACAACGCCAGCGTGGGCACGACGAGCTCGTAGGCGGAGCGTGCGCCCGACACGAGGATCGTCGTGCCGGGCTGGCCCATCTCGGCCGGCGCGGCCTGGATCGCGCCGTCGAGGTAACGCGCGCCGTGGCCATGAGCCCAAGCCTCGAGTTCACGCGCCTCGCGCGGACTGCCGGTCGTGAGCTGCACGAGCGTGCGGCTGGCGAGCGCAGCCTCGACGTCGGGATGCGACAGGATCGCCCGGGTCGCCGCGTAATCGAGCACGCAGATGATGACGAGCGGGCTCGCGTTGACGGCGCCGGCCGGGGAATCGGCGAGGCGGGCGCCTTCCTGGAGCAGCGCGGCGGCTTTGTCGCGGGAGCGATTCCAGACGGTGACGCGGTAGCCCGCGCGGAGGAGCAGGCGGGCGAGCGTCGTCCCCATGTTTCCGAGTCCGATGACGGTGGCAGTATTCATGATGTGGATGCAGGGGTTGGTGAACCCCGGTATTTTTCCAGAACGCGGCCGGAATCCGTTAACCACCTGCCGGGAGAAGCTGACCAATCTCCGGGGGCCCGCGGAAAGTTCGGTTCAACCGCGGATGGACGCGGAGAAACTTGGATCAAATCATCGAATACAACGCGGAGGGCGGTGCCGCTTTGATGCCTTAAAATGTAAATACGGCGCCAACGCAGGGTCGATCGGCAACCACCTCTCCGAAACGTCCCGGCGAGAGAACGTCGAAGAGGCGCGGCGGCTACCTGCTTCGAGCTGAGAGGGCGTCTACAAAATCCGGCGGAATGCCTCCGGGCTTTTCAGACGCCCTCTTATCCGGCGGCGCGGGATCTTTCGTGCGACGCGGAGGCGCTTTGCGCTGTCGCCACTTCCAGGATACGCCGACGAAATTCCTGCGGGCCCACCTGTGTGTGGCGTTTGAAAAACCGGGTGAAATGCGTCGGCTCATCGAAGCCGAGATGGGCTGCGATCTCGCTCACGTTGAGTTCGCTGTAGGTGAGCAGGTGCCGGGCCTCCGTGATCAGGCGTTCGGCGATGATGTCGCGGGCATTCCGGCCGGTCTTCTCCTTGATCTCGGCGCTGAGGTGATCGGCGGAGACGTGCAGCAACCGGGCGTAGTCCTCGACCGTGCGATGCGTGCGGAGGTGCTGCAGGACGATCTCGTCGAAGCGGCAGGCGAGTTGGGTGCAGAGCCGGTGGACGGTCGCGGCCGACTCGGCCTGCTCATGGATCCAGCGCACGTCATACAACAGGGCCGTGAGCAGCGCAGAGAGGCGTTTGGCGCGGTAGGGACTGTCGTCGCGCGCGGCGGCCGCGAGGGCTTGAAGCTGCGGGAGGAGTCGCCTGCGCGCCTGGCGGGACACGGGAAGCTCCAGGCTGGCGGGCAGGCAGAAGAACGGAAACTCGTTGGCCGGCGCGGCAAGCTGGTGAGCGACGACGGAGCTTTTAAAGAGAAGCGTATGGACGCGCTGGCCCGCGAAGCCCGGCCGCAGGTAGTCGGCCCGCGGCAGCACCTGCTCCGGCGCGGCCGCAGTCATCACGTCGTCGTCTTCGTTCTGCGCGTGCTCCCGATACGTGAGTTGAAAAAAGCCGCGACGATGCGGGCCCGGCGCCGTCCCACACGCGCGCGGGGCAGCCGCATCCAGGGTGAGGAGATCGAAGTCGGCGGAAACCGGGGTGCGGCCGAGGTGCGCGGCGGCATACAACCCGGCGATGTCGTCGAAACAGGGAATGGCGCTGCTCGAGATCGTGATCATGGGAAGGGGCGGGTGTGTGAACGGGTGCACGCAGGGTAGCGTCGCCAACGATTACGAAAGGAACGAAGAACCGGCGTTTGGCGATTCGGAGACTCGGTTTCCCGCCACGGGAAGGGCCTTCGAACCGTCAGGCGTAAAACCCACTGGCCACGTTCGTTCACCTCTGGACTCGGACGTTTCGGGCAACAAAAAACCCGGGCTTTGCGGGCCCGGGTTTGTGGTTTGGGTGGATGGGAAGGCCGGATTACTGGCCGACGAGGACGACGTTCGCGAGCTTGTGGCTGCCTTTGCTGGCGGTGAAGCCCACCGAGCTCAACTGCGTAGCCGTCGCCTGCGTGTCGCGGAACTTCCAGTCGGTCGCGATCGTGACGGTGCTGCCACCGGCGGGCGTCACCTTCACCGAGTAGGTGCGCTTCGTGACGTTGACCGTCATCTGGACCGAATATTTGACCCCGGCGACGTACTTCAGCGAGGTGGCGGCCTTGAAGCCGGTCCCGTGGCGGGCGTCGATGTAGCCGGTCTTCGAGAAACGCAGCGTGGTCGCGAGGTCGGCGTAGGCGTCCGCCGCGCCGTTGGAGAGGCCGGTGACGGCATCGATGCCCAGCGCGGAGGGCGTGACGTCGAAGTTGAGGGTGAAGATGCCCTTCTGCACGGCGACCGGGATGTTCTGGAAGGCGGCCGTCGAGACATACGTGGTGCCGGAATCGGGCGTCGTCGGAGCGGGTTCCGGCGTCGGCTCGGGCGTCGGGGCCGGGGCCGGGGTCTGCAGGGCGACGTTGAGCACGGAGATGGCGCCGGCGGTCGTGGTGAAGCCGACGTTGTTGAGGGAGGTCGCCGTCGAGGTCGAGCGGAAGGCGTAGTTGCTGGCGATCGTCACCGGGCTGCCGCCGGCGGGCGTGACGCTGGCCGAGTAGCGCTTGGCGGCGACGTCGACCGTCATGACGACGCGGTAGGTGACACCGGCGGTGTAGGAGAGCGAGCTGGCGGCCTGGTAGGCGGTGCCGTTGAGGGCGTCGATCTTGCCCGAGGTGTTGAAGCGCACGGTGGCGGCGAGATCGGTGTAGGCATCGGCGACGCCGCTGGAGAGGCCGGTCACGCCGTCGATGTTGAGCTGCGAGGCCACCATGTCGTAGGCGAGCGTGAAGGTGCCGGACTGGGCGGCGAAGGCGCTGTTCTGCCAGAGCTGCTCGACCGCGACATTGTCTTCGGTGTAGGAGCCGGAGGTGGCGTTGCGGTGGGCGGTCCACATGGCGTGGATGAAGGGGCGGATCGCATTGCCGACGCCGGTGGCGCTGGCCTTTTCCTTCGCCCAGTAGCGATCGGCGTAGTCGAGGAAGGGAGCCCAGGCCCACTGCGTTTCGGCCTTCATCAGACGGGCCGCGAGCGCATGGCCGAGGAAGGAGTGACCGCAGACATCGCGATAATAGGCGTCCCAGTTGCGACCGTCACGGTTGGGCTGGCGGGTGTGCTGTTCGCCCCACTCGGCGATGCCGACGTCGGCGGAGATGTATTTCTCACGCGGACGGCCGTCCGCGGTGTAGAGGGTGCGACCGACATCGGCGGTGGTGACGTACCACGTCTGGCGGTCTTCCTGGAAGATCTTCTTGGAGCCGTCGGCCAGCGCGAGGATGTTGCTGTCGCCGAGCATCATGCCAGCCAGCACCATCGGCATCTTGCGGCCCTGATTGTGGCCGCCGAGATCCTGCCAGGTGCCACCGGCCTTGGCGACGCCGTAGACGTCGATGCCATACTGCACGAGGCGGATGAGGAGCTTTTCTTTCTGCGCCGCGGTGTAGTCGAGGTGCAGGGAGAGCAGGCCCTCGGCAAGGGTGTTCGCCATGTCACGGCCGTAGTCGGGCATGTTGCCGCTCGGGTGGATGTAGCGACCCGTCCAGTCCGGATTGTGCTCGAGCCAGGGACGCTCGAAGCGGGCCTCGACCGTCGAGAGAGCGGGCGTATTAGCGACCTTGGGCAGGGAGCGCAGGAGGCTGTACTTCAACTGGCTCTTGTTCCAACGCAGGGTCTTGTCGGTGCCGGTGTAGGGAGGACGGAAGCTGCCGGCCGGGGCCGCGCTGGGCAAAACCGTGAGGATCGCCGCGCTCGTGAGCTGGGGGCGGGCACCGGCGGTCGAATTGCTGATCGAGGAGACGAGCGAAGAGCCGGCGTTGAGCGTGAGGGGGCTCGTGGAGGAAACACCGGCGGCCACATTGCCCGAGTAGCTGGTGCCATAGTTGGCGTAGGTGGCGCTGTCGTAGCCCTGGGCCTTGCCCACAGCCGGGTTGACCATCGAGCCGTTGATCGTGCGGCCCGACGCCGTGGTGGACTTGGGGGAAATGGAAACGATCTTCACCGGGCCCACGACCCAGTAGTCGCCGTTGGCGAACTGACCGCTCGGGTAGTCCTTGTCGAAGGTCCAGGTGATCCCGAACTGGGAGAGCGACGTCGCTGCCGAGGCAGGCGTCGCGAGCGCGAACAGCGGCAGAACCGCGGCGCTGAGTGACAGGAGAGTCCGTTTTTTGGAGGAACGTCGTGTGATCATCGCCGCTGATTAACGGCGTGCGTCCGCTCAACTTCATTGGTTTCTGGTCGAAGACCAGGCTTTTACGATGTGATTACTAAGTGCTGTATTATCCCTAAATAAACCCGCGAAAATACGGGAAAGAAAACGGTGCCGCTCCTCGGATAAATCCCCGGGCGGCCCCCTTTATTTACGCACCGCGGGAGTGTACAACTACGCTGCAAAAGGCCGCCGCCGTGCCGGGAGAAGCGGGATAATAAACAGTTCAACTCCGCGACCGCGGGCACGGGAGCCGCCGCCCTCGACGGGAGAGGAGCGCACGAAGGGCCTTGGAAGGATACCACCGCCGAAAATGCGGCCTGGCGCCTTGCCAGACGACCCGGGCGGGGGCCCGCCGACGGCGGCGGGCGAGGGATAGCGAGAACTACGCATTCATGCTGCGCCCGGGGATGCCGTAGTATGGGACATGCCCTCTGATCCCCACTCCACCGCCGCGAAGACTGGCGTCATGATCGTGGAAGATCAGACGGCGATCCGCCAGTTGCTGACCTCCTTCGTGGCGGCGATGCCGGAGTTTACGGTTGTCGGCCAGGCGGGCGATGTCGATGAGGCGCTGCGGGTTGCGCAGGCGAGCAGACCGCGGGTCGTCGTGCTCGACTGGATGCTCCTCAGTGGGCTCGGCCTCGAATTTCTCCGCTCCGTGCGGATCGATCCCCCGCCCTACGTCCTGGTGTTTTCAGCCAACACGACCGACCTCGCCGTGCGTGAGGCGCTCGCCGCGGGTGCCACCGGCTACATCGAGAAGACGGCCAATTTCAGCGATTTCACGGCCGCGCTCCGCGCCGTTGCCCAGGGAAAAGCCTGGCTCGGCCCCGCGGTGACCCGCGCGCTCCAGCGGCGCGCCTCGATCGAAACCGACCGGCCCGAGCCGTCCTCCACAACGCTCTCGCCCCGGGAGCGCGACGTGCTCCGCTTCCTCGCCGAGGGACTCTCCTCCAAGGAGATCGCGCGGCGGCTTTCGCTCAGCGTGCGGACGGTCGAGAATCATCGTGCGAGCATCGTGCGCCGCACCGGGCTGCACTCCGTCGCCCAGCTCACGCTCCACGCCGTGCGGCTGGGGCTCGTCGAGGTGCCGTCGGCCGGGGTCTGCAGCGGCTGAACGCCTGCGCCTGCCAGCCCCGCACCATGCCCACCGGTCTTTCCTGCTCAGACGCCATGGCCGATGACGCGGCCAGGGCCGCGGAGTTGCGGGAAATCGTCAACGGCCTGCACGATGTGGTGTTCCGCTGCGACGCACGAGGCCGATGGACCTTCCTGAACCCCGCCTGGCAGGAGCAGTTGGGCTGGCCGGTGTCGCCGTGCCTGGGACGCGATGCGATCCGTTTTGTGCACCGCGCCGACCGGCGGCAACTCGCGGCGGACTGGACGCTGCTGCGCTCCGCCGCGGAAGTGACGCTGCGGCGGGAGGTGCGTTTCCGGACGGCCGACCGCGGCACGCGTTGGATGCTCGTAAGCGCCCGGGCCCGACACGATGCCGCGGGCACCTGGCAGGGCGCAGTCGGAACGTTGACGGACGTCACCGCCGCCAAAGCCCTCCAGGCGCAGTTGCTCGCCGCGCGCGCCGCGGCGGAAGCGGCCAACCGCACGAAGAGCGAGTTCTTCGCGACGATGAGCCATGAGCTGCGCACGCCGCTCAACTCCGTGATCGGCCTCTCCGAATCGCTGCTCGAGAGTGGCGCGCCATTCGACCCCGAGCGCACCCGCCGTTATCTCGCGATCATTTTTTCGAGCGGCCGGCAACTGCTCGCACACATCAACGACCTGCTCGATCTCGCGCGACTCGACGCGGGGCGGATGACGCTGGCGGCGGAGCCGTTCGACGCGCGTTCGATCTGCTCGGCGGCGCTTGAGTCGGCACAACGGGACCTGCGGGCAAAGCGGCTGACCGTGGCGCTCCAGCTCCCGCCGCGCCCGGTCATGGTCACCGCCGACGAACGCCGGCTCCAGCAGGCGCTGCATCACCTGGTGGGCAACGCGATCAAGTTCTCCCACGAGGCCGGCCGGATCGCCCTCACGCTGGAGCAGCTCGAAAGCGGGGCGGTGCGTATCGCTGTATCGGATACAGGCATCGGCATCCCTCCGGACAAGCTCGAGCGGCTGTTCGAGCCGGCGTATCAGGTGGATGCCACCCTGGCGCGTCGCTTCGGCGGCACGGGCCTGGGGCTGACGCTGGTCGATCGCATCGTGCGGCTGCACCACGGCGGCGTGGCGGTGCGGAGCGCGCCGGGCGAGGGCAGCACGTTCACGATCGAGCTGCCGGCGTCGGTCAGCCGTCTTCCCGCGCCGGCTGCGGACGCGCCGAGCCCGCGGCGCGTGGTGCTGGTCGACGACGACCCGAACCAACACACGCTGGTCGGCGATTACCTGCGGCGCCACGGCTTCGAAGTGCGGCGCTGCGACAACGCCGCCGCGGCGCTGGCGGCGATCCCCGCGGTCAATCCCGGGCTGGTGATCGTCGACATCGCCCTGCCGGACATGAGCGGGCTCGAGCTGATCGCGCGCCTGCGGTCGACGCCCGGCGGACGCGACGTGCCGATCCTCGCGGCGACGGCGCTGGCCGGCGCCGACGACGCCGAGCGCTGCCGGCAGGCGGGCGCGACGGCCCACCTGTCGAAACCCATTTCGCTGCAAGCGCTCGCCGAGCGCATTCACCGCCTCACCGGCGCCGTTTTATGATCCCCAAGATCCTGATCGTCGACGACGATCCCGCCAACCTTTTGACGATGGAAGCCTGCCTCGGCGACGAGGGCTACCAACTCCTCCTGCTCGACGAAGGCCGCGAGGCGCCGGCGACGGCGCGCCGCGAGCAGGCCGACCTCATCCTGCTCGACGTCATGACGCCCGGCATGGATGGCTTTGCCGTCACGCGCCAGATCCGGAGCGATCCGGCGATCGGGCGCATTCCGATCATTCTCATCACGGCGCTCGGCGACGAAGCCTCACGGATCGAGGGCTTGCGCGCCGGAGCGGATGATTTTGTGACCAAGCCCTGCGGCCGCGAGGAGTTGCGCGCCCGGGTGCGCACCGTGACGTCGCTCAACCGCTTCCGCCTGCTGGCGGAGCAGCGCGCGCGCTTCGAGGGCCTGTTTGCGGCGACGCCCGCCGCCATCGTGGTCGTCGACTCGCAGGGGCGCGTGCTCGCGGCCAATGCGAGGGCGCAGGAGCTCAACGTGGGCGAGTGGTTCTACGCGTCGTTCGAGGCACCGGCGGCGGCC
This sequence comes from Opitutaceae bacterium, assembly GCA_036406235.1. Taxonomy (GTDB): domain Bacteria; phylum Verrucomicrobiota; class Verrucomicrobiia; order Opitutales; family Opitutaceae; genus DASWVO01. Next base: position 12,449 of record DASWVO010000437.1, read on the forward strand.
GTGCTGAGGGCCCTGCTGGCCGGGGCGCTGGCCGGCGAGGCCACGAGGACCGGCGAGGTGCGCCGGGGCCATGGCGCCGGGGAACGTATCTACCAAGTGCAGGCGGTGATGACTCCGGACCAGGCGGCGCCGACCGTGATGTTTGTGTGCGAAGACCGCACGGCGGAGACGCGGGCGCGCGAGGCGCTGGCGCGGATGAACACCGAACTGGAAACCCAGGTGCGCGCGCGCACGCGCCAGCTCGAGGAGGCGAACGGCCTGCTGATGTCCTACGCCAAGTTCGTCTCGCACGACCTGCGTTCGCCGCTGGCGGTGCTGAAGGGTTACCTCTCGCTGCTGCGCGACGGCTTGGTGCCGCTCGACGGCGGCGCGGCCCCGATGATCGGCACGATGTACGATGCCACCGAGATGATGGACGAGCTCATCGAGAACATGCTGCGGCTGGCGGAGGCGGAGCACGCCGGCGATCCTTGCGCCGCCGAGGTCGCCGTCGACCCCACGCCGGTGCTGCAGAAGCTCGCGACGCGCATGCGGGAGCTGTTTCCGCGACCGGCGCCGCGGTTCGAAATCGGGGCGCTGCCGCCCGTCGGTGTGAACGCCGTGCTGCTCGAGCGCGTGTTCTACAATCTGTTCGTAAACGCGGTGAAATACTCCTCGCATCGCGCCGAGCCCCTGGTGGAAGTCGGCGCCATCGAGTCGGAAGAAGGGCCGGTGCTCTTCGTGCGCGACAACGGCGTGGGGTTTGACGCGCGCGACGCCGAGAAGCTGTTTCGCGAGTTCTCGCGGCTGCCCGGTGCGGAGTCCTCCGACGGCTTCGGCTTGGGACTTTCGCTCGTCGCCCGCCTGTTGAGCCTGCATGGCGGCCACATCTGGGCCGAGGGCGTCGCCGGCGCCGGCGCCACGTTTTACGTCCGGCTGCCGCGGGCGGCAAGCGGCGGCGAACGCGAGCGCTCGCCCCAGGCGGCGGCCCTGGCTGGAGCCGAAGGATGAGTGGCGCGCTGCGGCATCCTTTCCGCGCGGCGCTTCTCGTGCTGCTCGCCGCCGGGCTCAACACGATCCCGATCGTGCTGCCCGGCGGCGCGCACTTTTTCCTGGCGCCCTTCGTCTACATGCCGCTGGTGCTGCTCTTGCCGCTGCCTTGGGGCCCGCTCGCGGCGGCGCTGGCGATGGCGGCGACTCTGTTCACCTTCAACCATCCCTTCGTCGTGCTGCTGGCGACGGCCGAGGCCGCGTGGCTGGGTTTCGCCGCGCGTCGCTGGAAACGGCCCGCGATCCTGTATGATGCGATCTTCTGGGGGGCGGCCGGCATTCCCGTCTCCGCCGCGCTCCTCCACGGCATCGGCGGCCATCCCCTGGAGATCGTCGCGATCATCGCGGGGAAACAGTTCGTCAGCCAGCTGGCGGCCGTGGCGATCGCCGCCTTCCTGCTGCAGCACACGCGCCTCGCCGCCTGGCTGGACGATCGCGCCATCGCCCACCGGTCGATGCGGGATCTGACCTTTCACTCCGTCTTCGTCCTCGCGACGGCGCCCCTGCTGCTCGTCGGCGTCGGCGTCTCGGTGCTGTTGCGCGCCTACTGCGAGCGCGAAGACCGGGCCGTCCTCGTCGAGACCGGGCAGCGTCTTTCGCAGCAGCTGGGTCTGTTTCTCCAGTTGCACCAGGCGGCGGTCGAGGCCTCCGCCAACACGCTCAGCCGCGGGGGCGACGCAACGGCCCTCCTCGAGGAAACCCGTCGAGCGCACCCGGCGTTCCTCACCATGATCGCGACCGATGCGGACGGCTGGGTGACGCACGCCGCGCCCGCGGGCGGGATCGCGCCGGCGGCGAGTGTCTCCGTGGCGGACCGGGACTACTTCCTGCGGGCGCGCGAGTTGGACGCCGGGTTTGTCTCCGGCGTGTTTCGTGGCCGGGGCTTCGGCGATGATGTGATCGTGGCCATCAGCGCGCCCTGGCGCGATCCCGCGGGGAAGTTCGCCGGCGTGGTCGAAGCGTCGCTGGAAGTGCATGACTTCGCCCGGCGCATCGTCGACAACCGGCCGGAAAACGCGGAGGTAGCCCTGATCTTCGCCGATTCGACCGGGCGCGTCATCTATGCGGACCCCTCGCTGAGGATCCCGCCGCTCGCACGGTTGAGCCGGTATCCTCAAGGCGCGTTGCTGGCGGGCGCCGGCGAAGCCTCCCCGTCGCATTTCAATCAAACCGGACCCGACGGTCGCACGACGCGGGTCACCGCCTACGCGAGCCGGGCGAAAGGCAGCGGCGTCGTCGTGATCGCGCAGCGGCCGCTGCTGGCGGGGCTGGCCGGAGCCGCGTGGGTCTACGCGCTGTTCGGCGGCGTGGCCGCGTGTATCCTCGCCGCGGCGACGTGGGTCGCGCGCACCGCGCGCCGCCAGGTCGCGCTCCCGCTGGAGCGCTTCGCCGAGGGGGCGCACCAGCAGGCAGCGCTCGGCACCGTGGCCCCGATCGACGTCCGCATCGACGAAGCGCCCCGTGAGCTGTGGACCGCACTGCATGCCTTCAACCGGCTGGCGACGCGGCTGCAGGGCACCTACGCAATGCTGCAGCAGGCGAATCAGGAACTCGACCAGCGCGTCGCCGAGCGCACCGCCGAGGCCGAGGCGGCACGGCGGCACGCCGAGGCGTCGAGCCGCTCGAAGACCGACTTTCTCGCCATGGCCAGTCACGAGATCCGCACTCCGCTCGGCGCGATCATCGGGCTCGCCGACGCACTGGCGAGCGACCTGCCGCCCCCGGAGGCGGCAGCACGGATCGAGACGATTCGCACCTCGAGCCATCGCCTGCTCACCGTGGTGAACGACCTGCTTGATCTCTCGCGCGCCGAGGCAGGCCGGCTCGAGCTGCGCTTTTCGGCGGTCGAGCTCGGCGCGTTGTGCCAGGCGGTGTGCGATTTGTTCGCGCTGCGCGCCGAGCAGCAAGGCCTGCGGCTCGATCTGGAGCTCTTCGCGCCGCGGCCGCTGTGGCTCGAGACCGACTCCGCGCGCCTGCAACAGGTGCTGATCAACCTCGTGGGCAACGCGCTGAAGTTCACGCGTGCGGGCCGTGTCTGCCTGCGCGTCGAACACCAGTGCCAGACGGAAACGACGTCGGCGCTGCGTTTCAGCGTCACCGACACCGGACCGGGGATTCCGACCGCGCTGCAGGTGCGCCTGTTTCAGCCGTACGCCCAACTCGGCGACGGAGCGGGGCCGTCCGCGCCCGGCACCGGCCTCGGCCTTTTCATCAGCCGCCGGCTCGTGAACCTGTTTGGCGGCACGCTCGCGGTGCGCAGCGAAGCCGGCGCCGGGGCGGAGTTTTTCTTCACGATCGTCGTGCGACGGGCCGACGCGCCGCTGGCGGAGCCGGCCGCAACGCCGGCCAGCCCGGCGGCGATCGCGATCCGCATCCTCGCGGTCGACGACAACCCGGCGAACCAGGAAATCCTGCGCAGCCTCCTCCGGGGGCGCGGCGCGGAGTTGGTCGTGGTCGACGACGCGCAGGCGGCGCTCGCGGCGCTGGCGCACACCCGCTTCGACGTTGCGCTGGTCGACCTGGAGCTGCCGGACATCGACGGCTTTGCGGTGGCCCGGACGGTGCGAACCTGGACCGGCACGGAGGCGTCGCGAGACTGCCGGCTGGTGGCGTTCTCGGCCTATGATCGCGCACAGTTGTGGGTGCAGTGCGCAGCGAGCGGCTTCGACGATTACGTCGAGAAACCGGTCTACCGGCAGACGCTCTGGCGGGCCGTCGGACTGGCCCGGCCCACCCGCCCGTCGGACGCGCAGGCGGACGCGGGAGCCACGGACGCAGCCGGGACGGGTTGAGTAGTACTGCTCTCGCGACGGGAGGACGCGGGGCCGGTACACTCGGCGCCCTCATGACAAAACTGACGATCGGCCGCCGGGTGTATCTTTTGGTCGCCTTCCTCCTGCTCGCGCTGGCCGCGATCAGCACGCTGGCGCTGCTGCGGGTCCGCGCCATTCAAACGATCAACCGATCGATCGCCGACGACTCGCTGCCCGGCATCGTGTACATGTCGGTGATCACCGCCAATCTCGCCGAGTCCGAGCTCCGCGTCGTGCGAATGCTGCGCGCCGACGAGGCGGGCCGCAAGGGCCTGCGGCAGGAGATCGACGACCTTGCGAAGGTGATCACGGATGCGATGGCCCGCTACGAGAAGACCATTCGCTCCGAGGAAGGCCGGCGGCTGTTCCGCGAGCTCATCGCCCGTCGCGAAACTTTCGTCGAGATCCGCCTGCGTTTCTTCGAAGCCCTTGAAACCGCTCCCGCTGCCGCCGAGGCCGTGCTGGACGAACTGCGGCCCGCATTCACCGTCTATTCCCAGGCAGGCGAGACCTTGGCGGAGTTCAATCGGCGCCAGGCGCAGGAGAGTTCGCTCAGATCCGGCGCGCTGGTCGCATCCACCGAGCGGATTGTCCTCGGCGCGGGGCTGGCCGCGCTCCTCGCCGGCGTGCTCGTCAGCTACCTGCTGGTATCGCGCACCAACACCGCCCTGGCGCGGGTCGTCAATACGGTGTCGCAGGGGGCCGAACAGGTCTCCGCTTCCGCCAGGCAGATAGCGGCCGCGGGCCTGACGCTGGCCGAGGGTGCAAACGAGCAGGCGGCCTCGCTCGAGGAGACCGGCTCTTCGCTGGAGGAATTCGCGAGCATCACCAAGCGCAACGCCGAAACGGCGTCGCAGGCGCAGCAGGCAGCCGCACGCACCCGCAGCTCCGCCGACAGCGGCGCCGACCAGATGAGCACGATGCTCACGGCGATGCAGGCAATCCAGAGCGCGAGCGGGGACATCACGAAGATTCTCAAGACGATCGACGAAATCGCGTTTCAGACCAACATCCTGGCGCTCAACGCCGCCGTCGAGGCCGCCCGTGCCGGGGAGGCGGGCGCCGGCTTCGCCGTCGTCGCCGACGAGGTACGGGCACTCGCGCAACGCTGCGCCGCAGCCGCCCGGGAAACCGCGGCCAAGATCGAAGATTCAACCGCCCGCAGCCATCAGGGCATGGCGATCAGCGAGGACCTCGCGAAGACCTTTGCCTCCATCCAGGAGCAGGTTCGCGAGCTCGATCGCGGCGTGAGCGAGATCGCCGCGGCGTCCGCGGAGCAGAGCGAAGGTATTGCGCAAATCAATACCGCCGTCGGCCAGATGAACACAGTGACCCAGTCGAACGCGGCCAGCGCGGAGGAGACCGCCAGCGCGACGGAAGCGCTGAACGGCCAGGCCGGACTGCTCCGAAAGGCCGTGTCGGATCTCGAGGCGCTCGCGGGGGCGTCGGCGACGGGCGCCGACGGCGGGGCGACGCAGGGCCACGCCGCGGAGACGCTTGCGGCCGCGGCGTTGCCAGCGGCGCGCATGACCCGGAGGAGCAACGTCCGCCCGCCGCGGGAACTGCCGGCCACGCTGGCCCGCCGCAACGGCCACGCCGACGAGCTCCACTTCGTCGCGT
>DASWVO010000438.1:0-2963 GCA_036406235.1 Opitutaceae bacterium
CACCGGCGTGCTCGGCGGCGTCATCGCGGCCACCGTGCTCGCGATCTTCCTCATCCCCGTCTTCTACGTGGTCGTCACCCGCTTCTTCAAAGTGAAACCACTCCATGTCGCCGGGCCGAAGGATCCCGCGGCCGATTGAGAAATCCCCTTTCCATGCCTCACCGCCTTTCCCTTCCTCTCGCCGCTTCCGTGCTGCTGGCCGGCTGCAGTCTGGCGCCCAGATACCACCGCCCAGCCGCGCCCATCGCCGATGCGTATCCGGCGAATAGCTACGCCTCCGCCGCGGCGGATCGCACGCCGGCCGCCGATCTCGCGTGGCGGCAGTTCTTCGGCGACGCGCGGCTCCAGCGCCTCATCGAGCTCGCGCTCGAGCACAACCGTGACCTTCGCGTCGCCGCGCTCAACGTCGAGCGCGTGCGCGCGCTCTACCGCATCCAGCGCACCGCGCTGATCCCGAGCCTCGACGCCACCGGCGACGGTGCGCGCCAGCGCACGCCCGGCGATCTCAACACCACCGGCCAGCCGCTCACCAGCAGCAGTTACCAGGTGGGCGTGCAGATGCCGTCCTACGAGGTCGATTTCTTCGGTCGCGTCGCCAGCCTGCGCGACCAGGTGCTGCAGCAATACCTCGCCACTGATGAGGCCCGCCTCAGCGCCCGGATCAGCCTGATTTCCGCCGTGGCCCGGCAATACCTCGCGCTCCTCGCGGCCGACGAACAGCTCGTGCTGGCGCGAAGAACACTGGCGGTTGCCGAGCGATCCTTTGAACTGAACCGGCAGACGTTCGAGTCCGGCGTCAGCTCCGAGCTCGACCTGCGCACCTCGGAAGCGCAGCGCGAGTCCTACCGGGCGAGCGTCGCCCTGCTCGAGCAACAGCGGGCGCAGGCGCAAAACGCGCTCGTCCTTTTGATCGGCGCGCCTCTGCCGGCGGAGCTGCCGCCGGCCGGCGTGCTCGCCACGCAGCAGCTCATCGACGACCTCCCCGCGGGGCTGCCTTCCGATCTCCTCACGCGCCGGCCCGACATCCGGTCGGCGGAACACACGCTCCGGGCCGCGCAGGCCAACATCGGCGTCGCCCGCGCCGCGTTCTTCCCCTCGGTGAGCCTCACGGCCTTCGGCGGCACGGCGAGCGCCGAGCTGTCGGACCTGTTCGAGAACGGCTCCGGCGCGTGGAGTTTTGCACCGTCGATCACGCTGCCGATCTTCGCCGCCGGCCGCAACAAGGCGCGCCTCGACGTCGCGTGGACGGAGCAGAGGATCGAGGTCGCGAATTATGAGAAGGCCATCCAGACCGCGTTCCGCGAGGTGGCCGACGCCCTCGCGGTGCGCGCCACCATCGCCACGCAAATCGCCGCGCAGGAGGCGCGCGTGGGCGCCGCGCGACGCCGCTACGAGTTGTCGAACCAGCGCTTCGAAGCCGGCACCGACAGCTTCCTCGTCGTGCTGCTCGCACAGCAGGAGCTGTTCAGCGCCGAACAATCCCTCATCGAAGCCCGCCTCGCCCGCCTGACCAACCTCACCGCGCTCTACGCGGCGCTCGGTGGCGGCTGGCAAGAGGCCGATGCCGCAGCGTCCGAAGTGAACCGTGGTTGAAATCGATGCTCCCCCTGCCCTCGCTCACCCCTTCCTTTGGCCCGCCGGCCATCCCGACCGGCGGAGAGGGAACGATGCGGTCGGTCATCGTGATGTTTGCCGCGTTGGACTACCTGCGTATGACGCTCGACCAGCTCTATAAGCCTTGCGGGCTCAACGGCCACCGGTTTTTGACGCTCACCACGCTCGCGAGCCGTCATCCGATCCCCTGCCTGCCCTCCGAACTCGCTTCCCGTGTCTGCGTCAGCCGGTCCTCGATGACGGACATCGTCGACGACTTGGAGCATCATGGCTGGGTTCAGCGCCAGCGCGACCCGGGCAAGCGGAGGATCGTCCATATCCGCCTGACCCCGGCCGGGTGGGCGGTAGCCAGCGCTGTGGACTCCCATTTTCGGTCGGTCTGCAACGAGCTGGTACGCCCGCTGGAACGTCGCGAGCTGCCACGCTTCGTCGGGTTTTGCCTCGCCCTGTGCGAAGCGGGCGAGGCGCTCGGCACGACATTCCCCGTTTTTCAGCCTTCCGCTTCCTACCCATGATCACCCCCAACCTGTTCCACCAGCTCCGCGCCGCGCAAAGTCGCTCCGCGTACGAACAACAGCTCCTATCCGGCCGCGAATGGATCCTCGTCGCCGGCCTCGTCCAGTTCTTCACCGCCCTGTTTCCCCTCTACGTCTGGATCAATCACTCGCTGTTCGACCTCGCCCCGCTCCACTCGGCGCTGCATCCCGCGGCCTACTTCGGCATCTCCCTCGCCCTCTCCGCCGGTCTTCTCTTGCTCTGGGCGTGGGCTCACTTCGCGCCGTTTCGGGCCGCTCTCGTCGCCCTGCTCGTCTACGTCGCCTGCCAGGCGGTGATCGGGCTCATCGAACCGCGCGTCCTGATGTCCGGCGCGCTCGTGAAATCGGTGGTCCTCCTCGGCCTGCTACACGCCGCTCGCACGGGCTACCTCCGCCATCGCGCCCTCTGACGCGCCGTCCTCTCCCGCCATGCCTGCACTCTCCGCCCTTGTGGCCGAGCCGGCCGACTCCACGCCGGACACGGGCCCCCGCCACCGGCGCGGCCCGTTCACGCTCTTCGTTGCTATCTTTTGCGCTTTTTCCGCCGCCGGAATCGGCCGGCTCCTCTGGCTGCAAGAGCACCGGATTTTGTCCGGCCTCTGCGCCCTCGTCCTAGGCGCGCTTTCCCTCTGGGCCTGTTTGTATGTGTTCGCGCGCGTGCGCCACGACACCCTGCTGCCGCGTCTGCCCTCCGTCCTGACCGGCGCGCTCGGCTTCGAGATTCACTGCACCTGCCGCGACGTTGCCGCCACCGTCTTCTTCCTCCCGGACCAGCTGAGCGCCGGCTCCTCCACCCGGCTCCTCTGCTTTATC
>DASWVO010000439.1:0-5739 GCA_036406235.1 Opitutaceae bacterium
TGCGTGGCCTCGCTGCGCGCGACGGGTCTGGCCGACACGGTGCGGGCGTGGATCGCCGACGACCGGCCGTTCCTCGGGGTGTGCCTCGGCATGCAGGCGCTGTTCGAGACATCGGAGGAGGGCAACATCGAGGGTCTGGGCATCTTTCCGGGCCGTGTCGTCCGCTTTCGCCTGCCGCCTGGGTTCAAGATCCCCCACATGGGCTGGAACACCGTGCGCTTCGTCCAGGCGGCGTCGCCGCTGCAGGCGGGGCTGCACGCGGAGGGCGAGGCGTTCTACTTTGTGCACAGCTATTACTGTGAGCCGGCCGACCGGGGCCTGGTGCTGGCCGAGTGCGACTACGGCCGTCCTTTCACCGCCGCGATCGGCCGCGGACGCTGCTTCGCCACGCAGTTTCACCCGGAGAAGAGCCAGGCGAAAGGTCTCCAGATCTACCGCAACTTCGTCGCGGTCGCGGCGATGGGGTTGAGCGTCGCGGCGGGTTGAAGGCCGAAGATTCGGATTTCTAACCATTCCCGGCGTGCTCACTTATTGCTCGCTTTAGGGGAGGATTCAGGGCGACTTTGCTTTGCAAGCGGAGCGAATTTTGCTCCTGTTGCGGCAATATATGGCCAATACCGCTACCCTGAAAGTCGACAACAAGGAACTCACGCTGCCGGTGATCACCGGCTCCGAAGGGGAGAAGGCCATCGACATTTCAAAGCTGCGGCAGGACACGGGCTACATCACGTACGATGATGGCTTCGGCAACACCGGCTCGTGTCTGAGCAAGATCACCTATATCGACGGTGAGGTCGGCGTCCTGCGTTACCGCGGTTACCCGATCGAGCAGCTGGCGGAGAAGTCCAATTTCGTCGAGGCCGCTTACCTCGTCATCCATGGCGAACTGCCCGCGGCCGAACGTCGCTCGCAGTTTTCGCGCATGCTCACCCAGCACGCGCCGCTGCGCGAGGGCATGCTGCGCTTCATCCAGAGTTTCCCCCGCGATTCTCACCCGATGGCGGTGCTCTCGGCCACCCTCAACGCCCTCGGCGCATATTATCCGCACCTCGCGAGCAACAATCACCAGCGCGACCTCGAGCATTTCGACGAGGCGGCCGCGATCGCGATCTCGAAGGTGCGCACCATCGCCGCGCACACCTACCGGGTGAATCATGGCCAGCCCTTCAACTACCCGCGCCCCAATTTCGGCTACTGCGAGAACTTCCTGCACCTGATGTTCTCGGAGCCGTTCAACGAGTACATCCCGACGGCCGAGGTCGCGTCGGCGCTCAACCTGTTCCTGCTTCTGCACGCCGATCACGAGCAAAACTGCTCCACGTCGACGGTCCGCATGGTCGCCTCCGCCGGCGCCAATCTCTTCGCCTCCGTCTCCGCCGGCGTGAACGCGCTCTGGGGCCCGCTTCACGGCGGCGCCAACATGGCGGTGATCGAGATGCTCAAGTCGATCCATGCCGAGGGCGACGACGGCACGAAATTCATCGCCGCCGCGAAGTCCGGCAAGGGCGACCGTCTCATGGGCTTCGGCCACCGCGTCTACAAGAACTACGATCCGCGCGCGAAGATCATCAAGGCGTCCTTCTACAAGGCGCTCGCCTCGCTCGGCATCAAGGACGACCCGCTCCTCAACATCGCGATGAAGCTCGAGGAGGTGGCGTTGAGCGACGACTACTTCATTTCCCGCAAGTTGTATCCGAACGTCGACTTCTACTCGGGCCTCATCATGCGCGCGCTCGGCATCCCCGAGAACATGTTCACCGTCATGTTCGCCATCGGCCGCATGCCGGGCTGGATCGCCCAGTGGCGCGAGGTCGCGGCGAACCCGAAGCTCAAGATCTACCGTCCGCGCCAGATCTACACCGGGTATCCGCAGCGCAACTTCGTGCCGATGAATCTGCGGGAGGCCTGAGGCCTGCCCCCGCGCGTTCCGGCGTTTCGCCTTCGAGGTCCGACCGATCCGGTCGGGCCTTATTTTTTTGCCGTCTCCGTCGCGTGGGCGTGAAACACCTGCTCCAGCTCGAGCCCCGTGAGCGCCTTGATGCCGCCGAGCAGCCGCCACAGCGCGAACATCATCATTGCGGTGCTCGGCACGACGATCACCGGCCAGCTCCAGATGTTCATCTGCGCGAGCTCGGCGTTGAACTCCGGGGAGCCGGGCGCGCTTTTCAGCAAAAACCGCGCGAGCGCGAAATTGAGCACGGCGCTGACGAGAAACGACGCCACCACGAGATAACTGGCCCGCACGAGCAGGTGGTTGAACGCGCCCTCGTTGCTGCGCTCGACGAGGGCGGCGTGCACCTTCTTCACGTCGATCACCTGCTCGTTGAGCAGGAGTTGGCGGATGAGCGGCCGCTTCGTTTTCATCGAGAGCAGGACCGCGAGGCCGATCATCAGCGGGACCGCCGCCTCCTTCACCGCAAACCAGAAACCGCCGATCTTCATCAGGCCCAGGCCGCCGGTGAGCAGCACGCTCGCGAAGCCGATGATCGAGATGAAGTTTGCCTGCCGCCGCTGGACGAAGTCCCACGCGCCGTAGCCGAGCGGAAACACGAGCGCGGCCACGAGGGCCACCACGGGGCCGAGCCGTTCCGGCGAGCTCAGCTTCGACAACACGAGCGAGGGCAACGCGATGTTGAAGACGAGGTTGAGGAGAAGATTTTCGCGTTTCGGCGGGCGAGTTGTCACGGAATCAGTGGACAGTGGACGGTGGACAGTAGACGGTGAACGGAAGAAAAGGCACCGGTCTTGCTCCTGTCCACTGTCTACCGTCTACAGTTCACAGTCCACCGTCCACCGTATGATCCTCCTCGGCGTCAACATCGACCACTGCGCCACCGTTCGGCAGGCGCGCTACCGTCAGGCCGACCGCACCGTCGGCGGCGCTGTCGAGCCCGATCCCGTCACGCTCGCCCTGCTGGCCGAGCGCGCCGGTGCCGACGGCATCACGATCCACCTGCGGGAAGACCGCCGGCACATTCAGGAGCGCGACGTGTGGCGTCTGCGCGAGGTCGCGCAGACGCGCATCAACCTCGAGATGGCCTGCACGCCGGCGATGATCGACTTCGCGCTGAAGCTGAAGCCCGACTCCGTCTGCGTCGTGCCGGAAAGCCGCGAAGAGGTGACGACCGAGGGCGGGCTCGACGTCGTCGGCCTGCGCGATCGGGTGCAGGCGTGCGTCGAAGCGATGCGCGGCGCGGGCATCATCACGAGCCTTTTCATCGATCCCGAGGAGGACCAGATCGAGCTGAGCGCGAAGCTCGGCTCGCCCTGGATCGAGCTGCACACCGGCGCGTATGCAAATGCCTGCTACACGCCGAGGCGCGAGGCCGAGTTTGCCCGTCTGCGCCGGGGGGCGACGCTCGGCCACGATTGCGGCCTCACGGTGAATGCCGGCCACGGTATCAATTATGTGAATATCGCGGAGGTGCGCACCCTGCCGCATCTGCATGAGCTCAACATCGGCCACAGTATCATCAGCCGCGCCCTGTTCACCGGCATCGAAGAAGCCGTCCGCGAAATGAAAGCGCGGATGAACTCCTGATTTGTCTGCCCACGGAACACACGGAATACACGGAAAGGAAGGTCGGAAAAATGCTCGTCGTTTCCGTGCTTTCCGTGTGTTCCGTGGGCAATCTCCAATGAACATCCAACTCCCTCCCGGCGGCATCCTGGTCGGTCTCGGCTGCGACGTGATCGAGGTCGAGCGGGTGCGCGGCGTCCTCGAGCGCCAGGGCGAGCGGTTCCTGAATCGCGTCTTTACCGACGAAGAGCGCGCCTATTGTTTCTCGCTCAAGTATCCGCACCCGCACCTCGCGGCGCGGTTTGCCGCCAAGGAGGCCGTCTCGAAATGCTTCACGACCGGCATCGGGGCGGAGCTTGGCTGGAAATCCATTTCCATCTACCACGGCGACCGGCACGAACCGCTCGTACGCCTCGACGAAAAAGGTGAGGCGCTCCTGCGTCACGTCGGCGGCACGCACGTCATCGTGTCGCTTTCGCACACCGAAGTTGCGGCGATGGCGGTTGCGGCCATCGTCAGGCAGCCCGGACCCGCATGAAGGAGCCCAGAGCCCAGAGCTCAGAGACAGAAACCTGTGAATCGCGATTTCTTTCGGTTTTCGGCGCGAAGCGCCGGCTCTCAGGCGCTCAGCTCTAGGCTATAGGCTCTCAGCTCTTCCCTCCAACACCCATGTCCACCGCGGCCGCGAAAAGGAAGCTCTCGAAAACGCCGTCGTGGATCATGGTCGGTTTCGTTCTCGGCGTGCTGACGATCCTGGGTTTTCAGGCGGATAAAGACGAGCAGCCCGCCCCTTCGCCCGGCGAGACAGCGCCCTCGTCGGCCGCGCCCGCGCCAACCGCCCCGCTCCGCAATGTCACGGCGCTCGACAACCGGCCGAGCCTCGCGGCGATCGAGGCGGTGTTTGCGCGTTTTCGCGATCTCGCTTTCTGGGAAAACGACCTCACCGAGGTGGCGCTCTGGAATTCCGCCACCAACGAATTTTCCGATCACTACGAGGTGACACGCAACGCCGCCGGAGCGTTCTTCTTCCGCTCGATCCCGCGCTTCACGCGCCTGCCGCTGGAGAATTACGGCCCGCCGAATTGCCCGCTGCGTTTCACCGAAACCGAAACGATGCGCGAGGACCGGCTAACGCGCGCGGCCAATCTGCAGAAGGCGCCGGAGCCCGAGCCGTTGAACTTTCCGACGCCGGCCCCGCCCGAGACCGGGCCGAGACGGCCGTGAGGTTTTCAGAGGCCGGGCGCCTTCGAACCCGGGCGGGCGCTCGAACGTGCCCGCCCTGATTTCCTCCGCGGCTGGCCGCCTCGGGTTCCACAAAGGCGGTCGCCAATCGGCGCAACACCCTCCAGTCTGCCGCCATGGCAACGGCCGATTCCCTGCTGACGAGTGCCCATCCCATTCTCTCGTGTGACGAGACGAAACAATTCGAGGCCGGTTTGTTTGGCGGCGACGAGGCGAAGGAGTGGAGCGCCATGCAGACGGCGGGGAACGCTGTCGGCGTGGCGGTGCTGCGCGATTTCCAGGAGCTCGGCGGCTTTCCCGGCGCGGGCCGCGTGCTTGTCCTCGCGGGCAAGGGCCACAACGGCGGCGATGCGTTGCTCGCCGCGAAACGCGTTGCGACGGACTTTCCCGCCGCCCGCGTCGACGTGCTCTTTGCCTCCGGCGAACACCGGCTCCGGCCGCTCGCGCTGCGGTCGTGGCAGGCGCTCAGGCACGCTGCCCCGGCGCGCGTGACCGTCGTGCGCCGGGAGGAACTCGCGGCGGCCTACGATCTGGTCCTCGACGGTGTATTCGGATTTCAATTTCATCCGCCGCTGGCACCGGAGCTTGCCACGCTGTTCGCGGAAGTGAATTCCCTCGCGACGGGCTTGCGCGCGGCGGTGGATCTCCCGAGCGGACTGGGCGAGCCCGGCGCATTCCAGGCCGATTTCACGTATGCCACCGGCGTCGTAAAGACGCCGCTGCTCGTCCTGCCCAACGCCGGGCGCCTGCGCTACCTCGACCTCGGCTTCGACACGGATCGCGCTTTTCCGCAGGCGCCGCAGCGCGTGCTCACGCCCGCTGTTCTCACGTGCTTGCGGACGTGGCGTCCGCCGCGTTCGGACAAGCGCACTTACGGTCACCTTGCGGTCCTGGGCGGCTCGCGACGTTATCCTGGCGCGGTGCTCATGAGCGTGCGGGCGGCGGTGCGCAGCGGGACGGGATTGGTCACGGCGTTT
>DASWVO010000440.1:0-5287 GCA_036406235.1 Opitutaceae bacterium
GCCTGCATCATCGCCGTCCTCACGATCGCGTTCCCTCAAGCGGCCGACAGCCGCTCAACAGCGCTCCTCGAACGCGTGCCCTTCGCCGCCGCTTCATCGCGCCGGAGTTCGACGCTCTTCTCACCGCTCGCCCCCGACGCCACGGGACTCGTCGTGAACAACCCCTACGACGATCCGCAGATGTGGGGGCAGCGCTACCGCGCCTTCATGGGCGGAGGCATGGGTTCGGGCGTCGCGGCGGGCGATTTTGACGGGGATGGAAAGGTCGATCTCTACGTCAGCACCAAGACGAGGCCCGGACGTCTCTTCCGTAACGTCGGCGACTGGAAATTTGTCGATGTCACCGAACAGGCCGGGCTCGCGGAAGAGGCGTCGCTGATCGGCTGGCTGAAGGACTCCGTTTCCTCGGAGAAAAAGATCATCTGGCGGCAGGGAGCCGTCTTCGCCGACGTGAACAACGACCGGCTGCTCGACCTGTATGTGTGCCGCAACGACGCCCCGAACCTCCTCTACATCAACCAGGGGGACGGCACCTTCAAAGAGGAGGCCGGAACGCGCGGCCTGGCGATCGTCGACGGCAGCGTCGTGGGCGCCTTCGCCGACTTCGACCGCGACGGATGGCTCGATGTGTTCATTCTGACGAATCAGGTCGATGGCACCGAAGCGTCCGGCCGCCCCGACCGACTCTTCCGCAACAAAGGCGACGGCACGTTCACCGAAGTCACGCGGCGCGCGGGAATCTCCGGCGACACGTTCGGCCACGCGGCCGCCTGGTTCGACTTCGACGCGGACGGCTGGCCCGATCTTTACGTGGCCAACGACTTCGCCGGCCCCGATCATCTGTATCGAAATAACCGCGACGGCACATTCGCGAACGTCATCGACGCCGTGGCGCCGCACACCCCCTACTCATCGATGGGAGCCGACGCGGGCGACGTCGATAACGACGGCCACGACGACCTCCTCGTAGCCGACATGGCGACAACGACGCGCGAAAAAGACCGGCGCGGCCTCGCTGCGTCGCGTAACGATGTCCTGATCATGGGCGCCCGGGAAGGTCCCGCTCCACAGTATATGCGAAACGCCCTGCTGCTTAACACCGGCCGGGGCGTTTTCCGGGAAGCCGCGTGCTGGGCCGGCATCGACGCGACCGACTGGACCTGGTCCGTGCGGTTCGAAGACTTCGACAACGACGGCTGGACCGACCTCCACGTCACCAACGGCATGGTGCGCGAAGCGAACAACGGCGACCTTCTGTCGGAAATGATGCGGGCGCTCTCCGACATGCAGCGGATCGCCGCAATGAAAAAATCTCCGCCGCTCAACGAAGCCAATCTCGCCTACCGCAATCGGCAAGGACTGGGCTTCGAGCCGGTCACCGATGAATGGGGGTTGGGCGAAATCGGCGTGAGCTTCGGTGCCGCAACCGCCGATCTCGACCAGGATGGCGACCTCGACCTCGTTTATCTCAACTATAACGGCGGGCTGAGCGTGTTCCGCAACGATGTAGCGGACCGGCACCGCGTGCAGATTCGGCTGCGCGGCACCCGCTCCAACCGCCAGGGCGCCGGAGCGGTCGTGCGCCTCGAGACCAACTCCGGCCGGCAGAGTCGGGCCCTCACCATCGCCCGCGGCTACACGTCGGGCAGCGAGTTGGTGGCGCACTTCGGGTTGGGCTCCGATCCGCGGATCAACCGCCTCGTCGTGGAATGGCCATCGGGCGTGACCCAGGTATTCACCAACCTCGACGCAGACTACGCGTATACGATCACCGAGAGCGACGCCGCTCCGACGGCGGCTGTCGCCTCCTCCGCCCCACTCTTTCAGTCCAAGGCAAGGGATCTCGGTCTGAGCGTGAAAGACGAATCCCCCCTCGCCATTCCCGACAAGGAGCAGGTTTTCATTCCGTTTCGCACCGACCGCGGCGGCCCCGCCATCGCCGTTGCCGACGTCGACGGCGATGGCCACGACGATATCTTTCTCGGCGCGACCACCGGCTCTTCCGCCCGACTTCTGCGTTGGAGAGACGGCACCTACGCCGAGGAAACGCCAGCCGGCATCCCCTCGAAAACCGTCGAGGACGGTCCTGCGCTCTTCCTCGACGTAAACGGCGACGGCCGTCGCGACCTGCTCGTCACCAAAGCCAGCGCGAACGCCGGCGCCTGGCCTGCCGCGTTCAAGCCGGTCATCTACGCCAACGACGGACGCGGGACGTTCACCGCCACCGACTGGCTCCCCGTGCTCGCCGTCAACGTGGGCGCCGTGTGCGCGGCCGACTTCGACGCCGACGGCGATCTGGACCTGTTTCTCGGCGCACGCTCCGTGCCCGGCCGTTATCCGGAAACGCCCCACAGTGTCCTCCTGCGCAACGACGGCGGGCGCTTTGTCGACATCACCGGCGATTCACCGGCTATCGGCCGCATCGGACTGGTGAAGAGCGCGCTCTTTCGCGACGTCGACCAGGACGGACGCCAAGATCTGATCGTCACGCTCGAGTGGGATCACGTGCGCTACTTCCATCACGACGGCGGCGGCCGCTTCACCGACTGGACTGAGAAGGCCGGCTTCCCCTCGGGTGGCCGCGGCTGGTGGACCGGACTCGCGAGCGCTGACTTCAACGGTGACGGACGGCCGGATTTCGCCGCCGGCAACGTCGGCCTGAACACCACCTACAAGGCATCGCCCGCACAGCCCGCGACCTTGGTTCACGGCGATTTCGCCCAGAACGGCACGAAATTACTGGTCGAGGCGGTCCACGACAACGGCAAGCTGTATCCGCTCCGCGCCAGGGCGGACCTCGCCTCGCGGTTTCCCGCCGTGCTGAGGAAGTATCCAAAGAATAACGACTACGCCCGCGCCGAGCTGACTTCCGTTTTCGACCAAAAGGCTCTTGCAGCCGCCGCCGTGCACCACGCCGACAATTTCTCTTCCGGTGTCTTCCTCAGCCAGCCCGATGGCACCTACCAGTTCCACGCCTTTCCGCGCGTGGCCCAGATCGGCCCCATACAGGGCCTCGTCGCCGCCGACCTCGACGGCGACGGCTTCGCCGACATCGGCGCGGTGCAGAATACCGACATCGCAGTTCCCCGCTTCGACGGCGGCGTGGGAATCTTTTTGAAGGGAAAAGGCGACGGCAGCTTTGAGCCTCTCGAGCCGGCACGCTCAGGCTTCATCCTTCCCGGTAACGGCCGCGCGCGCGCCGTGATCGATGCGACCGGCGACGCCCGGCCCGATCTTTTTCTTACACGACACGGCGGTTCGGCCGAGTTGCTGGCCAACCCGGCCGGCGCCGCGCGCTGGCTGAAGCTGCAACTAAGGGCCGGCGCCGGAAACCCGGACGCCGTAGGCGCGCGGGTTCAGATTGTCTTCGCCCGCCAACCGCCCGTCTTCCACGAAACCGGCCTCGGCGGCGGCTGGTTCAGCCAGTCCGCGCCGGAACTCTTCGTCGCCATCCCAGACGAGGATCGCATCGTGGAGGCGATCGTCACCTGGCCCGACGGCCACGTCTCCCGTCATGCCGCGCCCGGCGCGCCGGAGACAATGCTTTGGACGATCCACGAAACCGCGACGCGCTAGCGTCCACCGCGGGTTAGCTCACTCCCTCCTTTGAAACTGTTCACGAAGGTTCGCTGGCCGGCCGGACTCTGGTTCGTCGCGCTCGCTCTCACGCTGCTCCTGATGATCAAAGCGGATCTGGCGTGCCTGGCTTGGGCGGCGAAACTTTCGCAGGAAGGCAGCCCGTCACCCGCGCGCGACACCGGTTCTGCGACCGGCTATGCCCTCGGTCAGCGACATTTTCTCGGAAACTACGAACGGGGCGAAACCTATCGGTGGATCGCCGCGACGCAGGAACTGATCGCCGCCGGCCCCGCCGCCTCGGCGACATACAAGGCCGACAATGTTCCGCTCGGGAGGCCTCAGCTCCTGCCCAGGCTCTACATGGCCTGGCTCGCAGCGATCTCCTGGTTCCTGCATTTCGGGACGGGTGACTCCATCGCCCTCTCGGTCGAGCACGCGGCGCTCTGGGAGCCCGTCATTGCTCATGCGCTGGCCTTCGCGGTTCTGACCGTGTTCATGTGGACACGCTACGGTGCAACGAGCGCCGGACTCGCCGGTCTGTTCTTCGCCCTTTATCCGCCGATCACCGGGCAGTTCATTCCGGGAACCCTCACCGCCCGGACTTGGGCACTCCTCTTCGCGGCCGGCGCCATCGCGCTCGCTCTTCCCGACCGGGGCGTGCCGGCAAAAACGCCTCGCCTCGGCGCTGCCTCCGCATTGGTCGCCGCCCTCGCCCTGTGGCTCGATCCAGCGGTCGGCTTCCCTGCGGTTTTGATTTTGGCCGTTATCGGTATCGGAGTGATCACTACCAACAACGCAAAGACGCCCTTCCTCGCCTGGTCGCTTACCGGCTTCGTGTTTACTCTCACCGCCTGTCTCGCCGACCAAAGCCCCTGGAACCCGGCCGCTGGCGAGCTACGCTACGCGCATCCGCTCTATGCCGTTGCATGGCTGGGACTCGGGCTCGCCTTGGACGGCGTCCAACGCCTGCGCGCAACCGGATCGCACCGCGGGAGGGGCATCGCCGAGATGGCCCCGGCACTGGCGCTGCTCTCCACCCTCGCGTACTTTCAGCTCAAAAACGGTTACGCCGCCTGGCTGTACGCAAGCGCCTCCATGCGGCGCATTACGTCGCTCGACGAGACTTTGCGGTTCGACACCGCGATCGACTGGTTCACGAGCAGATCCTTCGCGGAAATCGCGTTCATGGCGGCGCCCGCATTGTTCGCTCTCGCCGCCGTCGCACTGGCGGCATTGTCCCCCACCGCCTCCCCGACGCGCACGTCGCGTTTTCCGGTTCTTCACGCCGCTGCGCTGGTCGCTCTTCTCCTCCTCGCCTTCTTCAAAATCCGATGGGCGGTGGTTGCTTCTCTCGTGGCGTTGCCGATCGCTGCGGGACTCGCTGCATCCGTATCCGCAGTCTGGGCACGTGCCGTCGCCGTCGCCGCCGCCCTGTTTCTCTTCGGCCTTTTCCCCTGGAGTAACGCGCTGCCGCCAGCTCTGCGAAGGCCTGCGACGGGGGCCACGCCCGCCGCATCCGATATCGAGGCGCTCGTTTTTCGCCATTTCTCGCATTGGATGGCCTCCCACAATCCCGGTCGAAACGTCGCCGCCCTTGCTCCGCCCGGGCTTTCGGACTCCCTCATTTTCCACGGCGGTTGCCGCGCGCTCATGTCCACGGCGTGGGAATCCTATCCGGGCCAGGTCGCCGCCTCCCGCATTTTGAGCG
>DASWVO010000441.1:0-4708 GCA_036406235.1 Opitutaceae bacterium
GGCAGTGCATGGACACGCTGCGCGATCGCGTGCTGCTCGAGGCGCTCTGGCAGAAGGGCGACGCGCCCTGGAAGACTTGGAAAGACTAACGCAAGACCAACCAAATCAAATGAAAGTTCTCGTCACCGGCCATCTCGGCTACATCGGCACCATCCTCACGCCCATGCTTCTCAAAGAGGGCCATGAAGTCGTGGGCATGGACAGCGATCTCTACCGCGCCTGCACCTTCGGCAACGGAATCGTCGAAGTGCCGTCGATCACCAAGGACATCCGCGACGCCGTCGTGGAGGACTTTGAGGGCGTCGACGCGGTGCTGCACCTTGCCGCGCTTTCCAACGATCCGCTCGGCTCGATCGACCGGGAGCTGACGCTCGACGTCAACTATCGCGGCGCCGTGCACATCGCGCGCCTGGCCAAGGAGGCCGGCGTGAAGCAATTCGTCTTCTCCTCGTCCTGCAGCAGCTACGGCGCCGGCGGCGAGGATCTGAAGACGGAGACCTCGGAGTTTCACCCCGTCACCCCTTACGGCGAGTCCAAGGTCTTTGCGGAGCGCGACATCGCCGAGCTCGCCGACGATTCCTTCAGCCCGACCTTCCTGCGCAACGCGACCGCTTTTGGCGTTTCCCCGCGGCTGCGCTTCGACCTGGTCGTGAATAACCTCACCGCGTGGGCCATCACGACGGGCAAGGTGCACCTGAAGAGCGACGGCAGCGCCTGGCGGCCCATCGTCCACATCGAGGATATCTCGCGCGCCTTCGTCTCCGTGCTCAAAGCCGACCGCGACGACGTGCACAACGAGGCCTTCAACATCGGCGCCCCCACCGAAAACTACCGCGTGCGCGAAATCGCCGAGATGGTGCGCGAGACCGTGCCCGGCTCCGATGTGCGTTTCGCCGAGGGCGCTTCGGCCGACACCCGCTGCTACCGCGTCAACTTCGACAAAGCGATGTCGACACTGAAGCACTACAAGCCGCAATGGACGGCGCGCCAGGGCGTCGAGGAATGCTATGCGGCCTTCAAGCGCCACGGGCTCACACTCGAGGAATTCGAGGGACCGAAATATCAGCGCCTGGCGCATGTGCGCATGCTGATGGGCAAGCGGATCATCGGCAGCGATCTCCGCTTCCTCGGGACGGAATCCGCCGTTCCCGCCCACTAATCCTGCAGGAGCCCCCCTCCGCCATCCACCTTCATCACCCTCGAAGCCCCTCTTCACCATGATCATGACATCCGAACAGGTCATTCACGACAGATGCCGGCAGGCCACGTGTCGGGGCTGCGGCGCGACCGGGCTGGAAGCGGTCCTCGATCTGGGCCAGATGCCGCCGTCGGACCGACTGCTCGCGCCCGAACGCCGGGATGCTCTTGAGCGGAAATTCCCGCTCGACGTCGGTTTCTGCCCCCATTGTTCGCTGGTGCAAATACTCGAGACGGTTCCACCCGAGTTTCTTTTCGGCGAGGAGTACCTCTACTTCTCCTCGTTTTCCCAGCAGTTGCTGGATCACTCGCGAGCCAACGCCCTCGATCTCATTGAGCGTCGCAAGCTCGACAGCAACTGCCTGGTGGTCGAGCTCGCCAGCAACGACGGCTATCTTCTCAAGAACTTCGCGCAGCGAAAGATTCCGGTCCTCGGCATCGACCCCGCGCCGAAGCAGGCCGCCGCCGCGCGCAAAGCGGGCGTGCCCACGATCGAGGCGTTCTTCGGGCTGGAGCTCGCCGCGAAGCTGCGGGCCGACGGCACACGGGCCGACGTGATCATCGCCAACAACGTCCTCGCCCACGTGGCCGACACTCACGGCTTCATCTCCGGCATCCGCACCCTGCTCAAAGACGACGGGATCGCCGTCCTCGAGATGCCGTATGTGAAGGATCTGGTCGACCACAACGAGTTCGACACGATCTACCACGAGCACCTGTGCTACTTCTCGACCACCGCGCTCGACAAGCTCTTCCGGCGCCACGGGCTCTATCTGAACGACGTCATGCGCCTGCCGATTCACGGCGGTTCGCTGCGCCTCTGTGTCGAAAAGGTCGAGCTGCCCACAGGCCGGCTCAAGGCGGCGCTCGAGGAGGAGCGTCACCTGGGCCTGGATACATTCGACTATTATCGGGACTTCGCCGCCCGGGTGCAGACGATCCGCGACGATCTGCGACAGCTGCTTCGAGAACTGAAGCAGGACGGCAAGCGCGTGGCTGCGTACGGCGCCGCCGCCAAGGGCACGATTCTGCTCAACTTCACCGGACTCGACGCCTCCTCCATCGACTACGTGGTCGATCGCAACACCTACAAACACGGCAAGCTGATGCCCGGCGTGCACGTTGAGATCTTCCCGGTGGAGAAACTGCTCGAGGACATGCCCGACTACGTGCTGATTCTGCCGTGGAATTTCTCGGATGAGATTCTCAAACAGCAGGCCGAGTACCGGAAACGCGGTGGAAAATTCATTCTGCCGATTCCGACCGTTCGAATCGTCTAGGATGATGCAGCCTGCCGCGGGAGCGGCGGGATCGCTGCGCTCTCGCGCAGGGCTACGAAAACACCACACCGCCCTCATGACTTCCCTCGACGCCATCGCGCAAACCGAGCCAGCCCCTCGAGTGCAGGACCAGGCCGTCTGCCCGAACTGCGAACACGGGCACATGCGCACGTTTTACGAGGTAAACGACATTCCGGTTCACGGCGTGTTGCTCATGCCGACGCGCGAACGGGCACTCAGCTATCCGCGACGCGACCTGCGGCTCGGTTTCTGTCCGGAGTGCGGCTTCATCTCCAACACGATCTTCGACCCGACCGTCCACGAGTACTCCACCTCCTGCGAGGAGACCCAGGGCTTCTCGCCCACCTTCAACAGCTTCTCCCGGAAACTCGCGAAGCATTGGGTCGATCGCTTCGACCTGACGGGCAAGACGGTGCTCGAGATCGGCTGCGGCAAGGGAGAGTTTCTCACCCAGCTCGCGGAGTACGGCATCGGCCGCGGCATCGGTATCGACCCCGCGTTTGTTCCCGAGCGGCTTGCCTCGAGCACGGCCGGCAAGCTCGAGTTCATCCAGGACTTCTACAGCGAGAAATACACGCATCTGCGAGCCGATGCGATCTGCTGTCGGCACACTTTGGAACACATCGCTCCTACCGGGGAGTTCATGCGCATGATCCGGCGTGCGATCGCTGACCGCACGGACACGCTCCTGCTCTTTGAACTCCCCGATGTGTTCCGCGTGCTGCGCGAGGCCGCGTTTTGGGACATTTACTACGAGCACTGTTCCTACTTCACGATGGGATCGCTCGCCCGGCTGGTCCGCCGCACGGGCTTCGACGTCCTTGAGCTCGGCCTGGAATACGACGATCAGTACATCGTCATCGCCGGGCGCCCCACCACCGGCGGATCGACCTCGCCGGCGCTGCCCGGCGAGGATGATCTCGAAACGGTCTCTGCCGAGGTGACGCGCTTCGCCGAACGCTTCAGCCAGCTCAGGAAAAACTGGCTCGCGGAGATCAACGGCATGCGCGCCGAAGGAAAGAAAATCGTCGTCTGGGGCGGCGGCTCGAAGGCGGTCGCGTTTCTCACCACCCTCGGCCTGCGCGAGCAGATCGACTACGTCGTCGACATCAACCCGTATAAACACGGCAAGTTCATCCCTGGCACCGGTCACGCGGTGAAAAGCCCGGAAACCCTCCGCGAGTTCCGCCCAGACTGCGTGATCCTGATGAATCCGATCTACGTGAAAGAAGTCGGCGAGATGCTCGATCGTCTGGGCGTCAGCCCGCGGATCATGCCCGTATAGAGTGTCATGCACGTTTTCGCACATCTTCACATGGCGCGGTGCTCGAGCCCGCTCTCATTGCGCTCCGGGCACGGGCTGAAGCGCCGCGCTACGGCACGCTGCTGTCGCGCAAACCCATGAGCCCACGTTGCCCGCTTTGCAGCTCGGACCGCAGCCGCACGTTTTTCGAGCTGACCGAGATGCCGGTGTCGATCGGCGTCCAGTGGCCCACCGCCGCGGAAGCGCGCCGCTGCGCCCGCGCTGACCTGCGCCTCGCGTTCTGCGAGGACTGCGGCTTCATCTGGAACGACGCGTTTGATCCCGCGCGGATGGAGTATTCACAGGCGTATGACAACTCGCTCGACTTCTCGCCCGTGTTTCAGACCTACGCTCGCGGTCTCGCGCAGCGGCTGGTCAACACCTACGACGTCCGCAAGAAAGACGTCGTCGAAATCGGCTGCGGCAAGGGCCAGTTCCTGAGCCTGCTGTGCGAGGAAGGCGGGAATCGCGGCATCGGCTTCGATCCCAGCTACGAGGGCGACCGCGTGCAGAGCCCCGCAATGGACCGGATCACCTACGTGCGGGATTTTTATGGCGAGGCCTATGCCACGCACGCCGGGGACCTCGTGTGCTGCCGCCACGTCTTCGAGCACATCAGCGACCCGGTGGGTTTTCTCACGATGGTCCGCCGCACGCTGGGCGACCGGCACTCCGCGGTCGTCTACTTCGAAGTGCCCAACGTTCGCTTCATCCTCGAGCGGCTCTCGGTGTGGGACATCATTTACGAGCACTGCAATTATTTCGGCGTCGAATCCGCTGCGCACGTGTTCCGGCGCTGCGGTTTTGAGATCGTGCGGCTCGCCGAAGCCTACGACGGCCAGTTTCTGGCGATCGAAGCCCGGCCCGCGACGTTCACGAACGGCACTGTCTCCCCGCTTCACGCCGG
>DASWVO010000442.1:0-19983 GCA_036406235.1 Opitutaceae bacterium
GCCGCCCATCTCGAGGGCGAGGATGCGCTCGGGCGTGCGGGCGAACTTTTCGGCGAGCCAGAGGCCGGTGCGGGCGCTGCCGGTGAAGAAGAGTCCGTCGATGGCGGCGTGGTCGACCAGCGCGGCGCCGGTTTCGCGGCCGCCTTGGACGACATTGAAAACGCCGTCGGGGAGCCCGGCTTCGCGCCAGGCGGCGGCGGTGCGCTCGGCGACCAAGGGCGCGTGCTCGCTGGGCTTGAACACGACCGTGTTGCCGGCGAGGAGGGCGGGGATGATGTGGCCGTTGGGCAGGTGGCCGGGAAAATTAAAGGGTCCGAACACGGCGACGACGCCATGAGGTCGGAAGCGCGTGACCGCTGGCCCGCCGGTGAATTCGCCGCAGCGTTGCGCGTGCGCGTGCACCGACAGGTCGACCTTCGCGATCATCGTCTGCACCTCGGTGAGCGCTTCCCACGTGGGCTTGCCGATTTCGAGCGAGATGGCCTCGGCCACCGCGGCCTTGCGGATTTCGAGCACACGCGCGAAGGCCCGCACGTGTGCCTCGCGTTCGGCGAGTGGCGTGCGTGACCACGAACGAAATGCGGCGCGGGCACGGCCTACGGCGGCGTCGACCTCGGCGGCGCTCGCGGCCGGGCCGGTCCAGATCGTTTCGCCGGTGGCGGGGTTGACCGAGCGGAAGGTCATGCGAGAGGCGGCTGTGCGGATGGGATTCTCCTCATCGTTCCCGGTGGCCGGGCCGGCTCCTGGTGGCCGTGGCGAAAAGAGAGGAGGGAAAGGACGAACTAGCGGAGCGGTGCAAAGCTTACTTGTTCGCCGAGCTTGAGCGAGAGCAGATCGAGGCAGTCGCCGGGCAACCGCACGCCATCGTCATCCGGTGCCACGGACCCGAGACAGGCGCGGAAATCGAGCTGGTCGTTGGCGAGAAGGTGCGAGTTCCCGGCCGGGGCCGACGTCAGCACGTCCACGATCCGGGAAGCGCGGCGTGCACGAATCGTGCGAATCTCGGTGATGGCGGCACGCACCTGCGGCCCGGCGTCGAAGATGTCGATTTCGTTTGTCGCGCCAAAGCCCTCCGACTGGAGCAAGGCGAGCGCCGGCTGGGTGTCGTGATGCACCCGGCCGATGGCCGCCTGCACGTCGGGTGGCAGCAGGGGAATGTAGATGGGGTGGCGCGGCATGAGGTCGGCGATGAACGCCTTGTTGCCCAGGCCGCTCAGCGCATCGGCAGTGTAGAAATCGAACTCGAAGAACTGCCGGCCTACGGCCTCCCAGAAGGGCGAGCGCCCGGTCTGGTCGATGTAGCCGCGCATTTCCGCGATGACGGTCGTGTCGAAGCGTTGTGGATACGCGGCGATGAACAGGAAGCGCGCGAGCGAGAGCAGGCGGCCGAGTCCGCCGCGGCGGCAATCCGGCCGCAGGTACAGGGAGCCGATTTCCGTCGGCCCACGGTGTTCCTGCTTGAGGTGCAGGACGCCCACATCCTTCGAAATGTTGAGCGGCTTGTGTTCGAAGTGCTCGGTGCGGATCTCGTAGCTGTAGAACGGCTCGAAGCCGCCCACGCGCGCGGCGATGCCGCTCGTGCCGACCAGCTCGCCCGTATCGCGATCCTCGAGGACGAAGAGGTAGACTTCGCCTCCCGGCTTCTTCACGCGCGGCGAAAACGCGCGGAGCGACTCGTCGATCCGGTCGCGCAAAAAGGACTCGTCGGGCGGCAGCGTCGTGAGCGTGCCGTCGATCGAGCGCGCCAGCGCCACCAGGCCGGAAAGGTCGGTTTCGCGGATGGGGCGGAGCACGTGCATGGGGCGCTTACGCGGAAATCCGAAGCACGAATTTCGAAATCCGAAACAAATTCAAAGGTTCGAAGCTCAAATTGTTTCGGACTTCGGACTTCGGGTTTCGGATTTCCCGCCGGTGCCGGGCACCGGCAGTGTGATTTCGCCGAGGGCGAGACGATGAAGAAAAAGGGCCGCCAGTTGGGCGCGCCCGGCGATGCTGGGCAGGTGAACCCATTCGCGCTCGCTGTGGAGTTCGCCGCCGACGGGGCCGAGTCCGTCAAGGCAGGGCAGGCCGGCCGCGGCGAGAAGGTTGCCGTCGGAGCCGCCGCCGACGTGCACCCAGGAGAACGGCGCGAGGCCGAGCTCGCGTGCGCAGTCCTGCCACGCGGCGAAGAGCGCGGTGCTGACGGGACCGGATTCCATGGGAGGGCGGTTGAACTGGCCGGTGATCTCGACCCGGTAGCCTTCGCGTGCGTTGAGCGGAGCGGTGAGGGCGTGCAGGCGCGCGAGGAACGTATCCGCATCGTCGGCACGCGTGATCCGGGCGTTGAGTTCCGCGCTCGCGAGGTCCGGCACGATGTTGACCGCGCCGCCGCCGCGCACGCTTCCGATGTTCAAGAGCACGCCCGGCAGCTCTTCCGGCAGCCGGTGAATCGACGGAAGCAACTCGGCGAGCGCGACGATCGCGTTGCGGCCGAGCCGCGGATCGCGGCCGGCATGGGCGGCGCGGCCGTGGACCGTCACGGTGAAAATTCCGGTGCCTTTCCGCGACTGGACTATGTCGCCGTTCTCGCGCGCCGGCTCGAAGATCAACGCGAGATGGTGGCGCGAGGCGGCCTCCTCCAGCAGCGCGCGCGACGCGGCGGAGCCGATTTCCTCGTCGGGCGTGAGGAGGATCTCCCAGCCGAGCTGCGTGGCTTGCGGCGTGTGCTCGAAGGCGTGGAGGGCGGCGAGGAGCAGGACGAGGCCGCCCTTCATGTCGGCCACACCCGGGCCGTTGAGCGTCGCGGCGTCGCGCAGCGTGCACCTCTGGAACGGATGTGCGGCGCCGTAGACGGTATCGTAATGGCCGCTACAAAGAATCTGGATGGGGGCCTCCGGCCGCCGTCGCGCCCGGACGGCGACGCGCCCATCGCTCGCAACAGGCACGAGAGTCGTGTCGGGCGTGAGTTCGGCGCAGGCGGCGCGCAGCAGGCCGGCCATGCGCAGGAGGCCGGCGAGGTGGTCGGAGCCCGAGTTCACCTCCGCCCACGCCATGAGCTGGTCGCGAAGCGTGCTGGCCTGGGTGGCGAGTTGGGCAATCGCGGCGGGCGGCGATTTCGGCATGACCGCAGCCAAGCAGATCACCGGTTCAACGCAACGCCGGAGCGGCGGCGTTGTGGCAAGCCGCTCGCTCTCGTTGAGGCACGGGGGCCGGCTGCATGCGGTTCAGGCAGCGAGTGCCCCCTGGCTGAGGAAGCGCGACTGCCGGATCCGGCGGGCCGGGCTAATCCACCGGCGCGGTGATCACGCCGGTGCGCTGATTGTTGGCGGGGACGGCGTCGGTGATCCCGGTTGTATTGGCCAAATCGCTACGCACCGGGAGATGACCCTGCTCGCGGAGGCGGGCGGTGTCGACCTGGACGGTGAGCGTTGTGCTCGCGCCGGCGTCGAGCCACGAGATCGTGGCCTGGCTGGCCGTGCCGCCGACGTCGACGGTGAGCGTGAGTCCGGCGGCGGGCCGCGCGCTGCGATTCTGCACCACCACCGACAAGGCGCCGGAGGCCGGCGCGTAAGCCTGGCTTGCGATCGCGGTATCGGTTCGCGTGGGGTCGAGACGGGCGAGGGACCAGCCGAGGTTGAGCACGCCCTGGCCGTAATCGGCGTCGGCCCCGGCGGGGCCGGCGTCGCTGGCGTGGGTTTGCAGGATGTCGACCGCCTGGGCGGCGGTCAGGTTGGGAGTGGCCGACATCAACGCGGCGATCGCGCCCGCGACGACCGGCGCGCTGGCCGAAGTGCCGCTGAAGGAGATGAGCTGTTCCTCCGCCCCCGCGGTGGTGATGCCGTAGCCGGGAGCGGTGAGCTTCAGCTGGTCGCCGGAGTTGGAAAACAGCACCTGTTCGCCGCGGGCGTCGGTTGCGCCGACCGAGACGACGCGCGGATCGGCGGCCGGCCAGGCGAGTTGCGCCGCCTGGTCGTTGCCGGCGGCGGCGACGATCACCGCGCCCTGTGCGTAGGCGTAGTCGATGGCCTGGGTGAGCAGGCTGCTCGACTGGTAGGTGCCGAGGCTGACGTTGATGACGCGGGCGCCGGCGTCCGCCGCGGCGACAATGGCCTGCGCGACCGTGAACGTGTCGCTGACGCCGGCTGCATCCGTGACGCGGATACTCAGCAAGTCGGCGCTCGGGGCGACGCCGCGCGATTCGGCGGCCGCGGTGGCGGCGGTGCCGGGCCGGGTGCCCTGGCCGACGTCGAGCGTGCGCAGCCGGCCGCTGCCAAACGTCGTGTCGGCGGCGACGCCGCTATCGAGGATGGCGATCGTCACGCCCCGGCCCCAGGCGCTGTTGTCGCCGGTGGCCTCGAGGATTTGCAGCAGGCGGTCGCCGACCGGCACGGAGAGGCGGGCAGCGCGCTCCTGCGCCTCGGGCGGCGGCGCGGGGACGCGCACGAGGGCATTGGCGCCGACCTCGGCGTAGTCGCCGGCATGAGCCTGAAGCTCGCGTGCAAGGTCATCGAGCGAGGCGTAGCGTACGCGCACCGTGTTGAGCCCCTCGAGCGAGCCGAGCACCGTGAGGCCGGCGGCAGCGGCTCTGGCCAGAAAGCGTTCGCGGGCGGCGGCATCGGCGAAGGCGAGGAGGGCTTCCTGTTCGCGCGCATCGCGCTTGCGGAGGCGGGAGCGGAGCAAAGTGAGCAACGCGCGGTGATCGCCGGCGGGCACACCGGCGGACGTCGCTGCTCTCGCCGAGTCGAAGGGAGTTGCGGGGGAGGAGAGGCGCTCCGCGGTGGGCGGTGGCGGGGCCGGGTGGGTGAACTTGACCCACAGCACGAGCGCAGCGCTGCCGAGCGCGAGAAAGATCAGGACAAGGCGGAGCTTGCGCATGGAAGGAAAGCCAAAGGCGTGTCCCCTTCAGACGCGCTGGTGCGGGGTAAGGTTGCAACGCGATTCGTGCGACCGGGGGCTTCGCTCCCCGACACCCCCTCAAGTCTCATCCATGCGGTGAGTCCAAATGTTACCGGGGCGGTGAGTCCAAAGTGTCACCCACGCGGTCAGTCAGAGCGACGCCTCGCCTGACCGCTCCACGCATCGACACGGGTTATGGAGCGGTGCCGCCGGCGGTCGCGGCCGTCGGCGAGTTGAGGCTGCGGCTGCGTTTGGCCGGTTCGATCGTGACGTTCTGGAACGAGAACGACCCGATGTTCGTCACGAGTTCGGCGGCCTCCACGCCGCGGAAGGTGCAATTCGTGAAGCGCACGTTGTTGATCGTCGCGCCGTCGAAGCCGGCGATCCACATCACGCGCGGGCTGGCGGTGCTCGTGACGTTGTCGAGCGAGACATTGCGCACGATCGGGCGGTGCGGGCCCTTGGTGCCCTCTTCGTAGAGGAGGTCGATCGTGAGCACGGCTTCGGCGACACGGCCGACCTTCACGTTGCGCATGAAGACATTTTCGAGCACGCCGCCGCGCTGAGCGTTGGACTTGAAGCGGAGGGCGCGGTCGAGGTTGGGGCTGTCCATCACACAGTTGTCGATGAAGACGTTGCGCGTGCCCCCGGAGATCTCGCTGCCGATGACGACGCCGCCGTGGCCGTCCTTCATCGTGCAGTTGCGCACGACGATGTTTTCGGAGGGGACGTTGAGGCGGCGGCCGTCGTTGTTGCGCCCCGACTTGATCGCGATGCAGTCGTCGCCGGTGTCGAAAAGGCAGTCCTCGATCAGGATGTCGGCGGACGACTCCGGGTCGCAGCCGTCGTTGTTGGGGCCGTGTGAGGTGATCTTGACGGCGCGCACGGTGATGTTGCGGCTCAGCACCGGATGGAGCTCCCACATCGGCGAGCGGACAATCGTGACGTCAGCGATGAGGATGTTTTTGCAACGGTAGGGCTGCACGAAATTCGGGCGCAGGAAACTGCCCTCGCCGAAGATCCGCTGCTCGACCGGCACGTCGGTCTCGCCCATCTGGATGAGGCGGTCGCGCGCGGGCCGTTGCTTCGTCGGGCCCGCGGATTTTTGGTTCCAGCCCCACCAATTGTCCCAGTCCGCCTGGCCGTCGAGCGTGCCCCGGCCGGTGATGGCGATGTTCTCCTGCTCGAACGCGTAGATCAGCGGCGAGTAGTTCATGCACTCCACGCCTTCCCAGCGCGTGAAGACGATCGGGTATTTTTTCGGGTCGGTGCTGAACTTGAGCGTCGCGCCCTCGCTGACGTGGAGGTTGACGTTGCTCTTGAGGTGAATCGCGCCGGTGTGCCACTCGCCCGCGGGGATCACGACGCGGCCGCCGCCGGCCTGGTTGCAGGCCGCGATGGCCTTCGCGATGGCCTCGGTGCAGTCCGCGCCGCCTGCCTTTGCGCCGAAATCGGTGATCGGAAAATCGCGGGCCGGAAACGTCGGCGCTTGGATGCGCGCGAGCACCGTTTCGTAGTCGGACCAGCCGCGCGCGAGAAACGGCGTGGGCGCACCGCTGGTCGCGAAGAGCTGCTGCAGTTCGATGCCCGCGAGGATGAACGGGCCGACGCCCTTCAGGTCGTTGTCGATGATCGGCTCGCTGACGTAGTAGTCGAACGTGCCGTCGCGGGGGCGTCCGCTCGACGAGGTGTAGCCGAGGCCGGCGACTTCGCAGCAGCGGGTGAGGTGGGTGCGACCGTCGGCGCCTGTGCGGATGAATTCGCGGATGATGCCCTCGTAGCCTTTGCGGACGGCGGGAAGATATTTGTCGCGCGACAGGTAACCGCGGTTGATGCCCTTCGCGAGCGAGTAGACAAACATGCTCGAGGCGGTGGCCTCGAGATAATTGCCCTCGCGGCCGCCCTGATCCATCACCTGCCACCAGACGCCGCTTTGCGGATCCTGCCAGCGCACCACGCCGTCGGCGAGACGGTGGAGGATGTCGTTGATCGCCTCGACGTCGGGGTGCGTGGGCGGCAGGAAGTCGAGGCAGTCGACGAGCGCCATCGCATACCAGCCGACGGCGCGGCCCCAGAAATTGGGGGACTGGCCGGTGGTCTGATTGGCCCACGGCTGCTGCCGCTTCTCGTCCCACGCGTGGTAGAACAGGCCGGTCTTCGGATCGTAGCCATGCTGGTCCATCAACAGGAGTTGCTTCGCGACGTCGTCGAAGGCCGCGGGTTCGTTGAACACCTTTCCATAGTGCGCGAGGAACGGTGCGCCCATATAGAGACCATCGAGCCACATCTGGTAAGGGTAACGCTGCTTGTGCCAGAAGCCGCCCTCGCTCGTGCGCGGGTGTTGCGCGAGCTGCTTGCGCAGGAGATCGATGGCCTTGCGGATGCGTTCCTCCTTCGTGCGCTCGTAGACGAGGAGCGCCACCTTCCCGGGGGGCATCATGTCGATGTTGTAGTCTTCCAGCTTATACGTGCGGATGCTGCCGTCCGGCGCGATGAACGACGTGACGATCGGCTCGCCGGCCTCGCGGAAGGAGGCGTCGCCGGTTGCATCGGCAAGTTTCACGAGCGAGAGCGCGAAAAGGCCGGAAGTGTAATCCCAGCGCGCGCGGGGCGTGCCTCCGTAGACCAGCCGGGCGCCGCTGCGCTCGAGCTCGGAGCGGGCAAGGCGTTGCGACCATTCCAGCGGGTGCGCTCCGCCGAACGCGGGGGCCGCTGGTGTATCCGCCGCACGGAGCGAGAGGAGGAAACTGGAGAGCACAACGCCGAGCAGGGGACGCGAGAAGGATGGGAGTTTCACGAGGAACAAGGGAAACGCGCCGGCGCAGGCGGCGGGCGCGCGGGGTGGGATTGAGCGCGCCGTGGTCGTGGGTGACCGCGGCGCGTGCCCCGCGAACGGAGCGCGAAGCGGCGCGCCAAACCCAAGCACGCCGCAGGCCGAAGGCAATAAAAAAGGACACGTGTCCGCTCGTCGCGCCGCGGAGGATTTTCCACGGGCCGCCCGCCGGATCTTGTCACCTCATAAGCGACAAGATTCGGGGCGGCTTCCTGGAAGGATTATCCCCTGATTAGGGACAAGCGTCCGTGTCGCGGCGGGCTCCTGAATCTCGCGCGACCGGGTTTACGCGTCGCGGGAGCGGGAGCGGCGGGGGCGGAGCGGCCGCGAGGAAGCGAGACCTGGGAGCGGTTTTTCTGAAGCCTCAACCGGCGAGGCGACGCCGGAAGAGATTTGCGGCCATGCCGAGAGAGAGGTGCGCGAGTTCGGCGTCGTAGCGGTAACCCTCGTCGCGGAGAAAGGCGTGCGCGGCGTTGAACTCGTGCCAGGTGAACTCGGTGGCGGCGGCCGTGAGCGCGGAGTAAATGGCCGCGCGACCTTCGCCCGGCACATGCGGGTCTTGCCGGCCCCAGATCATCATGAGCTCGCCCTTGATCTCGGGAATGCGGTCGAGGGAGTCGTCCTGCATGCCGCGTGCGAGGCTGCGCTTGTGGATGTCGGTCGCGTAAAAACAGACGGCGGCGGCGACGTCGGGATTCATGGCGGCGCGAAAGGCCAGATGGCCGCCGAGGCACATGCCCATCACGCCGACCCGTCCGGTGCAGGCTTCGTGCTGTCGGAGCGCGGCGATCGCGGCGCGGGCGTCGGCGTCGTAGCTCGCGAGCTCTTTGGTCGTTTTGAGGGCATTGCCTTGCTCCGCCCCCGCCTGGTCGTAGGCGAGCACCGTGCCGGGCGGCAGGAACTCATGATAAACCTCCGGCACCGCGACGACAAAACCGTGCCCGGCCAAAAACTGCGCGGTGCGACGGATCGGGGCGGTCACTTGAAAAATTTCGGAGAACAACACGAGGCCCGGAAAACGGCCTCCGCCGGCCGGCCGGAAAACGTAGGTGCGCATCGGGCCTTGCGGCGTGGGGAGGTCGAGCGTCTCGGGATCGCGGAGCGTCATGGGGCGGGTGGGTGGTGCAGAGGTGTCGCGAAGCTGCCCGGGGCTCGTAGCGCGTCAAGGCTGCGCCCCTGAGCGCCCCTTGGGCGGCGGTGGGTAAACGCGTTTCGCTCTTGATGCTGGGAAAGCTGGCCCAACTAATGCATATAAATCGTCGATGCTCGCCGCCGCCCGAAGTCTGTTGCTGCTTTTGGTCTTCGCCCTCCCGGCGGCGGCGCAGGTCGTGCTCAATTTCGACGACCTCACGTTGGGCGACTATGACGACATTCCCGCGACGTATGGCGATCGCCTCGACCCCAACCTGCTCGACATCGGCTACGCGACGCGCAGCGCGTCGACCGGCGAACTGATCGCGGCGAACCTCGATTTCTGGAACCGCAACTACGGCGATCTCACCAACATCGCGTTCGCCACCGAGAATGGCGCGGTGGCCGAGATCACGTTTGTCCCCGCCGAGGGTTACGGTGTGCGCCTCGTATCGTTCGACCTGGCGGGCTGGCCCAACCTCGATCGCACGAGTTCGATCCTCCGCCTCGTCGATGCGAACCAGAAGGTCGTCTTCGACTTTGCGGCGAACGGCCCGGTGATGATCGAAGGCAATCTGCTCGGCCCCCAGCACTCGACTTTTGCGCCGAACTTTACGTTCGATGGAACACTGCGGCTGCAATGGGGCACCGACTGGAACATCGGCGTCGACAACATCGTGTTCGAGGCGGTGCCGCTGAGCGTGATCCCGGAGCCCTCGACGTGGGCGCTGCTCGTGGTCGGCGTGGCGCTCGTGTGGCTCAGCTGGCGGCGCCGACGCGGGGCGTGACGGCGGCCGGGGAGCGCGCACTGGATGCGCGTACCGGGCCGCTCGGGAAAACCAAACGGCTTGGCCGGCGAGGGCGGACACGTTTCTCTTGGCCGCAATGAACGATCACCTGTTCGATCCCGAGATCGAGGCCGGTTTTGAGAAGCTGGGACTGCCGGGCGCACGCCGACACGTCTTCCTGTGTATCGGGCCGGATTGCTGCCCGCCGGCAGCAGGGCAGGCGACGTGGGACGTGCTCAAGTCGCGACTCAAGAAGCTCCGCGTTCCCGTGATGCGCACCAAGGCCGCGTGTTTTCGCATCTGCACGGGCGGCCCGTGGCTCGTGGTCTATCCCGAGGGCGTCTGGTATGGAAGCGTCACACCGGAGCGCTGCGAACGGATCGTCGCCGAGCACCTTGTCCGCGGCCGACCCGTCGAGGAGTGGATCGTGCGCACACAGCCGCTTGGCGGGCGATAGGCGCCGGTTATTTGCCCGGGATGGTTTTCTCGGCCGGCGCGGGCGTATACGTCCATCCGACCCGCGCAAACCGCTTGGCCGTGAGCTCGTCGAGTTTGGTGCGCTGCTCGGTCGTCAGCCGGGCGCCGATGCGATGCACCGCCGTCTCCAGCGTGCGTCGCACCTGAGCGACGGTTTCGACGCGCAACCGCTTGACCTCGCTGGCGCTGTGAGCGAGTTCCGCGCGCACGGACGCGGACTGCTCCGGCGTGAGCCCCAGTTCGTCCGTAAGTTCATCGTGGATACGATTCACCGCGCGATCAATCGGTGTGACCCGCGCGGCATCGGCGGGCGCCTGCAGGGCGCGTCGCAAGGCGCGGGCACCGAGTCCCACGGTGATCAGGGAGCCCGCGGCGAGACCGGCGGCGAAAATACCGAAGGCGGCGAGCCAGACTTTCCAGCGCGTGGTCATAGCATGATCTCCCAGGCGCCGCCGGAAAACTCGGCCCACGGGCTGAGCTCCTCCCAGGCCGACCAGGACTGCCAGCCGGCGAGCACCATGCACGCCAGCGCGGCGGCCGCGCAGACGGTCATCGCCCGGCGCGTGGCGAAGAGCGCGGCGAATTCGCCGAGAAACGTTGGCACCGGGGCCGGCGAGGCGGCGGCGCGCACGACGCGCAGGAGGGCGGCGAGATCGACGGGGGCGGAAACGTCGCGGCGGGCACGTTGTACGAGGTTATCCCAATCGGACGGATCGGGCGGAGGAGGGGCTGGCTTCGGTGTCATGAACGGGGACGGGTTTGAAAAAGGTAGCGCAGGCGGCGGCGGGCGCGGAAGGCGCGGATTTTGGTGACCGGGCCCGACCAGCCGAGGAGCTGGCCGATCCGGGCGAAATCCCAGCCTTCAAAATAGTGCAACGTGAGGAGCGTGCGGTCGTCCGGCGCGAGCTGGGCGAGAAACTCCTTCACCTCCGCCGCGGCCGTGCGCGCGGCGGGATCGGCGGAGGATTCGACGGCTTCAGGCGCCGGCGCATCGGGCTCGTCGGGACCTTCGGATTGCCAGCGGCGGCGCACGGCTTCGCGGCGGCAGAAATCCCGGCCGAGATTGACGGTGATGCGGCGCAGCCAGTGCGAAAACGGCTGCTCGGCGCGCCACTGCGCGAGATTGCGAACGACGCGGAGGAAGACCTCCTGCACGAGGTCTTCGAGGTCGACGTGCCGGCGGGTGAAGCGCCAGAGAATGCGCGCGACCTCGCTGTGATAGCGGCGCACCAGTTCGTCCAGCGCGTTGCGGTCGCCCGCACGGGCGCGCATCACGAGCACCGCGTCTTCTGGCACAGACGGCGCGGGACTCGAATCGGATGCGGTCGGCGGCGGCGCCTCCATCGTGGTTGTCACGGTGGAGAAGCCGCCGGCGGCCTGCGATCAAAGAACCGACGGAAAGAAATCCTCACAGGTTCGGAAGCGTGGTCGTGGTTTGACTGGTCGGTGTCCAGGCGATGACGACGCTGTGGGCCGCGGTGGTCGGGGCGTGGCCGCTGTCCCTGCGGGTGGGCGTGGATGGGACGCGAGCAGTCCCGCCGAGCCGGCGGAGGCGTGCGAGGAGTCGGAGAGAAGAGGGCCGCATGAGAATGGATTATTGAACTAAACGCGCGAAGCGGCGTTGGGTTTCATCGCTGCGCGCGCTTTCGACTGGCCGCGCGGAGTTCCGACTGCGTTAACAGGTTGCAGCGCGGCACGCTCTCGTGCGGCACCATCCTTTCACCCCATGCCCTCCCACCCGATATCTGGTTTCATCCTCACTCTCGCCGCTTTGTCCTGCTCGGCCTCCGCCCGGGCCGAGGACGACGCGCTGCTGGCGAAGATCCCCGACAACTTCGCGGTCGCGGCAGCGCAATACGAGCGGATGCTCGAGAGCCTACAGGGCGACCCGAAACTGCCGCGCACGATGGTCGACGGCCGGGTGCACACCGTCGGGCAGCGGGACTGGACGAGCGGATTTTTCCCGGGTTCACTGTGGTTGCTTTTCGACTACACGCGCGATTCCAAGTGGCGCGAGGCCGCGGAAGATTACACGGCGCGCCTGGAGGGCATCAAAGACTTCCGCGGCCACCACGATGTGGGCTTCATGCTCTACTGCAGCTACGGACAGGGACTGCGGCTCGCGAACCCGCCCGGCTATCGCGACGTCCTGCTGCAGGGTGCGGCCTCGCTGGCGACGCGTTTCCAGCCGGAGGTCGGTCTGATCAAGTCGTGGGACTCCGCCGAGTGGGGCTACCCCGTGATCATCGACAACATGATGAACCTGGAGCTGCTCGAGTGGGCGGCGCGGACCGGAGGGGAGGAGCGTTTCCGTACCATCGCGGTGAGCCATGCCGACCGCACGTTACGCAATCATTTCCGCGCCGACGGCAGCAGCTTCCACCTCGTCGACTACAACCCGGAAAGCGGCGCGGTCCAGAAGAAGCAGACCGTGCAGGGCGTGGCCAATGACTCGGCCTGGGCCCGGGGTCAGGCGTGGGGACTTTATGGATACACGATGATGTACCGCGAAACGCGCACGCCGGCGTATCTCGAGCAGGCGCGCAAGATCGCCGGATTCATCCTGAACCACCCGCGCCTGCCGGAGGACAAGGTGCCGTATTGGGATTTCGATGCGCCGGGGATTCCCGACGCGCCGCGCGACGCCTCGGCGGCGGCGATCATGGCGTCGGCATTGATCGAACTCAGCGGCTATGTGGAGCCGGCGGAAGGGGCGCGGTTTCTCGGGTTGGCCCGCCAGCAATTACTTTCGCTTTCCTCGCCGGCCTACCGGGCGCAGCCGGGCGGGAACGGCCACTTCATCCTCATG
Source organism: Opitutaceae bacterium (assembly GCA_036406235.1). GTDB lineage: Bacteria > Verrucomicrobiota > Verrucomicrobiia > Opitutales > Opitutaceae > DASWVO01. Next base: position 12,914 of record DASWVO010000442.1, read on the forward strand.
CATTCGGTCGGCCACTTCGGCCGCGGGGTCGAGGTGGATGCGCCGCTCAACTACGCCGATTACTACTTCCTCGAAGCGCTGCTCCGCTACCGCGCAAAAACGCAGTCCCGCATGCCCTAGCGACCCCAGGGGCGACGCGGACGGCGCCCACGCGGCCGCAGACGCAGCGGGGCGCTTGCGCTTACCGTCAGGCGGGTTTGCGTGCAGGATGAGGACCGAAGCTCCGGCGGTGCATGGGGTGCTCGAAACGGCGCTCTACGTTGACGACCTCGCGAAGTCCGTTGCGTTTTTTCGCGATGTGCTCGGGCTGACTCCGCTCGTCGGCGACGACACGCGTTTCCAGGCCTTTGATAGCGGCGCCCGACGCGTATTGTTGCTCTTCAAACGCGGCGGTACTCTCGCCCCGGTGCCGGTCCCGGGTGGCGTCATCCCGCCGCACGACGGGCGGGGCCCGCAGCACATGGCCCTCGCGATCGAAGCGGGCGATTACGACGCGTGGCGCGAACGGCTCGTCGCCCACGGCATAGCGATCGAGGAGGAGTCGTGTTGGCCGCGGGGCGGGCGCAGCCTCTATTTCCGCGATCCGGACGGGCACCTGCTCGAACTTGTGACGCCCGGTATCTGGCCGATCTACTGACGGCGGGCGGCGGAAGCGGGGGCCGCGAACAGGTCGGTCACGAGCCGTTCCACCACGTCGGGCGCGTCGATCGTCAACGCCGTCGGGCCGGTGAAGGACGCGGCGGCGATCGGCTGACGCGAGCGGGCGTCGAGCACGACGATGCGGAGTGCGACCATGTGGTTCCTGAAGTCCCACGTCCACCGATCCTGGAACGTCACCAGAACCTGCGCCGAGGTGGGCAACATCGTCAGCGGGCCGAGCTCGGCCTCACGACCGCGGGCTTGAAGGGCGCGCACGAGCATCGCGCCGATGCCCTGGTTGTCGTCGAGGTTGCTCTGCACAAAAAACCGTTGATACGACTGCAGATCCCGACCGGGCTCGACGTGGGCGTTGAACGACGTGCAGCCGGCGAGCGAGAGCGCGAGGGTCACGACGAGCAGGGAGGCAAAACGCATGCGCAGCCAGAACACGCGAAAGCGTGGCGTGAGCAAGCGCAGACGGCGCCGGAGGGGCCGGCCGGGGACGAAGCCGCTGTTTCTCGCCACGATCCTCAGGAGGCCATGGGCAGACCGGGGCTCGCGGAAAACGCTTTCAGCGGCGTGCGCTTGGCGACGTAGAGTGGGTGCTTGGGTTGACCGCTCGCATTGCGCTCGAGGCAGAAGAGTTTGGCCGGATCGAGGTAGGCGAGGACCTCGCGATCGCGTCCGCGGTGGGCGCCGTGTTCGCCCCAGCCGAGGACGACGCGATCGCACCGCGCAGCCCAGTGTCGGATCCAGTGGTCGTTCTCCGCACCGGTCGGATCATCGACTCGCTTCATCGCGGCGGGATCGGTGGCACGCCACGCGAAGAGATTGAGCATCACGAAATACGCATAGCCCCAGGCGGCCGAAAAATCCCGGATGCGCGTGAGGGTTGGGTCGAGCTGGTGTTCGTCGGCCGTGCTCGGATTGAGGCAAATCCAAGCGATGCCGTGCCCGGGGTTGAGCAACTCGTCCCACTGGTGGACGAGCGTGTAGCGGTAGCGGCGATCGGCGGAGAAGATGCACGGGTTCGGCATGGGCGTCTGCCAGCGCATGACGGCGGCGGGCCGACGTCAAACCAGCCGTGTGCCGGCCGCGGGCGGCGCCTCGCGCGACGAAACGGTCAGGCCGGCGGGGGCTTGCCGCGAAAGACCGACGCCAGGGCGGCGACGATCAGCAACGCCACGAAGAGGAAGAAAAGAATCTTGGCGATGGTGGCGGCGACGCCCGCAAGCGTCATGAAGCCGAGTATACCCGCGGTGATCGCAACGATCAGGAAGAGGATGGACCAGCGTAACATGGTGGGAGTCTCCTTGGATTGAAGGTGACGAGTTGGTTGGCATCACAGTGCTTGCGCTGTGCCACGCTCCGCCGGCTGGGGTGTTAGGCCTTTCCCTTGAAGAGCTTGTGTCACGACTCCGTGCCCGCTCCGTGGCGGCGGCCGGTGCAAAAAGCTCCACGGCCAGCGTCGAGGCGTGCGTTTTGCGCGGGTGCTTCCGGGCGACGGCGTCCGGCGTCAGCCAGTGAGGCGGCGGCGCAGCTGCCCGCAGGCGGCGTCGATGTCGCGGCCGCGGGGACGGCGCAGGTGGGCGACTGCGCCGCGCCCGCGCAGAATCGCGAGGAAGGCGTCGGCCGCCTCCTCCGGGGCGGGCTCGTAAGCGACGCCGCGCAGGCTCAGCCCGGTGGGGTTGTAGCGCAGGAGGTTCACGTGCATGCGCCGGTGGGCGACGAGATCGGCGAGCTGGCGAGCCTGTGCCGGCGCGTCGTTCACGCCGGAGAGCAGGCAGTATTGGATTGTCACCGGCCGGCCACTACGCGCCTGGTAGCGGTCGGCGGCGGCAAGGATTTCGTCGATCCCGAAACGCCGGCCCATCGGCAGCAGTTGGGCGCGCGTGGCGTCGTCGGGCGCGTGCAGCGAGACCGCGAGGTGAATGTTGAGATCGGCGGCGGCGAGGGCGTCGATGCCGGGCACGATGCCGACCGTCGACACCGTAACCTGTCGCCAGCCGAGGGCGCCGAGCTCCGGTTCCGCGATGCGGCGGACGGCGGCGAGGACGTTGTCCAGATTGAGCATCGGTTCGCCCATGCCCATGAAGACGATCGTCTGCAGGCGGCGGCCGGCGGCCAGCGCTTCGCGACGCAGCGCAAGGAACTGCTCGACCATCTCGCCCGGCGTGAGGTTGCGCTCGAAGCCAGTCTTCGTCGTCGCGCAGAAATCGCAGGCCATCGCGCAGCCGACCTGCGAGGAGATGCAGCCGGCGGCGCGGTCGGGGCGAAAATCGGGCATGAGGACCGATTCGACGGTACGCCCGTCGGCGAGCTTCAGCAGCAGCTTGGTCGTGCCATCGGCGGCGACTTGTCGGGCAACGGGGATGGCGGCGCGCAGGGGCAGCTCGGTCTGAATACGCGCGGCGAGTCCTTTGGGCAGAAGCGCGAACTCGCTCCACGCAATCTCGGCGCCGCGCGCGTAGTAGTGCCGCAGCAATGGCGCGGCATGCGCAGCTTTGAAGCCCCAGCCGGCGAGGAGCTGGCGGAAGGCGTCGAGCGTGAGATCAGACAACGCGGTCACCGTTTGATTCGCGCAGGGTTGGGAGGAAATGCCAAGCCGGGGCTGAGGCGCGTGGCACCGGACGGCTTTCTCCCGCCGTGGTTCTCATGCTCGACTCATCTCCGACTTCAAATCCGAGGGATCCCGGCGGTGATTCAAATACCGCTTGTCACCTGTTAAGTGACAAGATCTCCGGGGGCCATTTCCGGGCTCAGACTCACGCAACACGTGGCAAGCCGCCTGGCCGCACCGGGAAGGGGCGGTGGGGCTACCCGCGCGTGATGGGCAGATCGCTCGCGAGCAGGGGGCGTCCTCGCAGGCGCTGGAGGCGCGCGCAGAGCACGAGGAACAGCTCGGCGGTCGTAAAGGTGTCGCCCTCCGCCGTGTGCCGCTCGACCACCGGGATGCCGCAGAGCGCGCAGACTTCGTCGAGCGAAGGTGGTTGCTGGCCGGGGTAGGCGGTGGCGGCGAACGCCTCGAGGGCGTGTCGCGCCATCAGGGCGGTGTCGAGGACGGGGTTGCGCAGCCGCACGCGGTAATGGCGCTGCAGGGCCGCGTTGAGCATCGCGATGTCGAAGCCGATGTGGTGGCCGACCAGCACCGCGCCGGCGAGCGTTGGCAGGAGCTCCGCCAGGACCCGCTCCTCGGGCTCGCCCGCGGCGGTATCCGAAGGAAGGATACCGTGGACCTGCATCGCTTCGTTGAGCGGAACCGCCGATTGCTGCACCAGCCAGCAGCGGGTGCCCGCCACGGCGAGGCGGCCCGCGCGGACGGGCATGACCGCCAGGGAGAGGAGGCGGTCGCGCCCGACGGAAAAGCCGGTGGTCTCGGCGTCGAGCACGACGAACGACAGCGCGTCGAGCGGCGTCTTGCCGCGAACCTTGGCCGACGTGGCGTCGAGGTAAGCCTGCACGACCGGGGCGCGCGGCGTGCGGCGCAACAGCGACAGCCAGCTCATGCGCGGCCGGGCTCCAGTTGAAATTCCAGGCGGACCGAGTCCTGCACGAGTCGCACGATGTCGAACACGTTGGCGAGCTGCGCGCGCTCGAGTTTGGTGAGCGTCACCGGGTCGATGTGCCGGCCGGAGTCGCCGCGGCGCAGGCCGTTGAGGGTGCGCAGGCGGAGCAGCTCGTCGTAGGCTTCGCGGGCGAGACCGGCCACCTCGTGCATTCGTGGTACGCTGCGGCGCAACTCGTCCCAGCGGCCGCCGGTGGAGTAGCGGCGCGTCAGGCCGTGCTTGAGGCAGAGCACGCGCGCGGCGTCGCGCAGCGGGGCCATGCCGCGCGATTTCAGATCGAACTCGCCGCCGCGACCGCCGAGTTTTTCGACGACGAAGCGGCCGATGAAATTGAGCGGCGGAGCGGTGTCGACGACCGACGACGCGAGCCGGCGCTGGAGCACGGTGTTGCTGGCGACGGAGCTGAGCACGCCGTCGCGCAGGGTGGCGCAGAGCGCTTTGTCGCCGGCGACAAAGCGCAGATCGTAGAGAATGGTGGCGCGCAGCAGCCCGTCCTCCGAGGCGAACGAATCGACACCGCGGACCTCGGCGAGCCACTCGGCACTCGTACGGCACCAGCGTGGATTGAGCGCCATGACGCCGCCCTGACAGCGAGCGAAGCCGCACGCGACGAGGCCGTCGATGACGCGCGTGGCGAGCTGAATGAAGACGCGCCGGGCCTGCTCGTCGGCTTCGGGCGAGCCGAGCGGCGCAAACACAAACGCATTGTCCATGTCCGTGCGCAGGATCTGCTCGCGGCGGCCGTCGCTGCCGACCGACATCCAAGCCCACAGCGTGCGCGGGAGCGCCACGCCTTCCCCGGAGAGTTCGTCGATCGCGAGCACGAGCAGGCGTTGCACGAGTTCGTCGTAGAGCTCGGCGCACATCTGCCCGAGGTAGATCGCGGAGACGCCGGCTTCGAGATAGCTGCGGGCGATGTCCTCGATCTCGTCGCACAACTCCCGAAAACGCGCGGGCGTTCTGGCGAGCCGGATCTCGCGCAGCAGTCCGGCCGGGTGGTGGCCGCTCTGTGCGAGCAGGTCCTTGTGCGTGCAGACGTCGAGGGCTTTGGTTTGCGGTGTGCCGTCCTCGGTGACGCACACCTGGCCGATGCGCTCGCGCAGCATCTGGAGGATCGCGGCCGTCGCGCTCGAGCGAGGCGAAACCGTGATCACCGGGCTCGCCATCACGCGGGAAACCGGGTCCGTCGGCGGCACGCCGTCGACGATCACGTGCTTCACGAGATTGCTGGCGGTGACGATGCCGAGCGGGCGGCGCTCGGGATCGACGACGAGGACCGAGGGCACGCGTTTGGACGACATGATCTCGGCGGCCTCGCGAATGGGCGCGTCGGGCGCGCAGGTGAGCAACCGCTCGATCGGACGCGGCTGGATGATTTGGGCGCCGTCGAGGTGCGCCTGGAGGATGTTTTTGGCCCGGCCCGTCACCGCGGATTCGGTGGGCTCCGTAAGCGTGACGGGGGTGCCCACGCGCGTCACCCAGAACAGGTGGCGGCGCACGTAGTGGCGGGCGTCATCATGTGTCTCGAGCAGATCGCGCATCTGCGTCCAGGGCAGACCGTAGAAAAGACTGTCCTCGACGACCTGCGCCGTGACGCGAAACGGCTCGTTGCGCAGCATCGCGGTGAGCCCGAGTACGTCGCCCACGTCGCGTGTATCGACGCGTTCGCTACGGCTGTCGACCTTCCAGAGGTATTCCACCCGGCCGCGCGCGAGGAACAGTACCTCGTCGCCCGGCAGGTCGCCCTGGGTCCACACGGTGTCGCCCGCGGGCACGACGCGTACCGTGGCGTCGGCTGCCAGCTGCCGGACGGCGTCGGACGGCAGCATGGAAAACGGAGGAAACCGCCGCAACGCGTCGGCGATGCGGTCGGGGATTACGTTCTTGGTCGCCATGTCAGGCCCGTGCTTACGGGGCGGTGGCGCGCGGTGCAATGGCGGCGCGAAGCGGCCGTTTTCGCCCGGCAAAGACCCGTGAGGGCGAGGGCTCCCGGAGTCCGCCCGCTCACCCTTCAGCCTTCGACCTCGTTACCAGCGACCGCGAGGCCTGACGGGATAGAACCCGGCAGCGCCACGATAGCCATAGCGGCTCGGATAATCGTAGAATCCGTAATAGCCGGGGTAGTCGTAATAGCCTGCATACCAAGGACGGTCGTAATAGCCCCAGTAACCGGGATAGCCGTAATAACCGAAGCCGTTGCCGCGTAGTTGGGACACTCCGACGGTGATGCCTACCTTGCTCTCCGGATCGTAGTAACTGGTCACGACGGAACCGCCGTAAAACTCACGATCACCGGAGCCCCAGCCGTACACAAAGGAAACCTCGCCGTGGATTTCCGGGCGGCGTTTGAGAGAAACAGCGGTGGCGGCCACCGGCTGGCGGGCGTAGGCGTAATCGTAAGGACTCGGGCGCTCCGCCACTGCGCGGGCGACGCCGGTGTCGAGTTGCGCCAGCTCCCCGGGAGTGAGCTGATCGAGGCCGGCGGCCTGGCGCTCATCGGCGGTGCGGCGGGAGGTGAACGTGGTGGAAAAACCCACGACATCGCCCTGCCGGGCGAGGGTGATCTCACGGACGATTTGCGCCTCGAGCGCAGCGCGCTGGCCGGCGGTGAGTTTCGCCAGGCCGGCCGCGGTTTGTTCGTTGGAGGTCAGCACGCTGGGCGCAGCGACCTCGGCCGTGGGCTCGGCGGCAACCACGACGGGCGTGAAGCCGAGCGCCAGCGCGGCAAGAGCCATGCCGGCGAAACGGGGCAGAGGACGCAGCGAGCGATGCATACGTGGTGAGACGTGTGTCGCGGTCCCGATGTTCCACGGCGCGGCGAGCCCGCCTAATGCCGGCCCACAGAATTGGGGACCGTGTCCGCTA
>DASWVO010000443.1:0-41213 GCA_036406235.1 Opitutaceae bacterium
CGCCACTCACGGCTGATCTCCTTCCGCGCGAGTTTCTGTTCCGCTACTGCAACCTCGATTGCATGATGCATCCGGCCGCCTGGCTTGTCCCGCGCGCGGTGGCCGAAGCCGCCGGTCCGTGGAACGAAACTCTATCGCTCAACGATGACGGCGAGTACTTTGCGCGCGTCGTGCTCGCGAGCCATCGCGTCGTCCATTGCGGTGAGGCGCGCAGCTATTACCGCTCCGGCCTGCCAGGAAGCTTGAGCGCTCAACACAGCCGCCGCCATCTGGAATCCGCCCTGCACGCCGCCGTCCTCATCGGCCGCCACCTGCGAGCTGCGAGCGACGACGAGGCAGCCAGCCGCACCGCGGCCGCCAATCTTCTCCAGCGTTTCGCCTACGACTATTATCCACGCGAACCCGATCTGGTGGCGCGAGCCGAGCGCGCGGCCCGCGAACTCGGCGGCTCGCATCTCGCACCGCTCGGCGGCCGGAGCTTCCAATTCACCCGGCGCCTCCTTGGCTGGAAACTTGCCCGCCGCCTGCAACTCGCGCTCGGCCGGCATCCAAACGTTCACCCCGCTCGATGAGCGCCCGCCATCCGGTCTCGCTCCACATCAGCCTCGCACCGCGCGACGTCGCCCATGCCGGTGCGCTGTTGCCCCACCAGTTGCGCCAACTCGCGCCCCACGTCGAGGAAGTTGTGCTCACCGTCGACGGCGGCCCAGGCACGCAGGACGATGATGCCGCTCTCGCGCAGTTCCGTTCACTCGTCGAGCCGTGGCGCGACGCCGGGCCGCGACTCGTCCTCCGCAATGCCGACTATTCGCCGGCACGCCGGCGTGAGCTGGCCGCGGCGTTCTTCCGCCACGGCACCATGCCCGCGCAAACGTACCGGGCCGGACCCTTTCACGCCTACTTCGACGGCTGGTTCGCCACGAGCCGTGAATTCGTCTTCCATCTCGACTCCGATATTTTTCTGGGCGGCGACGTGGGCGGCTGGCTCGCCGAAGCGATCGCGCTGCTTCGCTCCGAACCTCAGGTCTTGGCCTGCAACCCACTGCCAGGTCCGCCCGCGCCTGATTTTCGCATCAATCAACCGCAAGCCCAGCGCTGGCTCGAAGGTCCTCGCGGCGCGCACCGGTTTGATTCCTTCACCACGCGGCTCTTTTTCATGAACCGCGCCCGCCTCGTCGGCTTGGAGCCGTGCTTGCACCTGCGCCGCGCCGCGTGGCGCCAGCAGGTGCGTGGCTTCGTCGAACGCACCTCACCCTACGCGCTGCCCGAGGACATCATCAGCGAATACCAGCGCGCCCGCGGTTGGCACCGCGTCGACTTCCTCGGCGCCGCGCCCGGCCTATGGTCGCTTCATCCGCCGTTCCGGAACGCCGAGTTCTATCAAAAACTTCCCGAACTCGTGCGCCGCATCGAGACGGACGATCTTCCACCCGCGCAACGCGGCGACTATGATCTCAACGACAGTCTCGTGGATTGGAGCGACGCGCGCGCCGCGCTCGCCACGAACCGCTGGTGGAAGCGTTACTGGCCGCGTCGGTGACCTCTGGTGACTGCGCCGCGCTTTTCATCGTCATCCGTCACCGGGGCCCGGAATTGCCGGAGAACGCCGTGGGACGCCCTGAAACACTCGTTACGCCGGCGTTGAACACTCACGACACTCCCGCGCTCACGCGCGTCCGCGACGATGCGGGCGCCGGCATGAGCCCTGAGTTCCTCCGTAATGCAGCCGGCGATGGTTCGCACCGTGCGGCGCGGTCCCGAGTCGCCGATAGCTGGCGCGCGCTCGCGTGCCTCGGCGTGGTGCTCTTCCACGGCTGCAACACGCTCAGCGGAACTCATCCCTGGCTCGAGTGGGCGGCCGAGGTTTTCAGCCGGACCGGGCCTCGGCTCTCGATCTTCTTTGTCGTCTCGGGCTATTGCCTCACCGTTTCCATCGAGCGTCGCGCCGCCGCCGGTTCGGGCCCACTCGAATTTTTCCGCAACCGCTTTCTGCGCATCTATCCGATTTACTGGGTCGCGCTGCTGCTCGCCTTTGGTCTGGGTCTGCTTGCAACCCCGTTCAACGGCCGGCCGGCAAGCGAGGTTTTTCCAGCCACGCCGCTCGCGTGGCTGGGCGATATCACGCTGACGAGCCTGTGGCTCGGGCATCCTCCCAAGCTCGTGGTGATGTGGTTTCTCAATCATCTCGTCGGCCTTTACCTCGTCTACGGGCTCGCCTTGCTGTTTCGCTCTCCGACAAATCGGTTCAGCTTCTACGCGGCCGTAACCGCCGTTTCTTTCGGACCCTTCGCGCGAGACTACCTACCGGCGCTCGAACTCTGGCCGCAGTTCGCCTGTGGGATCGCCCTGGCCCTCGCGCTCCGACCAGCCACCCGTCCTCAGGAACGGCCTCAATCATGGCGGTTCGGACCTCTTCTCTACCCACTCGTCTACGGTCTCGTCGGAGCATGGACGGGCCAGGTCTTCCCAGTGTACGCAGCGGCCACCTCTCTGCTGCTCGGCCTTTCCTTGCGCTGGCAAGACGGCCTGCCCAACGCGCCCTGTCCGCTCCTCGCCGTCGCCGCCGCGTCCTACTCCATTTATCTCGTGCACGTCACGGTGATGAGCCCGGCCCTGAATCTCGCCAGGCGTTTGGTGCCCGCCGATTCCTTCGGCTTTGTGATCGCATGGGCTGCCCACCTCGTTCTCGGCGTGGTCGCAGGATTGCTTTTTTTCCGTTTTATTGAGCGTCCGCTCCAGCGCTACTTTGCTCCGTTGTCGCGCCCTCTTCCCACGTGAGCGCTCCCGCCCGCATCCTGATCGTCACCAGTGGTCCACTCGCGCGCAATCCGCGCGTCGTCAAGGAAGCCTCCACCTTGGGCGCCGCCGGCTACGACGTCACGGTCCTCACGCCTCGCAACCACGCCGCGTCGGAGCCGTTCGACGCCGCGCTTTGCGCCGCAGCCCCTTTTTGCCGCCTGCCCGTCGATCTCATCCCCGGCTTCGGGCTTTCGGCTTGGCGAGCATTCTGGCGACTCATGCGCCACCGACTGGCCCGGGTGGCCATGAGACGGTTCCGGGTGCCCAGTCTGCACGCTCTGGGCCCAGCCAATGTCATCCTACGCGCGGCACGTGCCCAGCGCGCCGATCTGACGATCGTGCACAATGAAGTTCCGCATGGGATTGGGCTGCGTTTACTCGCCGAGGGAAGGCGGGTCGCGGCCGACATCGAAGACTGGCACTCCGAGGATTTGCTGCCGGACGACCGCCTCGGTCGCCCGCTCGAATTGCTCCGTCGTCAGGAGCGTGCGCTTTTGCAGGAGGCCGCTTACACCTCGACAACTTCGGAGGTACTGTCGGCTGCGCTGCACAGTCAATACGGTGGCCGGCCGCCGCAGGTGATCACCAACAGCTTTCCGCTCCAACCCGCCCCTCCCCCGCGGACGTCGGCCCGGCCCCTCGAATACGTCTGGTTTTCTCAGACGATCGGTCCCGGTCGAGGCCTCGAAACTTTTTTTGCCGCCTGGAAGCAAGCCGCCGGCAACGCTCGCGTCACGCTCATCGGCGAGGTCGCCGCCAGCTATCGCCAGGCGCTGCTCGCCCCGCTGGAACCGGCGCAGCAAGCGCGCATCAAGTTCACCGGCTATATCAGTCCAACCGAGCTTCCCGCGCGGCTCGCCAGAGCCGATGTCGGCCTCGCCCTGGAACGCCGCGAGCCGCGCAGCCGCGGCCTCACGATCACCAACAAGATCCTTCAATACTTCAACGCCGGCCTCGCGGTTCTCGCAACGGACACCGCCGGTCAATGCGAGGCGATGCGTGAAGCTGGCCAGCCCGGTCTCCTTGTTTCGTCCAACGACACTGCCGGCTTCGCCGCTGCGCTGACCCGCTTGGAAAACGATCGCCCCCTCGTCGCCGGCGGGCAGCACGCCGCGCGAGCCGCCGCCGAGCGTCGCTACTGCTGGGAGCGCGAGGCTCCCCGCCTGCTCGCACTCGTCGCGGAAGCCCTCGGCCCCGCGCGAAGATCGTGACCCGCCGCCTGCTCATCGTCTCCCCGCACTGGCCCCCGGTCAACGCGCCCGACCTGCAGCGGGTGCGCATGAGCCTGCCGTATTACCGCGAGCACGGCTGGGAGCCGGTTGTTCTCACCGTCCACCCCGACGATGTCGCAGGCGTCCGCGAGCCTGAGCTGCTCGCCACGGTCCCGGCGGACTCGCACATCGAAACCTGCCGCGCGTGGCCGCTCGAGCGCGCCCGGCGTTTCGGCCTCGGCAGCCTCGGCATCCGCGCCTGGAACGCTCTGCGCCGCACTGGCGATCGCCTCCTCTCGCGCGAGCGCTTCGATCTCGTCTTCTTCTCCAACACGCAGTTCGTTACCTTCACGCTCGGGCCGTATTGGCGGCGTCGCTACGGCGTGCCCTACGTCATCGATATCCAGGATCCGTGGCGCACCGACTACTACGAACGCCCCGGCGCGCCCCGGCCGCCCGGCGGCCGGAAATACCTTCTCGCCCGGCTGATCGCGCGCCTCGGCGAGGAGCCGACCTACCGCCGCGCCGCCGGTTTCGTCAGCGTATCGGGGCGCTACTGCGACGACCTTTCACAGCGTTACCCGTGGTTCGGCAACAAACCGCGTGCGGCGCTGGGCTTCGGCATGAGCGAACGCGACCTCGCCGCGGCGCGCGCCCTGCCGCCCAGCCCGCATGCCTGGCGCCCGCAACCCGGCGAGATCCATCTCCTTTATACCGGTGCCGCCGGCCCGATCATGCCGCATGCGCTGGATTTCCTGTTCAGCTCCTTCCGGCGCTTCCGCGACGTCCAGCCCGCCGCGGCCTCCCGCTTTCGTTTCCATTTCTACGGCACGAGCTATGTGCGCCCCGCCGAAGGCCACCCTCGGATCCAACCCGTCGCAGCAGCGCATGGCGTCGACGATCTCGTCGACGAGATCCCGCACCGGCTCGGGCACCTCGAAAGCCTCGCGCTGCAACTGCAGGCCGACGCGCTGCTCCTCCCGGGTTCCAGCGACCTCGCCTATTCTCCGTCGAAACTCTACCCGTATTATTTGTCCGGGAAACCCATCCTAGGCCTCGTGTTCGCAGGCAGTTATCTCGAAGCGCTGTTGCACGATCTGAACTGCGCTACGATCGCCACCATTCCCGCCGCCGCGGCGACCGCAAAGCCCGACCGGGTGCTCGTCCGTTTTTTCGAAGACGCGCTCGCCGGTTTTCCACCGGTCTCGCAGCCAGTGCGGCGCAACGATCTCTTTCGTTCACGGTTTCTCGCGGAGCGCCTCACCGCCCAGCAATGCCAGCTGTTTGACCAAGTGGCTGCTTCCGAGCGACACTCCGGCCAGGCATGAGCGACAACGCCGAAACCTCCCTCCCGTTGGATCAGGAGCGTGATCACGACGCGGCGTCGGCGGCCGGGCAGGCCGAACGCCGCGGCCGGCGGCTCTTCGCCATCGGTGTCGCCGGACTGCTCGGCCTGATCGGGTACAATGTCCTCAACCATGACACGGAGGACGTGCTTCACCTGTACCTCGGAGTCGCCATTATCGTCCTCGCCACCGCCCCGGCGCTGATCTGGGCCAGGGATGCGCGCTTTCACCTGCCGGTATTCGAAGTGTTCATGCTGACGGCGATCAACACCTACGCCCTGCCGCTGTTGAACGGCCACACCCAGCTGCGCTTCTACGATCCGGAGGTGATCACGCACGCCGCGCTGACCGTCGTTGTTTTCCAGGCTGCGGCGGTCGCGACGTTTTTCTTTGTTCGCGGCGGCCCCAGATTCACCCCTTTCTGGACCCGGGAACTCCTCGGCGATGACGCCGTGCGCTTCCTCCGCTACGGCGTTCTGCTCAGCGCCGCCTACCAGTATGTGAGTTCCTATACCACGTGGATCCCGTGGAATTTTGCCGGCCCGTTGCGCGCGGTCTTTTTCGGCGCTGGGATCGTCAGCACCTTCGTGCTGGCGCGACTCTGGGGTGCCGGTCGTCTGTCACCGGGCAACCGCGCGCTATTTATCGCGGCACTCGCCGCCCAGGCATACCTCGCCCTGCCCGGCCTCGTCATGATCGCGACGCTCTCGCAGATCGTGCTGGCGCTGCTCGGCTATGTTTCCTCCAGCCGGCGCCTGCCTTTGGCGGTCCTGCTCCCGCTGCTGGCCGTCACCGCGGTGCTGCACAACGGCAAGGCGAGCATGCGCGAACGCTATTGGGAGCGCGACCAGAGCCGGAGCGTGCCCGTGACAGCCCTGCCCGATTTCTACGCCGAGTGGTTCGAAGCCGGCTTCGGCCGCGGCGAGGATAACCCCGCCCTGGCGGCCAAGTTCGTCGATCGCGCCTCGCTCTTCCACATCCTCTGCCTGGTCGTTTCCCGCACGCCGGAAAAGCAGCCGTATCTCGACGGTCTCACCTACAGTTTCATCCCAGGCCAGTTCGTCCCGCGGTTTCTCTGGCCCGCCAAACCAGTGGGGCACATCGCCACCCACACAATCGGAATCTACTACGGGCTGATCGACGAAGAAAGCACGCAGCACACCACGATCGCCATCGGCCTGCTCGCCGAGGCCTTCGCAAACTTCGGCACGGCAGGTGCCATCGTCCTCGGCATCGTCATGGCCGCAGCACTACGCAAGGTCACCCTGTGGGCGCACCACAGCCCGATGTTCTCCGGCGGCGGATTGCTCATGGTCGTGCTGATGGCGTGGTCGTTCCAGACCGAGCTCACGTTGAGCATCTGGCTGACGTCGATGTTTCAGGCCGCAATCGCCGTCGTCGTCGCGCCCCTGCTCCTCCACCGTTTTCTATCATGAACACCCTCGAAACCGCGCTGGCCCCTCTGCCGCGGCTCGCGGTGGTGCTTTCGCATCCCACCCAGTATTACAGCCCGTGGTTTCGCTGGCTCGCGGAACACACCGACCTCGATTTCCGTGTCTTTTATCTCTGGGAGTTCGGCGTGCAACCGATGCGCGACCCGCAGTTCGGCACCACGTTCGCCTGGGACGTCGACCTTCTCTCCGGCTACGCGCACGAGTTCGTGCCCAACATTGCCCGGGACCCCGGAACCCATCGCTTCGGAGGCCTGCGCAACCCCGAGCTCCCCGAGCGGCTCGCCGCCTGGCAGCCCGACGCGCTGCTTCTCTTCGGCTACAAGCACCCGTCTCACCTCTCGGCGATCTTCTGGGCCCGGGAGCGCCGCGTGCCGCTCATCTTCCGCGGAGACTCCCACTTCCTCGGGCGCAGCCCGCCGCGCGGCTTGAAACGCTTCCTCCTGCGGCTCCTCTTTCGCCAGTTCGCCGCCGTCACCTATGTCGGCGCCGCCAACCGAGATTACTTCACGGCCCTCGGCGTGCCGGCCCCGCGGCTATTCTTCGCCCCGCATGCCGTCGACGACGGCCACTTCGATCCGGCGGATCATGGTCATATCGAGTCAGCGAATACGCTTCGTCAGGCGCTCGGCCTTTCCCCCTCCACGCGCGTGGTGCTCTTCGCCGGCAAGCTCGTCCCCGCGAAACAGCCGCGCGCCTTGCTGGAGTCGTTCCTCGCGATCCGCGCCCCCAATACGGCCCTCGTGTTCGTGGGCGACGGCGACCAGAAGACCGCCCTGCAGGCCCGCGCCGCGGGCGCGGCCCCCGGGACGGTGCATTTCCTCCCGTTCGCCAACCAGAGCGAAATGCCCGCACGCTACCTGCTGGCCGACCTCTTCGTGCTCCCCTCCAGCGGCATCTACGAGACCTGGGGGCTGGCCGTGAACGAGGCGATGCACATGGGCGTCCCCTGCCTGGTGAGCGATCGGGTGGGCTGCCAGCGCGATCTCGTGACCGACGGGGAAACCGGCTGGGTGTTTCGCGCCGACAAGCGCGACGCCCTCGCGGAGCGGCTCCGCGTTGCCCTCGCGGCCCTCGCCGTGCCCGAAACACGGATACACATTCGCGCCGCGGTGCGGACCCGCGTCTCCGGCTACTCTTTCGAACGCGCCGCCGAGGGCCTGCGCGCCGCCCTCGCCAGCATCCCCGCGCGCCACCACGCCTCATGATCCTGCGCGCCCGGCGCCTGGCCCGCCTCGGAGGCCTCCGGCGAACCGGAATCTCGTGCCCTCATATGACCGGTGTGTGACCCGCCCGGACGCGGCATCCTCGTCGATGCTCACGATCCCGCAGCGGTCGCGCGTCGTCTCTGTTTCAGGATGAACATCACCATCGTCTCCGGCTTCTTCCTGCCCGTTCCACCGGTCGCCGGCGGAGCCATGGAGAAAACCTGGTGGCGCCTCGGACGCATCTATGCGGCGCGCGGGCACCGTGTGACTCACCTTTCACGTTCGTGGAGCAGCTGGCCCGACGCCGAGTGGCGCGACGGCGTTCAACACATCCGCCTGCCCGGGTTCAACCACCGCCGCCGGCTCTGGCAGAACCTCGTGCTCGATGCGTTCTGGGGTTCGCGCGTGCTCCACGCCCTGCCCCCGGCGGATATCCTGATCACGAATACCGTCGCCCTGCCCGTCTTCGTCCGCCGGCTGCGTCCGGCTGCAGGCCGACTGGTGGTGAATCTCAACCGTTACCCCAAAGGACAGCTCCGCTGGTATGGCCAGGTCGCCCGCGTGCAGGCGGCCAGCCGGGCGATCGCCGATGCAGCCTGCCGCGAAGCGCCCCGGCTCGCCAGCAGCGTCCGTGTGGTGCCGAATCCAATCGAAGCCGTCGCGATCGCCGCCGCCGGCCAGGATGAATCCTCACGCGCGAGCGAAACGATCACGGTGGGTTTCTTCGGCCGGCTGCACCCCGAGAAGGGTCTGGTGCGTCTGGTCGAAGCCGCCCAACGCCTGCACGCGACGCCCGGACTCCCGCGCTGGCGCCTCGTGTTGCGCGGCCCGGCTGACGTTCCACGGGGAGGCGGCGGCGAGCCGTTCATCGAGGATTTGCGATCGCGCGGTGCCGCGCTTGCCGCGGCCGATCGCCTGAGGATCGAGCCTCCCCTGTTCGACGCGGTCCGCCTGCACCGCGCGTATCACGATCTAGACATCTTCTGCTACCCGAGCGTCGCGGAAGCGGGGGAAACCTTCGGAGTTGCCGTGGTCGAGGCGATGGCCGCCGGCCTCCCGGTCGTCGTAAGTGATCTGGAGTGTTTTGCCGACCACGTGACCCACGAACGCAACGGTCTTGTCGTTCCCCGCGCCGGCGATGACCCCGCCGGTGCGCTGGCCGCGGCGCTTCGCCGCCTCATTGTCGACGCCGCGTTCCGGCGCGCCCTCGGCAACGAGGCTGCGCACACCGTGTCCTCGCTCGACGATGCGGCCATCGCCGACCAGCATCTCGCCGACTACGCCGACCTTCTTCATGCCTCCGTCCGTTGATGAACCGCCCTTTCTCGGCCGCGGATGTCGCTCGCCCTACCCGCGTCACGAATGGCTGCTGCGCCTGCTCTGGCTCGGCGTGCAAAGCACATTGTTCCGCTGGAGCCCGCGTCCGCTGCACCCGTGGCGCGCGTGGCTGCTGCGCTGCTTCGGGGCGCAGATCGGGGCGCCCGCCCGCACCGTGATCTTCCCGACCGCCCAGGTTTTTTTCCCGTGGAAACTCACGCTGGAGCCGCGCGCGATGGTCGGCCCGCGCGTGATCATCTACAACCTCGCGCCCGTGCGCCTGCGCTTCGGCGCCAATTTGAGCCAAGGCGTTCACCTGTGTGCCGGCACGCACGATTTTCAGCGCTGGGAAATGCCTCTCGTGGCCCGTCCCATCGACATCGGCCGGAATGCCTGGATCGCCGCCGAGGTGTTTGTCGGCCCGGGCGTGACGATCGGGGAGCTCAGCGTCGTCGGCGCCCGCTCCGTCGTGACGAAAGACCTGCCGGCACGCATGATCTGCGCCGGCCAGCCATGCCGCCCGCTGAAACCGCGGCCGGAGCCGGTCTGAGCCCGGAGCCAAAGCACCTGTGATACCGGCAATGCCCATCAAGCCGTTCGCTTCGTGACCATCGCCCACGTCGTCGCCAGCCTCGAGGAACGCCACGGCGGCCCCAGCCGTTCCGTGCGCGGACTCGCAGCGGCCGCCGCGCGCCTCGGCCACGCGGTGGAATTGCTCACGTCCGCGCCGTCGCCGGCCCGCGAAGTCGACGGCAAGCTCACGATTCACGCGTTCCGCCGCGCCCGACCCGAAGCCATCTGCCGCGTTCCCGATCTCGCCGCCCACCTCCGGCACGCGCGCTATGACGTCGTTCACCACCACGGTCTCTGGCTGCGTCCGCTGCACCACGCCCGCGCCAATGCGCGCCGCGAACGCGTACCCCTCGTGATCTCTCCGCGCGGGATGATGACCGACTGGGCCTGGCGCCATCGTCGGATGCGCAAGGCACTCGCCGCCGCCATGGTCCACCCTGGCGCGCTCGCCGGCGCGGCGGGGTGGCACGCGACGAGCGAGGCCGAAGCCGGCGACATCCGCGCGCGTGGCTTTCGCCAGCCCGTGTGCGTGGCGCCCAATGGCGTCGATCTTCCCTCGCCGGAGCAGCTCGCCGCCGCCCGCGCGCACTGGCACCAAGCCTGTCCCGAAGCCGCCGGACGCCGTGTCGCTCTCTTCTATTCCCGGTTTCACGAAAAAAAACGCATCCGTGAACTCATTGAACAATGGGTCGCGCTCGCGCCGCGCGACTGGCTTCTGGTGCTGGCCGGCATCCCCGAGCAATACGGCGTCGAGGAACTGCGCGTCTATGCGCGCAGTCAGGGCGGCACGGACGGGGTCCGCGTCTTCAACGGAATAGGACAACCGCCACCTTTCGGCTTCGCCTCGTTGTTCCTGCTGCCTTCGCACTCCGAAAATTTCGGCCTCGCCGTCGCCGAAGCCCTCGCGGCCGGCGTGCCCGCGCTCGTGACCGACACGATGCCCTGGAGCGGACTCCACGCGCACCAGGCCGGCTGGTGCGTTCCGTGGGAACGCCATGCGGCGGCGCTCCGCACGGCGCTCGCCGAGACGCCGGAGCAATTGCGCGCCCGGGGCGCGGCCGGCCGCGCCTGGATGGCCGCCGAGTTTTCGTGGGAGCAGGCTGCGCGAAAACTGGAAGCCTTCTACGCCGAATTGGGAAGCCGGAGATGACCGCGACAACTCTCGCTCCACGACTGGAGACGCTCGTGCTCGCGCACACCCTCACCTATGTGGTTTTCGCCACGTGGGCCTTCGGCGGCAACATCGGTTGGGCGCAGCCGCTGCTGTGCGCGTGGGGCACGGCCGGCGCCGCCCTCACCGTCACCGCCCTGGCACTACGCCGGCGCAGCCATGAACCGGACGCCCTGCGGCCGTTCCGCTGGCTGCTTCCCTGGCTCGGCCTCAACGCGATCATCCTGGCCGGCCTCGCCAATCCGAGTTTCGCGCGCGTGCCCTTTTTCGAGACCGAGGTGCTTCGCCCCGTTGCGACAATCTCCTGGCTGCCGAGCAGCGCGCGGCCCGATCTGGCCTGGCGCAAGCTCTGGCTGTTCGACGGCCTCTTTCTCGCGGGCTTCAATCTCGCCGTCGCGGTCCGCCGCCGCCGGACGCTGCGCACGCTCTTCCTCGCGCTCGCCGGCAACGCCCTGGTCCTCGCCGTCTTCGGCACCGTGCAGAAGCTCCTGCGCGCCGACATCTATTTCGGACTGGAGACATCGCCCAACCCGGCCTTCTTCGCGACGTTCTTCTACCACAATCACTGGGGCGCCTTCGCGCTGATGATGACGGCGCTCTGCTTGGGGTTCGTGTTTCACTACGCCCGACGGCCGGAGCACCGCGACTTCTGGCACTCCCCGGCTGCCGCGGGGCTCTGCGCGACCCTGGTGCTGGCGGCCACTCTGCCACTCAGCACTTCGCGCTCGTCGACACTGCTCGCCGCCGTCCTGCTCGGCGGCGCGCTGCTTCATGCGCTGTGGCTTCAGTTGCCCAGCCCGCGCTCTGCGCGCCGCCCGGCCCGGTCGTCCGCCCTGTTGATCCTGTTGGGCGCGGCCCTCGGCGCCGGCGCGATTTACGGGCTCGGCCGCGAAGTCATTTCCCAGCGTCTCGCCAAAACCCAGGAACAACTCGCGACGATCCGCGCGCGCGGCGACCTCGGAGACCGGGTCACGCTTTATCGCAACACGTGGCGCATGGCACGCGATCGACTGTGGTTCGGCTGGGGATTCGACTCCTACCCGACGGTCTTCATGCTCTACAACACGCAGGAATCCACCGACCGCCTGCCCGCCTATTACCAGGAAGCGCACTCCGACTGGCTGCAGGCCACAGCCGAGACGGGATTGATCGGAGCGACGCTGCTCGTGCTCACGGGGGCATGGCCGCTTGCGAGCCGCGGCATCAGAGCCTGCCGCTCGCTGCTCGGCCGCTACCTGCTCGCCGGTTGCGGGCTCGTCGCACTCTACGCCTGGATCGAGTTTCCGTTCGACAACCCCGCGGTCGCGCTCACGTGGTGGGTGCTCTTCTTCGGGGCGTTGCGCTACGCAACCTTGCCCGACGAGACATACTCTCGCCACGCTGCTCCCGCCACGGTTCCCGCATGAGCGACCGCCTGCCGCTTTCCATTCTGATCCCGATCCGCAACGAGGCGGACAATCTGCCCGCGTGCATCGCCTCGGCGCAATGCGCCGGGGAAATCGTGGTCGTCGATTCCGGCAGCACCGACGGCAGCGCCGAGCTGGCCCGTCGTCTCGGCGCCCGGGTGGTCGATTTTCGCTGGGACGGCCGCTGGCCCAAAAAGAAAAACTGGGCGCTGTCCACGATCGACTGGCGCCACGAATGGGTGTTCATCCTCGACGCCGACGAGCGCATCACGCCCGAACTCGCCGCCGAGCTTCGCGCGGTGCTCGCCGCCCCGGACGGCGACGGCTACTACGTCAACCGCCGCTTTTGGTTCCTCGACGGCTGGCTGCGTCATTGCGGCTACTACCCGAGCTGGAATCTGCGCCTTTTCAGGCACCGCCTCGGCCGTTACGAGCAGCTGCCGGGTGTCGAGGCCACCGGTTCCGGCGACAACGAGGTGCACGAGCACGTGGTCTTGTCAGGGAATATTGGATACCTCCGGGCCGAGATGGAACATTACGCTTTCCCCACGATCGCGGTGTGGGTCGAAAAACACAACCGCTACAGCAACTGGGAGGCCCAGGTCCTGCGCTCGGCTGACGCGCACCAGGCCTCGACGGCGACGGCGCTGGAGCCTGGCCTCGCTCGGAAACGCCGCCTGAAACGCCTCTCTGCGCACCTGCCGTTTCGTCCGACGTTGCGATTTCTCTACCACTACGTGTGGCGCGCCGGGTTCCTCGACGGTTACCGCGGCTTTGTTTTTTGCCGGTTGATGGGCATCTACGAATTCCTCAGCCACGCAAAGGCCCGGGAACTCGCCCGCGCGCCGCAGCCCGCAAACCCCGAGCGCAAGCGTGCATAAGGCGCCCCTCATTTTCCTGAACCGCGTCTACTGGCCCGACGAGGCCGCGACGGCGCAGCTATTGACCGATCTCGCGGAAGGGCTGGCTGCGCGCGGCTGGCCGGTCACGATCATTGCCAGCCGGTCCGCCGGCGCGCCCGCCGAAGAGACCCGCGCCGGCGTGTCGATCCTGCGCGTCGCTCCGGCGCGCGACACCCGGCGCTCGCTTCGGGCGCGTCTGCTCGACGACTTGAGCTTCCACATCGGAGCGGTCCGCTGTCTGCGGCGCCTCGCGCGCCCCGGCGCAACCGTCGTGGTGATGACGGATCCTCCCATGCTCGGCTTCACCGCCTGGCTCGCCGTCCGCGGGCGCGGCGCGCGACTGATCAACTGGATCCAGGACGTGTACCCGGAAATCGCGCAGGCCCTCGCGCCTTTCGCCGCCCTGCGCTTTCTTCTCGGCGGACTCCGCCCGCTGCGCAACGTCGCGTGGCGACGCAGCGCCCGGTGCGTCGTCCTCGGGCGCGACATGGCCGAGCTGGTCGAGCAGGCCGGCGTACGCCGCCAGAGCATTGCCACGATCCCGAACTGGGCGCCCGCCGGCCTCGGGCCCGCCGACGGCGCGGCGTTGCGCGCGGCGTGGAACCTGCAGGACAAATTTGTGATCGCCTACTCGGGCAATCTCGGGCGCGTGCACGCGCTCGACAACGTCCTCGAGCTCGCCCTGTCCCTGCGCGAGCATCGCGAAATCGTTTTCGTCTTCATCGGCGGCGGCGCGCAACGGGAACGGCTCGCCGCGGCCGCGCACACCCATGACCTGCCCAACGTGCGCTTCTTTCCCGCCCAGCCTCGCCGTCAGCTTGCCGCCACGCTCGCCGTCGGCGACGTGCACCTGATCACGCTGCGCCCCGGGTGTGAGGCCTGTGTCTTCCCCAGCAAATTCTACGGCATCGCGGCCGCCGGCCGGCCCATCCTGTTTCTCGGGCCGCTGGACTGCGAGCTCTCCGAACTCGTTCGCGAACAGGGGCTCGGCGCAATCTGCGCGCCGGCCGACACCGCGCTGGCACACTCGACGATCGTGAACTGGGCGAATGACGGCGACACCCTCGCCGCCTGCCGCAGCGCCGCGCTGCGGTTCGCGGCGCGGCACGGCGGAAGCGCCGCCGCGCTCGAAGCCTGGGAGACGCTCCTGCGCTGACGTCCTGCCCGCGTCCCTCCCACGTCATCCCTCCGGCCCGGCCCTTCCCTCCTGCTTCTCCATGTCCCGACGACGCATCGCCATCGCCCTGCTTCTCCTCGACAGCGTCATGCTCGTGACGGTTTTCAACCTCACCGGCTTCCTCCGCGGCATCGCGTCGCCCGACGCGCCGATCCTCGCTCCGCTGCTCGCGCCGCTCGGCATGCTCGCCGTCTCCTTGTATTTAATTGATGGTTACAAACGTCGCACGGACATGCTGAGCGTGGACTACGCGAGCCACCATCTCATCGCCATCGTTGCGGCGATGATCGGTACGCTCCTGTTCACCTACGTGCTGTTTCCTGACGGCTATTCGCTGCAGGGCAGCCGGGCCGTAATCGCGTTGAGCTTCCTCGCCCTGGCTCCACTCACGCTCAGCTACCGCCGCGCGCTCCACCGGGGAATCGCCGCGGTCCGGCGGCGGCGCGTGGTGCTGTTCCTGGGCGACCGCGCGAGTTGCGAAGCCTTCCGGGCGGAGTGCAAGCGCAACCGCTTCGGCCACCGGGTGATCTACTCGATTCTCACCCCGGAAGGCACGCCGCCCGTCTTCGAGTTCGCCGAAGCCGACTCATTGCGACCCTATGCCGATGTGATCGCTTCGATCAGTCGCGGCACCCTTGCCGTCGAGGCGATCGTCCTGCGGGAGTCAGCGCACCGCCTTTCGCCCGCCGTGTCGCAGCAACTCGTGCAACTCTACTTCGCCGGCGTGCCCACCTACACGCTCGAGCTGTTTCATCAGCTTTACTGGCGGAAGATCCCCCTCTACCGCCTGAACCATGTGTGGCTCTTTCAAGAGGGCTTCCACATGGCGCGCGAACCGGTGTTCAACCACTTCAAGCGCGCACTCGACGTCGTCTTTGCGCTCGCTGGGCTCGTCATCGCCAGCCCGATGATCGCCGCCGCCGCACTCGCGATCAAGCTCGATGACCGCGGCCCGGTCTTCTTCCGCCAGGCCCGCATCGGAAAAAACAATACACCGTTTTCGCTGCTTAAGCTCCGCACCATGCGCAACACGCCGCACGACGGCGACCGCTACACCCGCCCCGACGACCCGCGCATCACCCGCGTCGGGCGCTTCCTGCGCAACTCGCGGATCGACGAGCTGCCCCAGCTTTGGAACGTCCTGCGCGGCGAGATGAGCGTGATCGGCCCCCGCGCGGAGTGGGACAAACTGGTCGCAGACTACGAGCGCTCGATTCCCTGCTATCATTTCCGCCATCTCGTGCGTCCCGGCATCACCGGCTGGGCCCAGGTCAACTATCCCTACGGCGCCAATCTCGACGACACCCGCTGCAAGCTCGAGTACGACCTGTATTACATCCGGCACTTTTCGTTCGTGCTCGATGCCTCGATCGTCCTCAAAACGATTCACACGATGCTGCACGGTAAAGGCCGTTGACGCGGCTGCCCGCGCGCTCGCCGGGTCGCCGAATGACGAGCGGAGTTGAGAACTTTCGTTCGTCTCATCTGTGTAAGCGGTGATGCGGTCCAAAATGAAACCCTACGATCTCCTGGTCATCGGCGGCGGCTCCGCCGGATTCAACGCAGCACGGGTCGCGCACGGGCTCGGTCAGCGTGTCGCCATCATCGACGGCGCGATCGAGCTCGGAGGCCTTTGCATCCTTCGAGGATGCATGCCGTCAAAGACGCTACTCTACAGCGCCGAGGTGCTGCACCTCGCCCGCCAGGGCAAAACCTTTGGACTCAGAATCCCGCACGCCACGGCGGACATGAAGGGCATCCATCGGCGCAAAAAAAAGATCATCGGTGAATTCGCCGACTACCGCCTGCGCGCCCTCAACTCCGGTGCCTACGATCTCATCCGCGCCAACGCCCGCTTTGTCGACCCGCACACCGTCGAGCTCAACAACGGGCGCAGTCTCTCCGCCCGCAAATTCCTGATCGGAACCGGGTCCAACGTGAGCGTGCCGCCGATCCCCGGGCTGGCGGAGACGCCGTATTGGACCAGCGACGACATCCTCAACCTCGATTTCCGGCCCGAAAGCGTGATCGTACTCGGAGGCGGCATCGTCGCGTGCGAGCTCGCCCAGTTTCTTCATCGGATCGGCAGCCGCGTGACGATGATCCAACGCAGCCCCCACGTGCTTCGCGATTTTTCACCCGAAGCCGCCGCGGTCATCCAGCAGGCGTTCCGCGACGAGGGCATCGAACTGCAAGCTGGAACCCAACTCGAGAAAGTCAGCGGCGATGACAAGGGCGTGACGGTGCGCTTCCGCCAGGACGGCAAACTGCGCACGCGGCGCGCGCGGCACCTGTTCAACGCCCTGGGCCGTGAGCCCAACGTCGCCGGACTCGGGCTCTCCGCCGCCGGCGTTCTCGTGAGCCCGACCGGCCATGTCGTGGTCAACCGCTGGCAGCAGACGAGCCAACCCCACATCTATGCGGCCGGCGACGTTTGCGGGCCGCACGAAATCGTGCACCTCGCCGTCGCCCAGGGTGAGCTCGCCGCGCGTCACGCGTTCGGCGCGCGCGGACTCAAGCCGATCGATCCCAACCTCCTGCTCACCGTGGTGTTCACCGATCCGCCGCTGGCGACGATCGGCCGGCAGGAGGCCGACCTCAACAAATCGGGCCAGCCCTACCTGAGTGCGAGCTACCCATTCAACGACCACGGCAAGTCGATCCTCATGGAGGCCAACTATGGCTACGTGAAGGTCATCGCCGAGCCCAAAGGCGGCCGCATCCTCGGCGCCGAGATCGTCGGCCGCGACGCGGGCGAGTTGATCCACTGTTTCACTACACCGCTCGCAATGCGCGCAACGGTCTTCGACATGCTGCGCGCACCGTGGTACCACCCCACGCTTGCCGAAATCGTCACCTACCCGCTCGAGGAACTGGCAGAGAAGGTGAAGAATTAGGAGCGACATCCTCGCAGCGCGCGCCGCTGGCCCGCATGGTTCAGAAGCGGGCGGGCCGCGCGGGCCGCCCGCGCTCCCAGGAAGCTCGGCCGCGTTACGCTCTCGCGATCGCCAGCAAGTCCGCCAGCTCCACGCGTTTCTCGTAAAGCGCCTTGCCGACGATGACGCCGTCCAGATTCGGACGGCGTTTTTTCATTTCTGCGAGCTGCACCACGTCCTCCCGCCGGCTCACGCCGCCGCTGGCGATGATGTTGGCGCGCACCGCCGCGCAAAGCGTGTCCTGCGCCGCGAAATTCGGCCCCGTGAGCATGCCGTCGTTGCCGATGTCGGTGTGAATGATCGTGCGCACGCCGAGTGCGTCCATCCGCTGCGCGAGCGCGATCGCGCCGGTGTCGGTCGTATCCACCCAGCCCTTCACCGCGACCTTGCCGTTCTTCGCATCGATGCCGACCGCGATTTTTTCCCCGAAGGCCTGCACGAGTTCGCCGACGAAAGACTCGCTCTCCGCCGCGCGCGTGCCGATCACTACGCGACTCACCCCGAAGCCCAACGCGCGCTCGACGCTCGCCCGCGTGCGCAGCCCTCCCCCGAGCTGCACCTTCATGCCGAGCGCGGCGATCGCCTGGACGGCGGCGAGGTTCTGCGGCTCGCCTGCGAACGCGCCGTCGAGATCGACCACGTGCACCCACGCGCTGCCCGCCGTCTGGAATGTGGCCGCCACCGCGGCCGGGTTCTCGAAATAGACCGTCTCCTGGTCGGCGCGACCCTGTGTCAGCCGCACGCAACGGCCTCCTTTGATGTCAATGGCGGGATAAATGATCATCTCGATTTTTGATTTCAGGTTTTGGATTTTCGATTTCAGGCTGCCGCGTTAGCAACTGTCATTTATGTCAAAATACAAAGCGCCCGCTTTCCTCACCGATCTGTTGCACGCCCGTTCGCCCTCGGGCGCGGAATTCGAAGCCCAGAAGGTGTTTGACCACCATGTCGAACCCGCGGCCGACGACTACGAAAGGGATGCGATCGGCAACCGCATTGCGACCCTCAACCCCGACGGCGACCCGACCGTGATGTTCGCCGGCCACCTCGACGAACTCGGCCTGATCATCACCTTCGTCAACAAGGACGGCTTTCTCTACTTCGACACGATCGGCGGCCACGACCGCATCATGATTCCCGGACGGCGCGTCGTGATTCGAACCGAGCACGGCCCCATCAAGGGCGTCACCGGCAAGCGTGCCATCCACCTGATGGACGAGGCCGACCGCAAGAAGGTGCCCGAGATTCACGACATCTGGATCGACATCGGCGCACGCTCGAAAAAAGAGGCGCTCGAGCGCGTGAGCATCGGCGACACGGTGACCTACGATCACGAGTTCGAGCTGATTCACGGCAGCGTCGGCGCCGCCCGCGCCTTCGACAACAAAGTCGGCGCCTACATCGTCGGCGAGACGCTCATCCGCCTGGCGGAATCGAAGAAGAAACTCGCCGCCAAGGTTGTATCCGTCGGAACCGCACAGGAGGAGATCGGTGTCCGCGGCGCGACGACTTCGGCCTACTCGGTCAACCCTCACATCGCGGTCGCGGTGGACGTCGGTCACGCGACCGACCACCCGGACTGCGACAACCGCAAATATGGCGAGACCAAACTCGGTGGCGGCCCGATCATCTGCCGCGGCCCGAACATCAATCCGAAGATCTACGAGCGTCTCGTGAAGGCCGCGAAAAAGGGCAAGATCCCCTACCAACTCGAGGCCGACCCGCGTCCAACGGGCACCGATGCCCGCGCGATTCAGATGGGCCGCGGAGGCGTCGCCACCGGTCTGATCAGCGTCCCGCTGCGTTACATGCACACACCGAGCGAACTCGTCGATCTGCAGGACGTGGAGCACTGTGTGCAGCTGCTCGTCGAGTTCTCCCTCGCCCTCGAAAAGGGCGACTACGCGCACTGGTGAAGGTAGAGGCGGTTGTCCCCAACCGCCCTGAGTTTGGCCGTTCGCTCAACCAAGGGCCGTTAAGGATAGCGGCCCCTACCTCGCCACCTCCGCGAACAGCCGCTTCCGCATCGCCGCGTCCTTTTTCCGATCCGTGCACACCTCGAGCACGCGCACGCCCTGGGGCGGCAACACGGAGACGAGTTTGGTGAACTGCGCCCAGTCGCGCACGAGCGTGTGTTCGACGCCGTAGGCGGCGCAAAGCTTTCCAAAATCCACCCGCTGCGGCGTCGCGAAGAACTCCTCGAAGGGCGGCTCAAACTGCGCCACCGGCAGGTGCTCGAAAATGCCGCCGCCCGCATTGTTGATCAGCACGATCGTGAGACTCCCGCGGAGTTTCGCACTGACGAGGAATCCATTCGTGTCGTGCAGCAGCGCAAGATCGCCGGTGAGCAGCACCGTCGGCGCGCCACCATGGGCTATGCCGAGCGCCGTCGAGAGCGTGCCGTCGATGCCGTTGGCGCCCCGGCTGAAATGGATCTGATAGCGCCGCGCCGAGGCGGGCCAGACGTATTCGAGATCGCGCACCGGCATGCTGTTGGCGGTGACGACCGCCGTGCCCTCCGGCAGTTGCCGGCCGAGCAGCCAGGCCGCCTTCGCCTCGAACAACGCGTCCGTGCCGGCGAGCGCCGCGTCGAGACGATCGCGCACGCGCCGCTCGGCTGCGAGCCACGCGTCGCGATAACTCGCATCGGGCATCGCTGCACCTTCGAGCACGAGCTGTGTCGGGTCGGCCGGCAACTGCCGGGTGCGACCGTGCAGCGCGTCGCGATTGACCGCGCCGGCGCTCACGAGCACCACCTCGGCCCCGCTGCGCTCGAGCCACTGCCGCAGCACCTTGCTCGTCGGCCACGCGTCAAGACAGAGCACGAACCGCGGCGCAAGCTCCCGGGCCGACGCTTCGTTGCGCAGGATCGCATCGTAGGTCGTAGCCACGTCCACTCCGTAGTGCCGCAGTGGTGACAACGCGTCCGCCAAAACCGGCCAGCCGAGCGACTCCGCGACGGCTCGGATTCTTGTCACATAATGCAGGACATCCCCGGGCGACGCCGGACCGGCGACGATCAGGCCGCGGGCGGTCGTGGCCTTCTGACGGAAGACCGCGGTGACCGCTGCTGCCTCGGACGGAGCAAGGTGGGCAAAAAAAGTCTCGTCGATGCCGCCCCCGTCACGGAGCGCGGCGCAGCTCGCATCTTCGATGGGCGGCAGGGGATCGCGGAACGGCGCGTTGACGTGCACGGGCCCGGCGATCGACGCGCGCGTGCGGCTGACGGCGTGCGCGATCGTTTGCCGCAAGTAACGCAGCAACTCCAGCCGCGACTCCGGCACGGCGAGTTCGTGGTAGAAGCCGACGAAGCCGCCGAAGAGTTTTTGCTGGTCGATCGTCTGGCCCGAGGCGCACTCGCGCATCTCCGGCGGGCGATCGGCCGTCAAAACCAAGAGCGGCACGCCGCTCTCGTGCGCCTCGATGATCGCAGGAAAATAATGCGCTCCCGCCGTGCCGCTCGTGCACACGAGCACGACCGGGCGGTGCGTCTGCTTCGCCAGCCCAAGCGCAAAGAATGCCGCCGAGCGTTCGTCGAGCACCGGGATCGTCTCGATCGCCGGATGCCGCACGAGCGCCATCGTGAGCGGCGTCGACCGAGAGCCGGGTGACGCGACCGCGTGCCGCACGCCGCAGCGCGCGAGGGTTTCGACGAGGACGCTGCTCCAGAGGGCGTTGGTGTTGCGATAATCGAGGTTCACGAAGTGAGCAGCGCGTCGCGCAAGGCCTTAAATTTCAGGTCGGTTTCGGCAAACTCCTTCTCCGGCACCGAGCCGGCGACGATGCCCGCGCCGGCATACACGCGTGCCCGCGGACCGTCGATCAGCGCGGAACGGATGCCGACGAAAAATTCGCCCCCGCCTCGGCTGTTGAGCCAGCCGAGCGCGCCGGCATAAAGGCCGCGGGGAAAACCCTCCAGTTCTCGGATACGCGCGACGGCCGTCTCGCGCGGCGAGCCGCCGACGGCGGGCGTTGGGTGGAGGCGGGCGAGTGCATCGAGCAGGCGCACGCCATCGGGCAACGCCGCACGCACGGCAGTGTGGAGGTGCTGGACGTTGGCGAGGCGCTTGAGGGCCGGCTTGCCGGCGTGTTCGAGCGCGAGCCCGAGCGGGGCAAGGCGGCGCGTGATCGAGTCGAGCACGACGCGCTGCTCGCGCACGTCCTTCTCGCTCGCGAGGAGCGCCGCGCCAAGCCGCGCGTCTTCGCTCGCACTCCCGCCGCGCGGGGCCGAGCCGGCGAGCGCCTCGGTTTCGAGCACGCCCTGGCTCACGCGCACGAGCCGCTCCGGGCTCGCGCCGATGAAGCTCTGGCCGCGCCCGTTCGCGACGGAAAAGCTGTAGCAGTCCGGGAAACGCTGGCGCAGGCCGTTGAGCACGCGCAGCGGATGCAACGCCTGGTCGGCCGCGAGGTCCTGCGCGCGCGCGAGCACGATCTTTTCAAACTCGCCCGCGGCGATGCACGCGAGCCCGCGCGCGACGGCGCCGCGGTAATCGCCGGGCTCGCTGATCGTGAAGTGCG
Organism: Opitutaceae bacterium; assembly: GCA_036406235.1. GTDB lineage: Bacteria > Verrucomicrobiota > Verrucomicrobiia > Opitutales > Opitutaceae > DASWVO01. The sequence goes on from DASWVO010000443.1 coordinate 22,016, forward strand.
GCGCGTGGGCGTTGGGCGTCGCCGGCTCGGTCCGCTCCCCGTAGCTGAAGCCCCGAAATTTCCCGTGCGCGCGCCACACGCGTTGCGCGAGCGCCGCGAGATCCGCGTCGGGCGCGACAAGCAGGTTGGCGACGGCGGTGGTCACCTCGCCGGCACGCGACACCTGCCAGCGCGGCACGAAGGCGTGCGCCGCGGGAAACGCTTCGCCGGACTCGATCGCGTCGAGAAACGCAAAGTTCGCGAAGAAGTGCGGCCCGCCAAAAGGCGCAGCGATGTCGCCGACCGCGATCGTGTGCGCGAGCGTGTCGTCGATGAAGCGCTGGATCTCCGCAAAGCGGTCCGCTCCTTGCGCTGTATGGGCGACAACCGCCTCGGCGCCCGCGAGCGCGCTCGCGGCGGCGGGGTGCTCGGTGTAGAAGTGCACCTCTCCCGGCTCGAAGATCGACTCGAGCACGGCCAGCGGATCAAGCGCGTCCACCGTGAGCGAGATGCTCACGAGCTTGGCGCGACCGTCCCGCCGCGCAGCCTCGCGGCACTGCGCAAGGAAGTCGCGCAGCGCCTCGGGCGAGGCGTTCTCGGCGGGGTTGATCGGCAGGATCGTCATTTCAACCGACGGAGCGAGCCGCCCGGAGGTCGGCCCCTACCCTTTGGCTTCCGTCTGCGGGCGCGGAAACAGGATCGCCGTTGGCGCGACCTTGCTGCCGGTCAGGCGCGCGCTCCACACGAGTTCGTCGCGCCACGCCGGGCCGGGCGTGTAGCCGAGGACACCGTTGATCTTCTCGTGGGTCCCGGGCATGACGGCCGCGAGCAGAGCGTTGGCGAGCCGCAGCGCCTCGGCCATCGTCGCAAGCGAAGTGCGCAGCAGCGCCTGATCCTTCAACTCGGCGGATTTGCCGAGCTTCCACGGCGCGCGTTTCTCGATGTAGCCGTTCGTCGCGGTGACAAACGCGAACGTGCGCTCCAGGGCGATGTGGAACTGGAAGCCTTCGTTGAGCGAAAGGACCTCGTCGCGCGTTTTTTCCCAGAGCGCCTGCAGCTCCTTCTCGGGCTCGTCGCTGACTTCGGCCGCGGGCAGCACGCCGCTGGCGAAGCGATTGGTCATGTTGAGCGTGCGGTTGACGAGGTTGCCGAGATTGTTGGCGAGCTCGGCGTTGTAGCGCGCGAGGAATTGCTGCTGGGAGAAATCGCTGTCCTGGCCGACACTCATCTCGCGGATGAGGAAGTAGCGCAGGGCGTCGACGCCGTATTGGTCGGCAAACGCGATCGGGTCGACGAAGTTGCCCGTGCTCTTCGACATTTTGGCGCCGTTGATCGACCACCAGCCGTGCGCGAGCAGCGACTGCGGCGGCGGCAGGCCGGCGGCTTTGAGCATGATCGGCCAGTAGACCGCGTGCGGCGGCACGAGAATGTCCTTGCCGATCACATGAAAGCTCGCGGGCCAGAACTCGGGCTTGTCGACGACCGCCGAGTAGTAGTTGAGCAGCGCATCGAACCACACGTAGGTGACGAACTCCTCGTCGAACGGCAGCGGGATGCCCCACTCGAGGCGATCCTTCGGACGCGAGATGCAAAGGTCGTTGAGCGGCTCGGCGAGAAACTCGAGCACCTGCTTCTGGCGGTAGCGCGGGAAGACGAAGCGGTCGTTCGTTTTAAGGAAATCGATGAGCCAGTCCTGATACTGGCGCAGCTTGAAGAAGTAGTTGCTCTCCGTGATCTCGGTGACCTCGCCGAAAAGCTCCGGCCAGGTGCCGTCCGGATTGCGGTCCTTTTCCTGCAAAAACTGCTCCTGGCGCGTGGAGTAGTAGCCTTTGTACTCGGCTTTGTAGATTTCGCCCTTGTCGAAGAGTTTTTGGAGGATGTCTCGGACGACCTGCTTGTGGCGCGGCTCGGTCGTGCGGATGAAGTCGTCGTTGGAGATCTCGAGCTTCGCGCACATCGCGCGAAATTCCTGCGAGATCTCATCGACCAGTTGCTGGGGCGAGACGCCGCGCTTGCGGGCGCTCTGCTGGATTTTTTGGCCGTGTTCGTCGGTGCCGGTGAGGAAGTAAACCTTGTCGCCCATCAGCCGCCGGAATCGGGCAATGACGTCCGTCAGCACCTTTTCGTAGGCGTGGCCCAGGTGCGGCGAACCGTTCACGTAGTCGATCGCGGTCGTGATGTAGAAGGTTTTCATGAACAGAGTGGTCCAAACAAAGCGCCGGTTGCTCAAATGTCGAAGGTTTTGACGCGCGCACGCCCGCCGGGCAGCGTGCCTCGCATCCGTTCATGAATCCACTGCCGCGCCTGCTGGCGCTGGGAATTTTCATCGTTCTCGTGATGCTCGCGACCGTCCTCGGTGTGTCCGCCTGGCCGCGGTCGCGTCCGGGTCCGGTCACCACCGCTCCGGCGCCCGCGCAGCCAGCGGCAGGGACCGCCGTCGAGCCGGGCGGAGCGCCCCCGGACGTTCGCGGCGCGCGCGTCACGCGCTTCCAGTCGCGGCTGGCTTTTGCCCTCGTGCTGCTTGCCGTCGTGCTCGCGGTCGCGCTGCTGACGAGCCTGTCGTTCAAGCCCCTGCGCGCGAACGGCAACGCCTCGCGTCCACCGTTTGCCGTCAGCCGCGCGGAGATGACAAGCCTCGAGCACCTGGCCAAGGCCTCGATCGCCCAAGGCGCCGCCCTGGCCCGCGAGCGCGACGAACGCCAGCGTGTCGAACAGGAGGCCTACGTGCGGCAACTGATGATCGACCATGCGCTCGAGGAAAAAATCCGGCTCGGTCGCGACCTGCACGACGGGATGATCCAGTCGCTCTACGCGACGGGCCTCACGCTGGAATCGGCCAAGGATCTCCTGCGCCGCGATCCGACCGAGGCCGAGCGCCGCCTCGACACGTCGCTGCAGATGGTCAACGCCACGATCAAGGACGTGCGCGCCTACATCGCCGGACTCTCGCCCCACAATGTGCGTCGCGACCATGTGGCGACGGCGCTCACGTCGGTCACCGAGGAGCTGCGCGCCGGCCGCGACGTGGCCTTCGAGTTCAAGATCGACGATTCCGCCGCCGCGCGCCTCACGGGCGATCAGGTCGCGCAAACCGTGCAGGTCGTGCGCGAGGCGGTGAGCAACGCGCTGCGGCACGGCGAGGCCCGCCAGATCACCGTGCGGCTCCATGAAGGCGACCGCGCCGTGTGCGTCGCCATCCAGGACGACGGCCGCGGATTTACCGTGCCTAAACACGACGGCGGCGGACACGGTCTTGCCAACATGCGCGCCCGGGCCGAGGCTGCCGGCGGCGATCTCCAGCTCACCAGCGCACCGGGTGCCGGCACGCGCGTGGTGCTCACCCTGCCCGTCCATTCTTCCGTATGACCACCCCGATGCCGCCTCCCCTTTCCCCGCTCCGAGTGTTGATCGTCGACGACAGCGAAGTGGTCCGCATGGGGCTGCGCGCCCTGCTCGGCGCCGAGACCTCGCTCACGCTCGTCGGCGAGGCGCACAACGTCGCCTCCGCCGTCGAGGCCGCGACGAAGCACCAGCCCGATGTCGTCCTGCTCGACATCCGCCTGCCCGACGGCACCGGCTTCGACGCGTGCCGCCGCATTCTGCAGCGTTCGCCCGACACGCGCGTGCTCGTGCTCACGTCGGTCGCCGACGAGCACGTAGTGGATGACGCGATACGCGCCGGCGCCCACGGTTATTTGCTGAAGGAGGTCCACGGGCGCAGCCTCGTGCAGGCGATCCGCGACGTGGCGGGGGGCAAGTCGATCCTCGACCCGGCGATCACCGCACGCGTGCTGGCGCTGGTGAAGTCCACCACGCCCGCGACACGCGACATCCTCACCGGCCTCTCGCCACAGGAGCGTCGCGTGCTGGCGCTGATCGCCGAGGGCCGCACGAACAAGGAAGTCGCGGCCGAGCTGAAGCTCGCGGAGAAAACCGTGAAAAACTACCTGAGCACGGTGTTCGAAAAGCTGCACGTCTCGCGGCGTTCGCAGGCCGCCGCGCTATACGCGCAGGGAATGCGCGGGCGCACGCCTTGAGTGGGCGCGGGCTTGCCCGGGCGGCCCCGCACCGGGCCGAAGGCCCCTACCCGGCTAGGGGCTAATTTTCGGGCCGTGGGGCCCTTGGGATGGACCCGGGCGGAGTGGTATCGTGGCGGCGTCCTGCTTCCGCCCGTGCAGTCTCCTCGCCGCCAGCTTCTCCGTCCCGCTTCGCGTCGTCCCGCCTCCGCCGCCGTCACGCTCGTCGAGGTTGCCATCTCGTCCGCCGTGCTGGCCCTGCTGCTCATCGGCATATTCGCAGCGTTGATACAACTGCGCCGCCTCACCGAGGGCAGCATTCATCAAAACTCCGCGGTCACCGCGGTGCAGGGCTACATCGAGCAGATGAAGAGCATGGAGTTCTCCGAACTGCCCTACCTCGACGCGTCCGGCGCGCTCGTTGCCGGTCCGGTTCCGGGGGCGCCGGCGCAGATTCCGACCCGGCTCGACGGCGAGACCGATGACCCTCTCCGCGTCTCCACGCGCCTGCCGATTCCCGCCGTCGAAACGATTCTGGCCGCGGGCACTCCACCCGACGGCGTGGTCGAGAATCTCAAGCGGATCGACATCAACGAGACCCCGGACAACCCCGACGACGACCTGCAGCTGCGGCTCTGGGTCTGGGTGCGGGACGTGAGCGATTCGTCCATCGATGCCACGCAGGTGCGTTCCATCAACGTGATCTACGCGTGGGATTTCTTCGATGGCGCGCGCACGCGCCGCCTCGCAGGCGCGGTCCGCACGATCCGCTCCTCCGTCCGCACCAACTGAACCGCTTTCACGATCATGCCCTCTGCCACCCCCGCCCGCCCGCGCCGCGCTTCTTCGGCTGCCGGTTTCACCCTCGTCGAGCTCATGGTCACCACGACCATCATCGGCCTCGTCGTCGCCGGCACGCTCGCCTTCTTCGTGCGCACGCTCGGGATCTATCATTACGACGCCGGCAAGCTCCTTGTGAACCGCGACCTTCGCGCCTTCACGAGCGAGATGACCGACAACGCCACCTACGCCAATTTCTTCCAGATCTATCCCGATTTTGCGACCCGCACCGTGACCGACGCCGGCACCGGCGTCACCGTCGACGCCTCGGTCGACGACAGCGAGTCCGGCGACTTTCTGCTGCTCGTGTATCGGGATCCTGACGACGACACGAAGACCAACCGGCTGGTCGGCTACTACCGCACGCGGGCCAGCAGCGCCGATCCCGCCAGCGAGGGTCCCGTGCGCAAATTCGACATCCAGATCTCGCCGAGTTCGAGCGCCGCGGTCTGGACCCTCCTGCCGGCCGTCTCGACGGCGAACTCCTGGCCCGAGGTGATCGAGCGTTCGCGCGGGCTCACCGACGGCAGGCTCTTCTACAACTTCTACGACCGGAGCGTCATGGTGAAGGGGCAGCTCTTTCACCGCGGCAATCTCACCAAAAGAGCCGCCAACAGCTACAACTTCACCGTGTCTCCGCGCGGTTGATACGCCGGTCCGCACTCGTCTCCCGCTTCCATGAGCTCGCGCCCCCCTCCGCCTCCCGGCCCCTCCGGCCCCCGCGGCTCCACGCTCGTCGGCGTGGTGCTTTTCACCTCGGTCATGGTCGTGATGATCGCCAGCATCCTGAGCTGGTCGATCACCGAGCGCCGCCTCAACGGTCGCAACGCCCTCCGCCTGGAATCGCGCAACGCCGCCGAGGCGCTCGCCGAGTACGGTTTCTCGCAGATCCGCCAGAAGTTCGAGACCCGCAGCTCCTTCAGCCTCAAGCCCGGCGGCGCCGACGCCCTGCGCCTCCCGCCGGCCGCCTTCTGGTCCGGCGGCAACGTCGACACTTCCGCCCATGAGCTCATCGGCGGCACGATCGAGACCGTCACCACGCCCGGCAGCAGCCTGTATTACATCGACCCGGCCGACCCCAACAACGAGTTCGACCCGCTCAAGGGCAAGTGGGTCTTCCGCCGCGACGTCGCCGTCATCGCCCGCGCCACCGTCCAGCCCGACCAGGGCCCGCCCATCACCTCGCATGTCACCGAACGCATTTCCGTGCGCGGCGCGCCGCTCTTCGCCCACGCGATCTTCTACAACATGGACCTCGAGATCTTTCCCGGCCCCAACATGACGATCTCCGGTCCGGTTCACACCAACGGCAATCTCCACGTGTATCCAGGAAATGGAAGCACCCTCGCCTTCAAGGAGCAGGTCACCGCCACCGGCCACATCTTTCACGACCAGAAGGGCGGCGACGCCTCCAGCGACGGCGCCAGCGCGCGCAGCCGCACCGGCAACGTCACCTTCGCCAACAAGACCGCCAGCGCCACCTCGCTCAAGAACGCCAACGGCATCTGGAAGGACAGCACCGAGGGCCGCGGCGCCACCGCCGACTTGTGGAACGAGTTTCGCGCCTATGCCTCCCAGACGTGGAGCGGCAACGTCCAAACCTCCGCGCACGGCGTCGCCAACTACACGCCCGTCGCCATCGGCAAATACCTCGAGGACGCGACGCCCTACAACGGCATCGACAATTCGACCAACGCCGGCCGCTCCCTCATCGAGGGCAGCAACTACCCGTTTCCCACCGATCCCGACTACCAGCACAAGATGGAGGTCGAACAACAGAAGTACGCGAACAACGCCGGCCTCTACGTCACCGTCGATGCGTCGACCGGCAGCGTCACGCTCAGCAGCCGCGACAAGGACGACCCGTCGAAAAACAAGGCGCTCACCATGCCGGCGGGAACGCCGATCGCGAGCTTCGCCCCCTACCAGGCCACCAGCACCTCCGTCGGCCCGAAGATCACCAGCGGCACCTACAAAAACAAATACAAGGTCACCACGACCGTCACCACCAACACCGCCTCCGGCCCGTCGACCACCTCGAGCGTCGAATACCGCAGCAGCCCTCCGGCCGAGACCGGCACGACCGTCAGCTCCGGCATGTACGATCAGCACCGGGAGAAGGGCATCGATCTCGTGGAGCTCGACATGGACGCCCTGCGGAAAGCCGTGGCCGCCATGGCCGGCGAGAGCACCGTCACCAAGAGCAACGGCACGACGGCCTCCGTCACGCCCGCGACCGATGCGATCGGCAGCCTCACGCCCGACGACTGGACCGGCATCGTCTATGTCGAGGTCAAAGGCGCGCCCATGACCGACCCGATCACCGGAACGACGACCGCCGCCACCAACCCCGTCACGCTCAACAGCGGCGTGCGCATCATCAACGGCGCGCAACGCGTCCCCAGTTTCGTCGGCACCAACAGCTCCGAAGGCCTCACGATCGCCACCAACGCCCCCGTCTACGTGAAGGGCCATTTCAACGCCGACGGCAACGCCGCCTCGAACAGCGCCACCACGCCCGAAAGCGGCGAGACCCCCGCGGCGATCGTCGGCGACGCGGTGACGATCCTCTCGAGCGGGTTCGTCGACAAGGACAGCCTCACCCGGAAAAACCCCGGCGCCAGCGGCAACGTCGAGATCTCCGCCGCCCTGCTCACCGGGCTCACCCCGACCAACAAAGGCGGCAGCGGAAAAAGCAGCGGCGGCGCGCACAACCTGCCGCGCTTTCTCGAAGACTGGACGAACAAGGCGACCTACATCCGCGGCTCGCTCGTCGCGCTCTTCGAGAGCCGCATCTTCACCGAGCCCTACGACACCAACAAGGGCTACTACTCGCCGCCCACGCGCAACTGGGGATTTAACTCGATGTTCCGCGAAGGCCGTTACCCGCCAGGCACGCCGCGCGTGATGTCCTACCGCCGCGTCGACTTCACCGACCTGACCGCCAGCGATTACCAGACGGTGAAAGCCGCGTTCGCCTGGTAGGCCAAGCCCCGCGTTGTGGGTCGGGCTTTATGCCCGTCACTGGCCTCCGGCCGACCTCGCCGCACGCGTGGCGAAGCTTTTCCGGCCTCCGGCCGAGCTCGTCGCAAGCGTGGCAGTCCCGTTGCGGCCTCCTCCCGGAACCATCACCAGCATTGCGGTCCGTTTTCCGGCTCCGCCGACCGGCGTCGCCAGCGTCGCGGTCCGGCTTTCCGCTCCCGCCCGACCGGTCGCAAGCGTTGCGGCGCCTTTTTCGGCTCCGCCACAACGGCCCGCAACGCTGGCGGACGCATTTCCGGCTCCGCCACCGCGGCCCGCCACGCTGGCGGGCGCGTTTCCGGCTACGCCAAGCCGGCGCGCAACGCTGGCGCCCGCCTTCCCGGCTCCACTAACGCAGGCCGCAAGGCTTGCGGACGCGTTTCGGGCTCCGCCAGGCCGGGCCGCAACGCTTGCGGACGCCTTTCCGGCTCCGCCAAAACGCCCTGCACCGCGTGCACCGGGAGTTTTCCCCCTCCGCAACCGCCCCGCACCGCCCGCGGGCCGCCCGCGCCGCAGCCGGCATCGGCACCACCGCCCGGCGCCCGCGGATGCCCCGGCGTTCACCGCCGCGGCAACTGGTGCCCGTGCTGGACGGCGGCGTTGCGTTTGCCGCTATTCAGTTTGTCCAGCACGGCCGCGAGCTTGCGGCGTTTCTCATCCGTCTGCGCGAACATCTCCAGTTGCGCCGGCCCGTCGTCGACGCCGGAAAACCGCACGCTCACCAGCCGCAGCGCGCGCCGCTTGCTCCACGCCTGCTTCAAAAGCGGCGCGACCAGCGGATAAAACGGCGCCTCGAGATCGCTCGCCTCCGGCAGGCTGCGGCCGGCCGACTCCTGCGAAAAATCCCCGTAGCGCACTTTCACCGTCATCGTGCGCACGCGTTTCCCGTCGGCACGGATCGCCGGCATGAGCTCGTCGATCATGCGTTTGGCGACGCGTTCGATCTCGGCGAACTCGCCGATGTCTTCGCGAAACGTCTCCTGCTGCGAATAACTCTTCGCGTCCTCGTGCTCCGTCTCGACCGGCCGGTCGTCCTCGCCGCGCGCGGTCGCGAGCATGTCGCGCCAGCCCTCGCCGAAGATCGACTTCAGCTCCGACTCCGATTTCGCCGTCACATCGCGCACGAGCACGATGCCGCGGCGCTTGAGCGACTCCTCGGTTTTCGCGCCGACGCCCGGCAGCTTGCCGATGCTGAGCGGTGCGAGAAACGCCTCCTCGGTGCCGGGCGGCACGACGACGAAGCCGCGCGGCTTGCGCAGTTTGGAGGCGATCTGCGCCACGAGCTTGTTGCGCGCGAGGCCGAACGAGACCGTGATCTGCAGCTCCTCCCAGATGCGCTTTTGCAGGCGGTGCGCCGCCGCCTCGATCTCCGCCGCGCTCTTGAAGCCGCACGGGCCGACGTCGAGATAGCCCTCGTCGATCGAGTTGCGCTGCACGAGCGGCGTGAGCGCCTCGCACAGGTCGAACATCTGCCGCGACACCTTGCCGTAGAGCCCGCTGGTGTGCGGGATCATGATGAGATCGGGGCAGACCTTCAGCGCGCGCTGCGTCGGCATCGGCGTATAAACGCCGCACGCCCGCGCCTCGTAGCTCGCGGAGGAAATGATGCCGCGCTCGCGTCCGCCGACGGCGCACTTTTTCCCGCGCAGCGACGGATCGCGCGCCTGCTCGCACGCGACGAAGAACGCATCGGCGTCGAGGTGGATGATGGTCGGCAGCGGCAGGGCGGACGGCATGGACACTATTCAAATCCGAAACTCGGATTTCGAAATCCGAAACAAGCTCAAAAGAGCCAAGCGAGTGTAGGGCCGGCCCTTGTGGCCGGGCCGCCGCGCGCAGTGAGGTGGACCCCAAGGACGGGCGGTACTCCTGCCGCCTTTTTGTGCGCTGATCCCCGACGGCGGCAAGGGTGCCGCCGCTCCTTGGCTCAAACCCGGCCCGGCCGCAACGGCCGGCCCTACCGTGGGTCCGCCTTCACTCCGGCTTCTTCGTGCACTGCGGCTGGGCGCCCTCGGGCAGCGGCGGGATCTCGCCGACGCCGGCCGGCGGCAGCGTGCCGTTGAGCTCCTGCCGCCAGTGCGCCACGTCTCCACCCGGGCAATACACATAGATCATGTGCATCGGCTCGTCGCCCGTGTTCGTGAGTTGATGAAACTGCTTCGGCGGCATGTACACCGCCTGGCCGGCCTTGATCGGGCTGCGCTCGGTGCCGACGCAGATCTCCCCCGCGCCCTGGACGATGAAGTAAACCTCCTCCTGCTCCTGGTTGTGCCAGGGCACCTGGCCGCCTTTCGGCTCGAGGATCGAGTAGCCCATGGAAAAGCCCTTGGCGGGGATCGGTTGGCCGAGCTGGCCGACGAGGCCGCGGCCCCAGCGACGGGCGGGGAACGTGCCTCCGGGGATTTTTGCGAGGTCTGCGATGATCATGACACCGCACGCGTTAGGGCGCACGGCGCCGCGCGGCGAATCAAATTCGCGCGCGATCCGCCTGCGGAGCGGTTCCGTGCTGCCGGCCGGCGCTTTCGTGCTAGCAGCGCGGCCGCGCGCGGCGTTTTCAGCCCGCGCCCGGGAGTGCGGACACTCAAAACGGAAAGCCCACCGACAGGTGCAGGGTGCCGCTCGGGTCGCCGTCGCGGCGGTTGAGGTTGTGGCCGTATTCAAGCCGCACCGGGCCGACGATCGTCTGGTAACGCAGCCCAAGACCGAGCGAATAAAGTTCCTCCGAGGACGGATAATCGCCCAGCCGCTCCGCCATGCCGAGCGCATCGACAAACACCACCGCCGACCACGAGCGCGTGAGCGCCTGCTCGAATTCGAGGTTCAGCAACGCGTAGCTTTTCGCCCCGATGAAGCGCCCATCGGGCCCGCGCGGCGCCGCCTCGCCGTCTTGGAAACCGCGGATGCTGCTCTCGCCGCCGGGGAAGAAGCGCTTGTTCACCGGGAGCGTGCGGTCGTCGTCCGCCCCGAGCGTGGTGATCACGCCGTGCGTCAGCCCGACGTGCAGCCAGCGGCCGCGGCCGGCCGGCCGGTGATAGGACGCGCCGAGTTCGAAGCGCTCGTAGTTCACCTCGCCGCCGAGCACGGTGTTCGCGATCTCGGCGTTGGTGAACCAGCGGTAGCCGCGCCGCGGTCGCAGCGGATTGTCGCGCCGGTCGCGACTGAGGCCGAGGTCCACGCTCGCGACGATCACCTGCTCTTCGTCGATCGCGCGCGTGACGAGCTCGTTGTCCTTGTTGCGCAGCGATTGAAAGGTGTAGCCGGCCGTGCCGATGGCGCCGATGAAGGGCACCGCGCGCTGCAGCGTCACCGAGCCGCCGTATTCCTGACGCAGAAAGGCCAGCTCCTCACGTTGCAGGCCGAAGATCTTCGCCGTCCCGTCGACCGATTCGCCGAACAATTCGGGCACGGTGTAGCTGTATTCGCCGCGACTGCTCTTCAGCGACTGCACGAGCAGCAGGCGGCTCGAGTGCGCCCGGCCGAAGAGGTTCCATTGCCGCAACTCGACGCCGGCGCGCAACTGTTCGTAGCTGCCGTAGCCGGCCAGCAGACTCGTCTCCCAACGCGGCGCCTCGCGGAACGTGAAAACCGCATCGCGCACCGGGCCTTCGGCCGGTTCGAGGTCCACATCGACCGCGGAGAAGACGCCGAGCCGGCCAAGCCGCGCGCGCGCCTGCTCCAGCCGCCGCGGGTCCAGCAGCGCTCCGGATTCCACGCGCACGCGCCGCTGCAACAACTCCGGTCGCGTATGCACCAAGCCGGCGAAACGCGTCGTGCCGATCTTCACCTGTTCGCCGAGCGCCACCTCCACGCGCACATCCACGCGACGCACCCCGCCCCGTTCGGGCGCGGGCGCGGTGCTCACGTTCACCCGCACGTCGGGAAAGCCCGCGCTGTAGGCTTCGCGCCGGACCGCCTCGACGATCTCCTGGCGCCGGCCCGGAGACCAGACGACGCCCGGATCCGGCGCGATTTTTCCCGCGGTGACGGGAAGCGCCTCCATGCCCGACACCGCCGACTTGGCGACGAGCCAGCGTGGACCTTCCCGCACTTCGATCGCCAGTTGCACCTCGCCGGTCGCGTGGTCGACCTGCGCTTCGCGCGCCTGCACCGTCGCATCCGCGTAGCCGCGGTCGCGCAACCGCTCCGCCAGCGTGTCCGCATTGGCCCGCGCGCGCGCCGGCACGTAGCTCGGTTTCATCAGACCCGTCAGGAGCCCGGCCTCCTCCAGGAAGATGGATTCCGCGGCCGCCTCCGGGAGCGCCGTGAGTCCGCTGACCGCGACCGTTTCCACCCGATAGCGGACACCGCGCTCGACGCGCAACTGCACGCCCCGCGCCGTGAGGTCGCGCGGCAGCAGCGTCGTCAGCTCGTGGTCAAAGACATACTCCTCGCTCGCGCCGGCGCCGTCCCCTCGCTCCACCGCCGCCGTGATCCGCGGGCGCAGATAACCGTCGGCCTGCAACTCCGCGAGCAGCAGGAACACCGCATCTTCGATCGCATTGGCGTCCCACGCCGGTCCGCGCTCCTCGCCGAGCAACCGCTCGAGCGTGACGCGGGACTCGCGGTTGTTCCACCAACCGAGCCCGCGCACGCTCAGCGCGGCGGGCTCGGGTTTCCCCGCCGCGGACTCGGCCGCCCCGGCCGGAGCGGCAAGGATCAGGCCCAGCCCGGCAAGCAACCCAATCAACAATCGATGGCCGCCAGCCGGTTCACTGCTTTTCATCACCCGGCTCCTTTCCGCGGAAGCGCAGCCGCACGCCGACGTTATATTCGTCGAACTCGTCGTATTCACCGGTCAACGACCAGCGCGGCGTGAGCTGATACTCCACGTCGTAGGTCTCGCGTCCCTGTCGCGACACTTTCTCCCCGCTCGTCACGGAGAGGCGGTCGGCCTGCGTGGCGTCGCCGCCGAGCTGGCCGAGGAGCCCCTGGCCGAGATACGTCCCCAGGCGCGTCACCCGTTGCCGGCCCGTGTAGGCGACCTCCTGCTGCGGCGCTTCGCCCGCCATGACCATGAGCAGAATCTGCGAGGAATCGAGTGGCGGCGTCGACGTGAAGGCGAGGTTGGGCGCCAGGGCCGACCCGGTGAGCTCCATGCGCAGCTCGTAGCCGAGGCGCCGGCCGGTGCCGGTGAGCATGACCTGGGGCTCCTGGGGATTCGCCTGCGTGAGCCGCACCTGGCCCTCCTGCACCACGAACGAGGCGAACGGCAGCGTCACGCGACCCTCATCGACGGTGACCTCCCCCAGCGCCCGTGGGTCGAGCAGCGTGCCGTCCAGGCGTAGTTTCGCCGACACGACACCGGAGAAGACCGGCGTGCGCAACCGCATGAACCGACTGCCACCCACCGCGACATCGAGCTCCCAGGCCGCGAACGGCTGCCGCTCGACGGAAAAATACGGCGCGCGCCGGCTGCGGGCGTTGCCTCCGCCCCGGCGCAGGAGAAGGTCGCGCGCGTCGGCGAGCAGGAGGCTGTTGCGGAGCGTCACCGATCCCCGGATACGCGTGCGCGCGTCCGCGGTCTTGAGCTGGAGGTCGAGATTGCTGCGCACGAGCAGGCCCGCCTGCCGGACCAGCGGGACGTTCTCCCCCTGCAGGGAAAGGTCGTAGGCGGGCGTGCCCTCCTCCGTCCACGTCGCCCGGCCCGCGACGCGCACGGGCTGCCCGCCGATCCGCGCGCTGACGTTGCGCACCTCGAGCGCGCGGCCGTGCAGGGCGAGCTCCGCCCCGATTTCCTGCAGGGCGCCAAATGCGCCCAGCGGCCGGGTGGCGGCGCCCTGCAGCCGCACCATGCCCTCCACTTCGCGACCAGGGCGGAATGCCAGTTGCGCTTCCATCCGGCCGATCGGAGCAAGGTATTCAGGAACGAAGCGCGCCAGTGCGGCGATCTCCGCCGAGGGAAGCTCGACGAGCAGCTCGCCTTCGTTGCGAATCCACAACGCCGGATCTTTCCGCAAATCGGGCCAGTTCTCCACCGTCACCGGCACCCAGCCGTGCGCGCGCACCACCTGCCCCGCGACGCTGGCGGACAAATTCTCCAGGCGCACCGCCGCACCGTCGCCGCGCACCTGCGCCGACAGTGCGCTCAGCTCGGGCCAGGCGCGGCCGAAGCGTTTCGCGTCGAGCGCGACCCGATCGATCGCAATCGCGGCCTCGCCCGTCACCGAGCGGCCGGCGCCGCGAATGTTCATGGTCAGCTTCGGGCGCACGAGGCTCACGCCGGTCAGCGCGGTCAGGTTCTCCCAAAACGGGGAATCGGGAACGGCATCCGCAGTCAGCGCCCAGTCCGCGCCCGCCGTCCAGCGCAGCGCGGGCCGCTCATGCGGCCAGAACGCCAGCGGCCAGCGGCCCTGCGCCGTCGCCACCGGCTGCCCCGCCTCGTTCACGCGCAGGGTCTCGACTGTCGCGCCGCCGCCATCGCCGCCCGCCTTCACCTCCACGTCGGCCGTCCACTGGGCGCCCGTGCCGACGCGGCCGGCGGCGTCCAGATTCCAGGTGGCCGGGCCGTTCCGCCACTCGGCACCCAGCGCCACCCGCTCGACCTGCCACGCGACGGCGGGCAACTCGAGGAAGGCCCGCAGCCACTCGGAGTTCAATCCGCGGGCGCGCAGGCTCGCCCGCCCCTCGGGCCCCAACGTCTCCTCCACGCTGATTTCGCCCGAAGCTCCTCGTAGTGAAAAAGTGGTGACCGACCACGGCGCCCGCCGGGCGATGCGCACGGGCGCCTGCAGTAGCCACGCTTCGGCTCCCGCCGGCTCCAGCCGAAGCCGATCGATCCGCCAGGCCTCCGCCTCGAGCGCGCCGGCGAGTTCGATCACGTGGTTCTCGCGCCGGGCCTGCAGCTCAATCTTCGGCAGCGTCGCGCCTTCGCCGCTCCACGTGATCTGCAACGCCTGCGGCCGGAGCGGCGCCGCCGCCACGGTCTTCGCGGTTAGTCGCCCCTGATGACGCAGCGCCGGCCACACCCCCTCGGCAGCGCCGGAAAACTCCACGCCATCGGCACGCACTCCGTTCGGCAGCCAGCGCGCGAGGGTGGCTTCGCCGGCGCGCCCGTTGACCTTGCTGGTCAGGAGCCGGCGCTCACGCCAGTTCCACCCACCCTCCAAGGTCAGTTCGTCGCCGCCTGCCAGCGCCAGTCGCGCGCCGCTCACCGTGAGCAGCGGCCAGTCGAGCTGCGCCTTCGCGTCGCCGTCCGTGATCGTCCAGTCCGCGGCGGTCACGTTTTTGAGAGTCAATTCCGCGATCACGAGCGGCCATGCGGCGCCCTCGCGCGGCTCGAGGCGGCCCTCCCCGGTGATCCTGCCCTGTGCCGGCATTCCCCACCAGGGCTGAGCGGCGAGATCGGCCTCGAGCGTAAACCGCACGGGCTTGGCCAGCATCGCGCCCTCCGCCTCGATGCGCACGGGCTCGCTCAACTGCGCTTGCAACCCGGGCAGCTGGACCGTGAGCGCCTCGACGTTCAGGGCCGTCCGGTCGCCGGCGCCCCGCACGTCGACCTCGAGCGGGGGCGCTTTCGCGCCGGGAGCCGGTTCCCCCCTGGCTTTGAGCGCCACCGTGAGCCGCCCCTCGCGCCAGTCGACGCTGCCCTGGCCGCGCACGGTTTCATAGCCGCCGCCCAGACGCAGGGCAGAGGCGGGGATCTGGAGTTCTACGGCCGTGCAGGAGGCCTCGACCGGCAGCCAGCCGGCTTCGCCAAAACGGCCCGCGAGCACGGCGGTCTGCTCCTGCCAGCGCAGCGTCCCGTCCACGGCGCCGGCCCGTTCCGTCACCGCGAGTTCCGCGCCGCCCGTTTTTTCCGCCACGTCCAGGCGTAACCGGTCCTGCCCCGCATCCCAGGTGACGATCGCGTCGGCGTTCAACTTCCGCCAGCGCGCCGCCGTGACCTGCAAGCGGCGGTCCCGCCACTCCGCCGCCGCGAACGTCGCGCGTCCACCGGACCACGCCACTTCACCCGAGCGCACCTGCGCCTCCGGCAGCCACGGCTGCACTCGCGTCAGCCCCTCGCCGAGTTTCGCCCGCAGCTCCAGCCAGCCGTGCCCGGGCCGCTCGGTTGGCCGTTCGCGGGCCACCTCGATGCGCAAATTCTCCACGTGAACGGCGCCCGGGCCGCCGAGCCAGCGGCGCCAGAGCCACACGAGCAACTGGTCCGCCTCCAGGCGCGCGGCGGTCGCGCGCGCGGCGTCCTGTTGCCAGGCGACATCGCGCAGCGCGAAACGGCTGTAACCAATTCGTTCATACGCAGCGTAGCGCAGCCCGAAGCGCGGCGCGGCGAGCGCGAAAACCGCCGCCAGCCACCACGGCGCCGCCGCCACCGCCGCCGCGGCCAGGACCATCGCCGCAACCAGAACTCGTTGCCACCTCTGCATCTCATTCGAATGACAGCGGCGCGCGGCGGTTGCTCCCGCGCGATCAGGCTCCGGCGAGCCCGCTGCGTTCCAGCAGGGCGGCAAGATCGGGTTCGCGCCCCATGAAACGACGATAAAGCTCCGCCGCCTCGGCGGAATTTCCCTGACTCAAAATATGGGCGACAAACTGAGCGCCCACAGCGCGGTTGAAAATACCTTCGCGCTTGAAGCGCGTGAACGCATCGGCGTCGAGCACTTCGGCCCACTTGTAGGAATAGTAACCGGCAGCGTAGCCCACGGGATCGGCAAACAGGTGGTTGAAGCGCTTCACGATCGTGCGCGCCGGCGGCTCCGTCGGCACCATGCAATCGGCGACCACGGCCCGGGCCCGCGTCTCCACATCGCCGTCGAGAAACTCCGCTGTGCGTAGATGCAGGGCGAGGTCCATCTTCGCAAACTGCACCTGCCGCATCATCGCGCAGGCCGAGCGGAAGTTTTTCGCCGCCGTCATTTTCCCGAAAATCTCATCGGGGATCGGCTCCCCCGTCTCAAAGTGGCGCGCGAAAAGAGCGAGCCCCTCGCGCTCCCACGTCCAGTTCTCCATGATCTGCGAGGGAAGTTCCACGAAGTCCCACGCGACGTTGACGCCGTTGAGCGACTTGATCTCCACCTCGCCGAGCAGGTGGTGCAACAGGTGGCCGAACTCGTGGAAAATCGTCTCGACCTCCCGGTGCGTGAGCAGCGCGGGCCTGCCCTCGACGGGCGGAGTGAGGTTGCCGCAGATATAACCGAGGTGCGGTTCGCGCGAGCCGTCGGGCTGCGGACCTCCAGTCACAAGATAGCCCATCCAGGCGCCGCCGCGCTTCGACTCGCGCGGGTGCCAGTCGGCGTAGAACGAGCCAAGGTGACGGCCGCGTTCGTCGTGCATATCATAAAACTTCACCTCGGGATGCCAGGTTTCGACCGCGCCCGCCGGGCGCTCGACGATGCGCAGGCCGAAGACGCGGCCCGCCAGTTCGAAGAGTCCCGAGATCACCCGATCCATCGGCAGATACGGACGCAGCGCCTCCTCGTCGAACGCGTAGCGCGCCTTCCGCAGTTTCTCGGCCCAGTAGGAAACCTCCCACGCCTTGAGCGGACCGGCGGACTCTCCCGTCTGTCCGGCCTTGAACGCCTCGAGCTCCGCGCACTCCTTCGCGAACGCCTTCTGCGTGCGTCGCTGCAGGTCCTCGATGAAGGCGAGCGCGCGCTCGCCGCGCCTCGCCATGCGCCGTTGCAAAACCAGATCGGCGAAATGCGGCTGCTCGAGCAGCGCGGCCTTCTCGTGACGCAGCGCGAGAATCTTGCGCACGAGTTCGCCGTTGTCGTAAGGCGCGTCGGAGCCGACCGCGATCGAGGCCGCCCAGACCTCGCGACGCAACTCCTCGTTCTCGGCGTAGAGCATCACCGGTTCCAGCGAGGGCATGTGCAGCGTGAACCGCCACGCCGGCGTCTCGGCTGCGCCGAGGCCCTTGGTTTCGGCGCTGCGCCGCGCAGCCGCCTTGGCGTGCGCCGGCAGGCCGGCGAGCCGGGCTTCGTCGGTGACGACGAGCTGCCAGGCGTTGGTCGCATCGAGCACGTTCTCCGAATATTTCTGGGTGAGTTGGGCGAGTTCGCTCTGCAACGCCTCCAGCCGCGACCGTCGCTCCTCCGGAAGATCGGCGCCGGCCTGCTTGAAATCCGTCACCGTCTCCTCGACGAAACGCCGGTGGATTCCGGTCAGCGCCTGCACGGCGGGCGTCGCGGCGGCCGTTTTCAGACGCCGCCACAGCTCGGAGTTGAGCGGGATCTTCGCGTAAAACGCCGAGACCTGCGGCAGCATCGCGTTGTGCGCTTCACGCAGCGCGGGCGAGTCGGCGACAGACTGCAGGTGCGTGACCTTGCCCCACGCGCGATTGAGTTCCTCGGTCGCGTGCTCGAGGGCGAGGAACGTGTTCTCGTAGTTCGCCGTATCCGGGTCGAGCGACGCAATGGCGTCGATGGCGCTCTGCGCGCCAGCCAGCGCCGCCTCGATGGCCGGTTTGATCAGCTCCGGCGCGTGTTGCGACCAGCGGACTTCGAAGGTGGGATCGAGGAAGGGATTCATCGCCATGGGTGAACCCCGCAAGTGCCTCCGCTGCGCCCGAATTGTCAAACCGCAAGCGCGAGCTCAGGCGAGCCCGCGAGGTGCGCAATCGTCGGTCCGCCGGGCGGAGAACGCCGCCGAACGACGGACGGCGCACACGATCCGGCCTACCAGGCGTACGCGACGCCGGCAGTTGTCAGACGGTTCCCCGCGGGAACGGCCGGCACTTCCTGGAAATTGCTGTTCCAGAGATTGTCGACCTGCAGCGAGAGCTGCAGGCCGCGCACCGACGGCACCCGCCAATAGAGGCCGGCCGAACTGATCACGGTCTCGTCGCCGCCGGTCGTGCGGAGCAGATTGTCCTCCTGAAGTCGCGCTTCGTTATCCATGCGCAGCTCGAACCCCCGCCCCAGCCTCACGACGGTGGCGGCCGTCAGACGGTGCTTCGGAAAATTGAGCGCGTAAAACGACGCGTCGATCATCGCCGCGCCGTAATCGGCGTCCTTGTGCAGCCACGCGTATCCAAAGATCAAATCCACGCGGCCGAAGGTGCGCCGGGCGAAAAACTCGACGCCGGTCGAGTCGATATCGACCGCGTTGGCGGTGCGTGCCGTAACCCCGCGGCGAAACGTCCAGTCGACGAGCCGGTCGTCGCGGCGGAAGAACACCGCCGCCTCGTGCTCCCAGCCAAGCCAGGTGCCGCGCGCGCCGAGTTCGAGGTTGTGGCTGGCGGAGCGGCCAAGATCGGGATTGCCGCGGAACAATCCGGCCGTTGCCGAGGAGTTCAGCGCCGTGTAGGTCGGCACTTGGGTGGTCTTCGCGTAGGAGGCATAAAGGCGCGAGCAGGCGGCGTCGGGACGCTCGTAGGCGACCTCGGCCAGCGGCGAGACGGC
>DASWVO010000444.1:0-3265 GCA_036406235.1 Opitutaceae bacterium
CGAGGAGGAGGAGCTGGGTGGGGCGATTGGGTTGTTGAGGAGGCGGCTGGGGGAGGATTATCGGGGGATGTTTCGGGCGGCCGGAGGGGCGTTGCGCCACCCGTTCCTCACGCCAGGCAGCGAGCAATACGCCGATGTGCTGTGGGACTGGGACTGCTGGCTCAGCAACATCGCGCTGCGCCAGATCCTCGCCGACAACGGCTCGGAGGAGGCCTCGGCCGAGGCCTGGGAATACGAAAAAGGCAGCGTGCTGAACTTTCTGGAGGTCGCCCGGCGCCGGCCCCAGCCCGACGGCTGGATCCCGATCAACATCCGCCGTGACGGCTTCGATCCCCCCCCGCACGACCTCTACTCGGCCAACATGCACAAGCCCTGCCTTGCCCAGCACGCCGCCTTCCTCGTGCGCGAGGCCGGCGGCGACGCGGAGTGGCTGCGCGACTACGCCTACCCCCTGCAGTGCTTCATCAACAACTACCGCAATCATCACCGGCACGAGTGCGGCCTGTATTTCTGGCAGAACGACGCGGGGATCGGCGTCGACAACGATCCGTGCACCTTCGGCCGGCCCCCGCGCAGCAGCGGCTCCATTTTCCTGAACTGCCTCATGTATAAGGAGCTCAAGGCCCTCGCCTATGTGCTCGCGCAGCTCGATCTGCACGAGGTCGCCGGCCAATACGACGCCGACGCACAGGAGCTGGCCCGCGCGGTCCAGCAACACTGCTGGGACGAACGCGACGGGTTCTTCTACAGCGTCGACTTGAACCTCACGCCCGTGCACCGCGGCCTCTGGGCCCTGCACGCGGGCCAGACCCGCGACTGGCCCTGCCTCATCCAGCGCCTCGGCGTCTGGTCCGGCTTCCTCGCCCTGTGGGCCGGCATCGCCACCCCCGAGCAGGCCGCCCGCGTCGCCAAAGAACACTACCGCAACCCCCGCACCTTCGGCGCCCCCTACGGCGTGCGCACCCTCTCCAAGCTCGAGAAAATGTACAACGTGCGCGCCTCCGGCAACCCCTCCTCCTGGCTCGGCCCCATCTGGGG
Source organism: Opitutaceae bacterium (assembly GCA_036406235.1). GTDB lineage: Bacteria > Verrucomicrobiota > Verrucomicrobiia > Opitutales > Opitutaceae > DASWVO01. The sequence goes on from DASWVO010000444.1 coordinate 1,039, forward strand.
CATCTCCAATTATCTCACCTTCCGCGGCCTCCTCCGCTACGGCCTCGACGACGACGCCCGCGACCTCGCCAGGAAAACCGTCCGCCTCTTCAGCCGCGACCTCCAGCGCTTCGGCGCCCTCCACGAATACTACCAGCCCGAAAACGGCGAACCCATCCTCAACCGCGGCTTCCAGAACTGGAACTACCTCGTCCTCAATATCTCCGCCTGGCTCCTCCACCGCCCCTTCGTCGCTGAGTTCTGAGGCGGGGGGGGACGGAGTGCGGAGGTCGCCCTCCACCTGCTCAGCGGAGTGCGGGCCGGCCAAAATCGCCGGGGCGTTCGCAGAAAGCGGGCGAGCTTCACTCACTTCTCCAGGATGAGGTCGCCCACGAAACTCGTCTCCTTCAGGTGCACGCCGCCAAACCAGCCCATCGTCGATTTGCGGCCAGCTCCGTCGTCTTCGTTGAGGACCATCGTCGCGCCAAGATCGGCTCCGACCGCCGGCTGAAACGGTGCCAGGCGTGTCCACGGGATGGCGACTTCGTAAACGCGGTCGCCGCGCCCGGTCGAGGCGGGCGTCACCGCGAACCGGATCTGCGGCGCAGCGCCGGCCGGCGCGCTCGGATCGGCCGACATGTGGCACCACGCCTGCAGGCCTTTCTGTCCGAGCCCGAGAGCATAGTCATAACGCCCGCGGCTCTGCACCTCGCTGCGGAACGGGTCGAAGAGAAACTGCAGCCCATCCTGGCGCCACAGGCGGCTGTCCGCGCCGGGGTTCGTGAAAATATCGTCCGTCACCTCGACGGCGATGTAGAGATTTTCGTCGTCCCACGCGAAACGCAGCGCGCCCGATAGATCTTCGGGGCCGGCCCAAGCCTTCGCGTCCTTTTCCACGACGCAGAACTGACGGAACTCATCGAGCCGGTACGCCGGTGTGGCGCGCCAGACGGGCTCGTCCAGATTTCCGTCCAGGTTGGGTGCGGCTGTCGCCCGCACCACGCGGGCAAAGCCGCCGACACGGCGCTCGCGCTGCACGGTGTTGCCCGTCGCGTCGCTGGCGGTTGCGCGCAGTCGGTAGAGCGTCTGCCGATCCGTGCCGCTCATTCGCAGCGCGATCTCCTTCGCTTCGCGCGGCGCGAGTGTGAGCGCCTCCCTCGCTACGCCGTTGAAATAGGCGGTCGAGGGTTTGGCATCGGAGAGTCTGTAGGTCCCGTTCTCCATCGGCAGTTCGTCGATAATCTCGACCTTCCAGGTCACCGGCTGGGGGTTTTCCGAGCGATTCTCCAGCCGCAGGCGGATCGCGGCCTCCCCCTCGCGGGCTCCCGCCACCGGCATGAGCGCGAGTTCGATCTTGCTCTTCACCGGCACCGCGAAGCGCAGCTCCGTGTCGCCCGGCGCCGTGATCGTCTCATCGGAAACCGTGAACGTGGCCACGCGCGCCCGAGTGGCCGCAGGGACCGTGATGCGATACGCCAGCCGGCGCGCGCCGCCGGCCGTCGCCGTCTCCACCGGTTCGTCAATTTTCCAAGATGCGGGCCCGGTCAGCTGCGGTATTCGATTATCGGTGACACGCAACACCACCTCCGCCGTCTCGCCTTGCGGCAAGGCCGCCGGGACGGAGACCAGCGCGAGGGTCTCGGGCGCGCCAAGGCCGGCGGGCAGTGGTGTGGCGTCGCCGCGAAAGCGCACGAAGACCGGATCGGGCCCGAGCCGCAGACTGACGCCTTTCCCGCGGGCATCGAGCCGGCGCGTCGCGCCGCTCATCCACGTGAGGTCGACTTCGTGAACACCGGGCAGCGGCACAAAGACGTCCCTCTCCCCGGCTTCAGTCCAGAACACAAAGAGCGCGTTACCCAGCGTGTCGCGGAACAGAAAACCGTGTTCGCCGGCTGGATACGCCGTTTCCGCGACGAATTTCTTCGCCGCAAGCGTGTTGATCAGGTGATAGAACGCGACGGCGTCGAGTCGCGGGAGGTGCATGTTGTACTTCGCCGCGAAGAGATCCATCGAATCGGAGTAGCTGCCGGTGCGCTCGCCGTTTGGGTCCGGCATGCCGCCGACGGCGAACCAGGTGAAAAAGCCGCCGCCATCGGCGAAAAAGCACACCGCCTTGCGCACGAGGTCGCGCGCGATGATGTCGCGTGGCAGGCCCTGGCTCTTCGAGCCGATCTCCGTCGACCAGATCGGCTTCTCCCCGCCGTATTTTTTGAACAGCTCGCGGTACCTTCGCATCTGGAGGCGCATT
>DASWVO010000445.1:0-12177 GCA_036406235.1 Opitutaceae bacterium
ACACGATCACGTCGTAGTTGTCGAACCACGACAGCATCCGGCTGCGAACCGCATCCTGCTTCTCGGCGAGAAGGGTGAACTCGTCGGCCGACACAGCCTTGCCGGTGATGCGGCGGGCGAAGCCGGGCGACGCCTGCTTGGTGTGGTGCAGGTCGAGCAGGCGCTGGAAGAACGCGCCACCGTCGGCTCCGACGTAGGCGCTGCGGATTTCGCCGCCCTCGGCGTCGCCGTTGTGAAAATCCTCGGTGACCGATTTGGCGGCGGACTTCAGCGCGGCGGCGACGGCCTCGACTGCGGCGACGGTCTCGGGCGTGGGCTTGGAAACCTTGTTGTCCGTGTAATAGGCGACGCGCAGGGTCGAAAGTTCGACCGCAGCAACTTCGCCGAGCGGGATCGGCGCCGCGACCGGGTCCTCCCAGTCGGGCCCGACGAGGAGCGAGTTGATCAGGATGAGATCCTCGACGCGGCGCGCGAGCGGCCCCAGCTCCTGGTAGGAATCGAACGGGCCGCCGTAGCCCGGCAGGTGGCCCGTCCGCGGCACGCGGCCGGTGGTGGGTTTGATACCGCTGATGCCATTGACATGGGCCGGGCCGCGGATCGAGCCGCCGAAGTCGGAACCGATGTCAAAGGCCGAGCCGCCGGCGGCGACGATCGCGCCCGCACCGCCCGACGACCCGGCCGGCGAATGCGCGGTGTTGTAGGGATTGAAAGTCTGGCCGTAGACGAGGTTGTAGGTGCCGCGGCCGCCGCCCCCGAGTGTGAATTCCGGCGTGTTCGTTTTGCCCAACAGGATCGCGCCGGCGGCACGCACGCGGGCGATCACGGTGGCGTCGGCGCCTGGGACATACGTCTTGCGGCCGAGTGTGCCGGCGGTGGAGACGACGCCCGCGGTCTCCAGGGAATCCTTGGCGGTGAACGGGACGCCGTGGAGCGGGCCCTTGATTGCGCCCTGCGCGAGGGAGGCGTCGGCGGCCCGGGCCTCCTCGATCGCGCGCTCGGCGCAGAGGGCGACGACGGCGTTGAGCTTCGGGTTCACGGTGTCGATGCGCCGCAGATAGGCCTGGACGGCCTCGACTGCGGAGACCTTTTTCGCGCGGATGAGCCCGGCGAGCTTCACGGCCGACATCTGCGTAATCTCGGCGGTGGTGTCGGTGGATGTTGGATACGTGGAGGTGGCGGCCCGGACATTCGGCGCGAAGCGGCTGGCGAGCGCGACAGCGGCGGTGCCGTAGCCGGCGTTGCGGAGGAAAACGCGGCGGGAGGTGGATGCGGACGAGGGCAAGGGCATGACGGGGACGGCGGTGGGTTGCGGTGATGGGCACGCCTCAAATCGGCGGTTTCTGCCAGCCGCCGGTGGCGGCTTCGATTTTCGCGGCGACGGCGAAGACGACGTCCTCGCGCCAGGGCTGGCCGACGACCTGGATGCCGATCGGCAGGCCCTCCGCTTTGGCGGTGCCGGCGCGCACCACGGCGGCGGGCCAGCCGGCGAGGTTGTAGATGCTCGTGTAGCCGGCGGTGCCGGGGACGGGCTTGGCGAGCGCCGGCGCCGGAAAGGCGTTGGTCGGGCAGATGATCACGTCGTAGCTTTCCAGCCAGCCGAGGAGGCGGCTGCGCAGCGCATCACGCTGCTCGACGAGCGCGGTGAAGTCGGACGACTTGATCGGATCGCCTCCGATGCCATCGGCGAAGCCCGGCGAGGCTTGCGTCGTGCCATGCTTTTTGAGCAAACGCTGCCGCCACGCGCCGGCATCGGCCTTGAGCAGCTTCGGACTGAGGTCGCGCCACTCGGCGTCGCCGCCGTGGAAGTCTTCCTTCATCGAGGCCACGCTGCCCTCGATCGCCTTCAGCGCGGTGCGCATCGCGTCGAACGTCTCGGGCGTGGGGGTGTGGACCTTGTTGTCGAAATAGTAGGCGACCCGGAGCTCTTTCAGATTAACGGTGTGGAAATCGCCGAAGGGCACGTCGGCGGCGAGTGGATCAAGAAAGTCTGCGCCGCTGATGATGCTCGTGATGAGCGCGATGTCCTCGACGCGGCGGGCGAGCGGCCCGAGCTCCTGATAGGTGTCCCAGGCGCCGCCGTAGCCCGGCAGGTGACCGGAGCGTGGCACGCGACCGAGGGTGGGCTTGATGCCGGCGATGCCGCAGGCGTGGGCGGGCGAGCGGATTGAGCCGCCGAAATCCGAACCGATGTCGAAAGCCGAGCCGCCGGCGGAGACGATTGCGCCCGCGCCGCCGGATGAACCGCGTGGCGTGTGGGCGAGGTTGTAGGGATTGTAGGTCTGGCCGTAGACGAGATTGTAGGTGCCGCGATCGCCGCCCCCGAGGGTGAACTCGGGCGTGTTGGTCTTGCCGAGGAGAATTCCGCCCGCGGCACGCACGCGCGCGACGACCGTGGCGTCGTCACCGGGGACGAAGGTCTTGCGGCCGAGCGTGCCGGTGGTCGAGACGACGCCGGCGGTCTCGAGCGAGTCCTTGATCGTGAACGGCACGCCGTGGAGCGCGCCCTTGATCTGTCCCTTGGCGAGCGCGGCGTCGGCTTCCCTGGCCTCGAGCAGCGCGCGCTCGGCGCAGAGCGTGACCACGGCATTGAGCTTCGGATTAACCGCCTCGATGCGCGCGAGGCAGGCTTTGACTGCCTCGGCGGCGGAAACCTTTTTTTCGCGAATGAGGCCGGCGAGCTTCGTGGCCGACATGTAGATCAACTCGCTGGTCTTGTCGCTCGACGTTGGATACGCCGGGCCGGCGGCGCGGGCGCTGGCCGTGAAGCGGGACGCGATGGCAGCGGCGGCGGCTCCGGCGGCAGTCGTGCGGAGGAAGTTGCGGCGGGAGGCGCCGAAGGATGATTGGAAAGGAGTGCTCATGGTTCGTGCGGGATGAGGTGGCGTCGGGCGTTTCAGATCGGCGGGCGCTGCCAGCCGCCGGTTTTGCTTTCAATGAACTCGCTCACCGCGAGGACGACGTCGTCACGCCACGGCTGCGCGGTGACCATGACGCCGATCGGGAGTTTCTCCGGCGACGTTCCTGCGCGCACGACACCACTCGGGTAACCCGTCGTGTTGAACATGCCGGTGTAGCTCGAGCCCGGCTTCCACGCGGTGCCGCTTGGCCCCAGGTCGATCGGCTGCGCGGGCTTGCCGGCCGGCGGACAGAGGACGACGTCGTAGTTTTTGATCCACTGCAGCCACTTCACCTTGTTGGCGTCCTGCTTTTCCCAGAGCTCGATCAACTCGGCGGTGGGCACGACTCCCTGTTCGTAGCGGCCGACGACCGTGGGCGAGGCCGATTTGGTGCCCCATTTGTCGGCGAGGCGCTTCAAGTAGGCCCAGCCGTCGCCGGCCATCAGTTTGAAGCGGATCTCCTCGAGCTCCATGATCAGGTCCTTCGGGCAGTCCTCGGTGACCTTCGCGCCGGCGTCGGCGAGGTATTTGGCGCAATCGCGCACGACGGCCTGCGTCTCGTCGGTGGTCTCGGCGACGCCGTTCGTGGGGAAGAACGCGACGCGCAGCTTGGAAATGTCGACCGCGGCCGGATCGCGCCATGGCACTGGATACATCGCGCAATCGCTAAAGTCTGGTCCGCTCACGATCGGCATGATGAGCGTGAGGTCCTCGACGCGGCGTGCGAGTGGGCCGATCTCCTGCCACGAGTCGAGATAGCCGCCGAAGTCCACGATGTGGCCGGTGCGCGGCACGCGGCCATAGGTGGGCTTGATGCCGGCGATGCCATTGTTGTGGGCGGGGCCGCGGATCGAGCCGCCCCAATCGGTGCCGATGTCGAACGGCGCACCGCCCGCCGCGACGATGGCGCCGGCGCCGCCGGAGGAGCCGCTGGTCGAGCGCGTGACGTCGTAGGGATTGCGCGAAATGCCGTAGATGATGTTGGCCGTCGTGCTGACTCCCGGGATACCGCCGCCCGCGAGCGTCCATTCCGGCGTATTCGTTTTTCCGAGCAGGATAGCGCCGGCGGCACGGAGGCGGGCGACGACGGTGGCATCCTTTTCCGGCACAAAGTTCATTCGCCCGACGGTGCCGCCCGTCGAGATGACGCCGGCGGTGTCGATCGAGTCCTTGATGGTGAATGGCACACCGTGCAGCGGGCCGAGGAGCTTGTCGGAGGCGAGCGCGGCATCAGCGGCCCTGGCCTCGGCGAAGGCGCGCTCGCGGCAGAACTGGACGACGGCGTTGATCTTCGGATTCACGGCGTCGATCCGCTGGTAGAACGCGGTGACCGCTTCGACGGCCGAGATTTTCTTTGTGCGAATCAGGCCGGCGAGCTTGGTGGCCGACATGAATACGAGGTCCTCGGTCGGATCTTTCGAGGCGAGGAACGAAGTCGCCGGCGAAGCCTGGGCGAAGGCGCGCGGAGCGAGTTGCGCCAGCAGCGTGGCGGACCCGGCGAGGCCCGCGCGGCGGAGAAAGCTGCGACGCGAAGGCTGGCCGGTGGCGGAAGTGGTCGGTGCGGTGGCGGGGCGGGTCATGACGGTCGTGGTCGAGGATTCGGTCAGTGGGTGTCGAAAACGGCTTGGTAGAGGGCGATCTTGTCGCGGAGGGCGGCGAGCTCCGCGGGCGTGGGCGCCGCGGGATCGCGCGCCGGCGGGAGCGCGCCGAATTTCAGCAGGCATGCCATCAGGAGCATGCGGGCTTTCGTCGCGGTGAGATTGTTGCCCTCGATGCGAAGATTGGTGGCATTGGCCGACATGAAGCCGTCGGCGTTGCCGCGCGCGGTCTGCACGACGGGGAAACCGCTGGCGGCGGCGCGATCGAGCGCGGCCTCGACCGGGGCGATTTGCCCGCCGTAAGGCGCGAGACCTTCGCCGACGAAGCCGGCGAGCACAGGAGGGCCGGAGAGGAGCGCCTCGATTCGAGCAAGCACCTCGACCTCCCCGGAGCCGTCGCGGCTGGTGTCGTCGTCGGTCTGCCAGCGCGCCGATTTGACAAAGCTTACGTAAGGGATCGCCGCAGGCAGCAGATCGCCGGAGCCGTCCTTCGTGGCGAAAGAGATCGTAGTGAGATTGTAACTACCGTGCGTGACGGCAGGAACCGCCGCGGGCAATTGCGACAGACGCACGTCGGAGCGGTGCGTGCTCTTGCGCACGGAAAGAAAGGTGAGCTTGGGGCCGTAGCCCATCGTGCCGACGATGCCGCCGAAGCCACCGGTAGTGACGTAGCCGCCCGGACGCGCGTCGCCCTTCTGGATCTCGCGGGCATTGAAGATCACGTTGTCCTGGATCATCACCGCGCCGACGCGGTCGCGCCCGGCGGTGTCGGCCCACACGCGCGAGGTGATGTAGTCGATCGAGTCGACGATGTTGGCGTCGCCGTCGGCGCTCACGTAGCCGCGGGCACGCTGGGCGGCGTTGCCGACGAGTGGTTTGTCGGTGTCGATGACCAGCGAGAGCCAGTAGATCGAGTCCTCGATGCTCGAGCTGCCCTCCAGCCAGATCGCCCCGGTGTAATCGCCGGAGGCGAGGGCGCGTTGTACGATGTTGGTCGCGCGTGCCAGGTGCGGACGCGACGGCGACGAGTTGTAGGGACCGTAGGTGAAAAAATCCCCGCCGATCGCTTCGGGCGGAATGTCTCCGGAACCTTTGTCGGTGCGACCGGCGGCCGGCAGGCCCTTCGTGTAACCCCCGGCAGGGGCGGGGCGGTAGAAGTCGAACGCAGCCTTTTCGTAGATACGGCCGCCGGCGCGCTCGATCTCCTCCAGGATGCGGGCGGCGTTGGGATAGAATGTCTGGCGGGATTGCGCGAAAGGCGCGCCGCGCGAGGCGGCCGTGCCGTCCCAGGGACCGCCGTCACGCTGGCGCCCCATGAACGGCAAGGGGTAGAGCCCGTCCTCAGGGCGCAGCGTGACGGCGTAAACGGGTTTGTCGGCGGGCGAACGGCGCTCCTTCGCGAACGTGGCGTCGGCGGCGACGTAGCCGTCGGGCGGAGCGTAGAGGTCGGCCGCGTCGGACTCGAGCGGATGCGCGGTGAACTGCTCGACGTAGATTGTCACCGGTGCGGCGATACGCTGGGGAAAGAGTTCGTCGAAGGGCAGCGGCTCGCCACGGGCGTCGAGGCGCAGCGGGAGCCCGGCGGCGGCGCGGGCCTTGTTGCTCGTGATGAGCGGCCGGGAGTTCTGGATCGTGGCGGTCGGGCCCGAGAAGACGGCGATGCGAGGCTTTGTCGCCGGAGCGGCCGCAAGCAGGCACGAGGCGCCGACGCCGAGGGAGCAGGCGAGAAGGTGGAGCGTTCGGGGCCGCGACGTTCTTGTGGGTCGGGGTTTATCCCCGACTGTCCGCGAAGATGTCGGGCGTAAAGCCCGACCCATCGGGAGACGCGTGGGCATGCGCATGGTCAGTAGTCGAAGCGTTCGCCCGGCAGCGCCGGTGTAGTGGTCGGAAGCCTACGGTGGTGGCTGATCTGCTCGTAGCCGTAGGCGACCTGGAGGAGTTTGGCGTCCTCGAAGGCGGCCGCCATGAACTCGATGCCCTGCGGCGTGCCGTCCTGGAAAAAGCCGGCGGGAACGGTGATCGCGGGCAGTCCGCAGTAGTCGCTGACGCTCTGGCCGGAGATGCCGGGAGGCAGCGGCCAGGTGCCGGCCGCGGGGAGCGGGCCGGAGCGCACGGGGTAGACGAAGGCGTCGAGGTCGTAGCGGACGAGCAAGTCCTCGAGCAGTTTCTTCAGGATTGCGCGGTTGCGATACTTGGCGGCGTAGTCGGCGTTTTGCTCCATCGGCGGAACGGCCTCGGACTGCACGTAGCGCTCGCGCAGGCGCTCGTGGAACTGGCCGGACGCGATCAGGTCCTTGAGAGTGTAGAAGGGCTGGTTCGGGCCGCGGGCGGCGTAGTAGGCGTTGATGGCCCACTTGTATTCGCCGTCGCCGAGGCTTTGGCCCTGCGTCATCGCGAAGAGGTTGGTGCCGGAGGAGACCGGGTCGATCACGACCGCGCCGGCCTTTTTCATCGCGGCGATGGCGTCCTCGATCAGCTGGTTGCTCTCGGCGTGTTCGGGACCGGTCTTGAACAGGTCGCGCAGGACGCCGAGGCGCTTGCCGGTGAGACTTCCGGGCTGAAGGACGCTCTCGTAGGGAGCTGTAGGTGTTTTACCGATACTGAGGCGGGTGATCTGGTCGTTGGCGTCGACGCCGGCCATGACGGTGAGCAGCACGGCGCAGTCGTAGACGCTCAGGGCCATCGGTCCGCCGCGATCCTGGGAGAACGAGATGGGCATGATGCCGGCGCGGGAGAGCACGCCCTCGGTCGCGACCATGCCAACGATGTTGCAGTCGTTGGAGGGGTGGCGCACGGAGCCGCCCGTCTCGGTGCCGAGGCCCGCGGGCGCGTAAACAGCGGCGACACCCGCGCCGGTGCCGGCGGAGGAGCCGCCGGGAATCTTGTCGAGGGCGTGCGGGTTGAGCGTCATGCCGCCGAGCGAGCTCACGCCGTTACCGCCGCGGGCCATCTCGTCCATGTTGGTCTTGGCGATGAGGATCGCGCCGGCGGCGCGGAGCTTTTTGACCATGAAGGCGTCGTAGGCGGGCACGGCGTCCTTGAAACCGATGGCGCCGCCGGTCGTGGGCATGTCCGCGGTGTCGTAGTTGTCTTTGACGAGGATCGGAATGCCGTGGAGCGGCGAACGCGGCCCCCGGACCTTGCGCTCGGCGTCAAGGGCCCGTGCCTCGGCCAGCGCCTTCTCGTTGAGATGGATGACCGCGTTGAGCTTGGGGCCGGCCTGGTCGTAGGCGGCGATGCGCGCGAGGTAGAGCTGCGTGAGTTTTTCGGACGTCAACGCGCCGGCCTCGAAGGCAGCGTTGATGTCGGCGATCGTGGCCGACGTGAGTTCGAACGTGGCGGCCCGCGATGTCGCAGGAAGGAGCGCCAGCGCGGCGGCGCTGAACGCAGTGAGGGCGACAAGGAGGGCGCGGGAGGCACGGCGCAGGCGCGCGTCGAGGGACGCGCGCGCGAAGCGGACCGGGCGCACACGCGCGTGGGGGGGACACGGCGAGGGCATGGGTTCTGGGTTGAGTGATTGGCGAAACTCAGGGGAGCAGGGGCGGTGCCACGGAATCCGGACTAGTTAACTTATGAAAAGTTTTCCGGAACAAAGGCCGACGGAGCGACTGAGCGGGCGAGGGCGTAGGGGAATCGGGGATACGGAAGGCTGAGAAAATGAAGTCGCGCAGGCCTCCGGCCTGGCCTCGAAGCGACGGCAGGCGGGACGCCTGCGCTACCTTGGGTCGTTCTCGTTCTCGTCCCCCCTCTTCCGGGACTGAGAACGAGAACGAGAATGAGAATGAGGGGGCGGTTCAATACTCCGCGAAGATCCGCTGGATCTCGGCGAGGTCGGTCGTCTTGGTGAGCGCGAGCTGGAGAAGCGTGCGCGCTTTTTCCGGCGGCAGATTGTCGCCGGGGACGATCTTCGCATCGCGCCGCCGCGGCGTATCCTGCACGCGGCCGCCCATCGTGCGCGCCGTGGCGACGACAACCACGCCTTTTTCCTGCGCGCGTTTGATGGCGTCGGTCTGACCGTTCGTCGGGCTGCCGGCGCCGGTGCCCTCGATGACGATGCCTTTGACGCCCTGGGCGACCATCGCGTCGATCAAGTAGCCGGGGGCCTCGGTGTAGGCGTAGGCGATCTCGACGGACGGCAGGCTCTCACCGAGCGCGGAGATGCTAAACTCGCTCTTGAAGGTGTGCCGGCGCGTGGGTTCGGCGTAGAACTTGACGATGTCGGGATCGGCGACGCCGATCGCGCCGAGGTCGATGCTCTGAAACGTTTCCACGCGGTAAGCGCTGGTCTTGGTGACGTCGCGGGCGGGGTTTACGTTCTGGTTCATCGCGTGAAGCACGCCCTTGCCGGCGGCGTCCGGCGTGGCGGCGACACGGACGGCGTTGAACATGTTGAGCGGGCCGTCACCGCTGAGGCCGGTCCAAGGCCGCTGGGCGCCGACGAAGACGACCGGCTTCTTGATGTTGACCACGAGGTTCATGAAGTAGGCGGTCTCGGCCATCGTGTTGGTGCCGTGGGTGACAACGATGCCGTCGACCGACTCGTCCTTGGCGAGCTCCTGCAGGCGGCGGGCGACGCGGAACCAGTTGGCGTGGGTTTCGCCCGGCGGCCGGGCGTCGGAGCCGGGCGGAGGTTGCGGCGGGCGAAAGTCCTCGGTGGTGACGCGGGCGACGAGCGCGAGTTCGGGCAGATCTGCGACCCAGTGCTCGGGGTCGACGCGCGGCATGTTGGGCCCGCCGTAGTTGGTGATGTTGAGCCGTACGTCGCCGCGGCTGGCGATCGTGCCGCCCATGGAGAGCAGCACGACATGCGGAAGCTTCAGGCCCGGCGGCAGGCCGGCGGGCGGAATCTCCTGCGCGCTGACGGGCGAAGGGAGGATCAACGCATACTGGGCGATGACCAGGGCGGCGAGGAGCGGGCGGATGTGGGAAAGCGAAGGACGCATGGCGGTCGGTCGGTCGGCGGATTCGAGAGAAAGATAAAGAGAAAGAGGAAAGAGAAAGAGTTGATGGCTCAGTACTCGTTGAAGATGCGCTGAATCTCCGTGGGGTTGCTCGTCTTCGTGAGGGCGACGCGCAGGAGGATGCGCGCCTTCTGCGCATTGAGATTGTCGGCGGTGACGACGCCGCGGCCCGCGGTGCGCTCGCTCAGCACGACGCGGCCCGAGCCCTTGCGGTCGCTCTGGACGATGGCGACGCCTTTGCCCTGGGCGGCGGAGATGGCGTTGCGGAACTCGGGCGAGCTGTCGGCGAAGACGATGCCCTTGGCGCCGGCTTCCACGAGCGCGTCGACGGGGGCGCGGGAGGCCTCCTGATAGCCGTAGACGATGTCGACCTGCGGGAGAGAGGTGAGCTGGCTCACGTCAAACTCGCTCTTCGCGGTGTGGCGGACGAGCGGGTTGCGATAAAACACGATGCGATCGGTATCGGTGTAGCCGAGGGGACCGAGCTCGCGATCGACGAAGGTCTCGACGTGGTAGGTGTTGTTCTTGGTCACGAAGCGGGCGGAGTGGATCGTGTCGTTGAGCACGACCATCACGCCCTTGCCGACTGCCTCCGGCGCGGCGGCGACGCGCACCGCGTTGTAAAGGTTGAACGGGCCGTCGCGGCTGATCGCGGTGAACGGGCGCATGGCGCCGACGACCACGACCGGCTTGTCGGATTTCACGGTGAGCTGGAGGAAGTAGGCGGTCTCCTCGAGCGTGCCGGTGCCGTGGGTGACGACGGCGCCGGCAACCTCCGGCTTGGCGAGCTCGGCATTGATGCCCTTGACGAGCTTGAGCAGGAGCCCCGTATCCATTCCGCCGCTACCGATGTTGCTGATCTCGGTGACCTTCACGTCGGCGATGGTCTTGAGCTCGGGCAGGTCGGCCAGGAGCTCGTCGGGGGTGACGCGTCCGGTGTTGTATTCGGAGAGCTTCAGGCGGTGGGCGCCCTTGCTCTGAATCGTGCCTCCGGTGGTGAAGAGGGCGACGGAGGGGAGCGCCGCGCTCGCGGTGGCGAGGGCGGCGACACTCATCGCGGTGAAGATGCGGGCAAGACGAAGCGAGGTCATTTTCGAGGGCGGTGTTGGTGTGTGCGTGGTTCAGTAGGGTATCGTTTCGGCTGGCAAAGAGGGGGTGCTCGGCGGAAGCCGGCGGTTGTGAGTCACGGCCTCGAAGCCGCTCGCGAGCCTGATGAGCGTCGGTTCGCTCCAGGGGCGGCCGAGGATCTCGAGTCCGACCGGGCAGCCGTCGGGCGTGAAACCCATGGGCACGATGAACGCGGGCAGGCCGGTGTTCGGGCTCAGCTGGATCGGCGCGTACTCGCGTTCCGGGTCGTTCCGCGGGCCGATCTTCAGCGGCTTGCTAAGCTTGTGCGGGAAGATGAGCGCATCGAGCTGGTAGCGGTCCATCAACGCGAGCACCGCCTGGCGCAGCGCGGCCTTGCCCGCGAGCGTCGCGCGGTATTCAGGATCCCGATTCAAATCAACGGGCTTCTCGAGGGAGGCCTTGTCAGCCGGACGGCCCGGGATGCCGGGATGGTTGAGCAGCAGCTGCGCGGCGTTCTTGAAAGGATACTCCGGGCCCTGGCGCGCGAGGTAGTGGTTGATGGCGGCGATCCGCTCGAAGCGGCTCGGCGAGCTGTTGGCCGTGAGGTACTGCGGCAGGTTCAGCTCGAGGGAGACGGGTTCGAACACCTTCGAGCCGTTGTCGGCAAAGACCTTGATCGCGGCGCGGGCGAGCGTGTCGACCTCGGGGTCGACCTTGCCGAAGTCCCACGCCTCCTTCATCACGCCGACGCGTGCGCCGCGCAGGCCCTGCGGATCGATGAAGCTCACGTAGGGCCGGTCCGGCATCTCGCCGAGGCTCTGCGCAGTCCAGAGATCAAAGGTGTCGAAGCCCGCGATGACATCGAGGACGGCGCAGAGGTCGTAGACGCTGCGCGCCATCGGCCCGCCGCGTTCGCCGGTGATGTAGCTCCACATCTGGCCGTCGCGGGAAATGAGTCCGGAGGTCGTGGAAAGCCCGTAGAGATTGCTGTCGCTCGTCGGCGTGCGGATGGAAAAGCCGGTCTCGCTGCCGAGCCCGGCCGCGGCAAAGACGGCGGCCACCGCGGCGCCGGTGCCCGAGCTGGACCAACCGGGGATGCGCGTGAGATCGTAGGGGTTGAGCGTGTTGCCGCCGAGGGTGGAGGCCGCGACGTTCTCGGGCTGCGCATACCAGTCGGACTGGTTGAGCTTCGCCAGGATGATCGCGCCCGCCTCGCGCAGCTTCTTGATCACGAAGGCATCCTTCGACGGTTTCACACCTTTGAGCGGCAGGTAGCCGCCGGTCGTCGGCATGTCGGCGGTGTCGAAGACGTCCTTCACGACGATCGGGATTCCGTGCAGCGGGCCGCGCGGCCCCTTCGCTTTGCGCTCGGCATCAAGCGCGCGCGCGGTCTCGAGGGCCTGTGCGTTGAGATGAAGGACGGCCGCGAGTTTCGGCCCCTTCTTGTCGTAGGCCTCGATGCGGGCGAGGTAGAGCTGCGTGAGCTTTTCTGAGGTGAGGGCTCCCCGGTCCATCGCCGCCTGCAGGTCGGCGATCGTGGCGGTGGCCAGGTCGAGCTGTGCGGCGTGCGACCCGGCTGACAAGGCGAAGGCGCAATGGCCAAGGACGAGGGCGGCAAGCGCGCGGCCGAGGGAGCGGCGGAGGAGGCGGGTG
>DASWVO010000446.1:0-2134 GCA_036406235.1 Opitutaceae bacterium
GAGAAGATGCCGATGGACCTGTATCATGCGTTTCACGACAAGTTCCACATCGAGATCATGCAGGGATACGGCCTCACCGAGACCACCCCCGTGACCAATGTGAACCAGCATCATCCACCGATCGTGACGCACACGGGCGACTTCCAGGAAGGCAAGCGGCTTGGCTCCGTTGGTCGCATGATGCCCGGCATGACGGCGCGCATCCTGGATCCGGATACGTTTGCCGAGCTGCCGCTTACCGCGCAGGGCGTTGTCGTCTTCCGCGGGGCCAACGTATTCTCGGGTTACCTCCTCGATGAGGAAAAGACGCGCGCGGCGTTTCGCGACGGCTGGTTCGTCACGAGCGATCTGGGCCGGTTCGACGACGATGGATTTCTCTACATCGAAGGGCGCCTGTCCCGGTTCTCGAAGATCGGCGGTGAAATGGTGCCGCACGGGACGGTGGAGCAGCGGCTCCTCGAGGCGTTCGACATCGACCAGTCCGAAGGCTATGCTGCCGTGGTCGTCGGGGTGCCGGATCCGACGAAGGGCGAGGCGCTCGTGTTGCTGACGACGCTCGACCTCACCAGCGACCAGGTGCGCGACAAGCTCCTCGAGGCCGGCCTGCCGAATCTCTGGGTGCCGAAGGTCATCCGTCGGGTGGAGAAGGTGCCGGTGCTCGGCACCGGAAAGCTGGACTTGAAGGCGTGCCGGCAGCTTGCGCTGGAAACGCAAATGTAGCCTGCGGGGCGCCCCGGGGCCGCCGGCGGAAGCTGTAGGTTTTTACCGGATACATTATTGCGGCGCCGTGCCGGCGTCGCATGTTCCCCGCGAAGCCGCGCGTGGTGGCCGCGCCCGCAGCGTTCGCGGATCGTGCGTTATTCCCACTCGGGCGGGCGGCGAAAGTGAGAATCGCAACGCTCCGAGCGGCCGGCACGCGGTCTCGTGCAGGCCCGAAATATTTAATCCCGCGCGATGCGGTGACTTGCGCGAGACGACCTGCGGCCGGCATCATTTAAGCGTTGGGTACGGTATGAACGCGTATACGGACGCCAGGGAAACCGTCCTGATCACGGGAGCCACGAGCGGGATCGGGCGTGAGCTGGCGCGGGAATTCGCCAGTCACGGGCACTCCCTCGTGATCGTGGCGCCGGTGGAGGCCGAAGCGGTGACGGTGGCGAGGCAGATTGGCGCCGAGTTCGGTGTCCCGGCCCGCGCGATTGCGCGCGATCTGCGCCGCGCGGGCGCCGCGGGCGACATCTTTGCGGAACTCACGGCGGCAGGAATCCGCGTCGACATCCTGTGCAACAATGCCGGCGTCGGCCAGCGGGGAAAGTTCTGGGAGATCCCGCTCGACCGTGACGTCGCGATGATCCGGCTGAATGTCGAGGCTGTCATCCGCATGACCAAGCGCTTTCTCCCGCCCATGTTGCGGCGAGGGCAGGGGCGGGTGCTCAACACGGCGTCGATCGCGGCCTTCGCGCCGGGGCCGATGCTAGCCGTCTATCACGCGACCAAAGCTTTTGTGCTCTCGTGGTCGGAGGCGCTGGCCACGGAGCTGCAGGGCACCGGGGTGACCGTGACGGCACTCTGTCCTGGTCCGGTCGATACGGACTTTTTCCCAAAAGCCGATCTGACCACGACGAACATCTTCCAAAAAGGCCCCGTGATGACGCCGCAGCAGGTAGCCGGGTCGGCTTACGAAGCGCTGATGCGTGCGGATCGGGTGATCGTGCCGGGAGCCACGAACAAGGCGCTCGTTTACGGCAGCCGTCTGTTGCCCGAGGCCGCACAGGCGAAGATCAACGAGATGATGTATCAGGATGCCCCGGCCGACGAGCAGACACGGGAGCGTGGCGACGTGGAGACAAAAGAAGCCGGAATCCCGACTGACTGATCCGGGCCCGCAGGCGAATGGCCGGCTGAGTGGAAAAGGCGGGCGCGCTACTCGCGAAGGCGGCTGTCGATCACCAGCGTAACCGGCCCGTCGTTCACGAGCGCCACCTGCATTTCCGCGCCAAACTCACCGCGCGCGACAGAATGGCCAAGCGCCTTCTCGATCTGACGCAGAAAGGATTCGTAAAGCGGAATCGCGTCCCCCGGCCGGGCGGCGTTGTTGAACGACGGGCGCGTTCCCTTGCGGGTGCTGGCAATC
>DASWVO010000447.1:0-4614 GCA_036406235.1 Opitutaceae bacterium
CGATCTCGGTCGCGGACGCGCCGTCGGAGGCGTAGAACGCATGCCCGAGGCGATGTCCGGTCAGCGCTGCGAGCCGTTCGGAAAGCTCGACCACCGGCTCGTGCGTGAAGCCTGCGAGCATCACGTGTTCGAGTGTCTCCAACTGCGCGCGCAGCGCGGCGTTGATGCGCGGGTTGCAGTGGCCGAAGAGATTGACCCACCACGAGCTGATGCCGTCGAGCAGCCGGCGGCCGTCGGCATCGATGAGCCACGGGCCTTCGCCGCGCACGATCGGCACCAGCGGCAGCGCTTCGTGCTGCTTCATCTGCGTGCAGGGGTGCCATACGCTCCTGAGGGATCGTTCGAGCAGTGACGGGGCGTGCATCTGGGATTCCGGCCGGGTGGGACCAAGGAATGTCGCGCAATCGGGCTGCCCGTGTCAAACGCCCCGCCCCCGCGCGACGCGATGCGCGACGTTTTGTTACCATGCGTCGGCCCGGCAACGACAACAAGCACAATCCATGATTTTCGTGATCTCTCCGGCCAAGGCGCTGGATTTCGAAACCCCGCCGGTCACCGCCACGGCCACGCAGCCGGATTATCTGCATGAAGCCGGCGAGTTGATCGGCATCCTGCGGCAGAAGACGCCCGCCGAGGTGGCGGAGCTGATGCACCTGTCGGACCCGCTCGCCGCGCTGAACGTCGCACGCTACGAGCGCTGGCATCGGCCGTTCACCCCCGACAACGCGAAACAGGCGCTGCTCGCATTCAACGGCGACGTCTACGGCGGGCTCGACGCGGGCAGCCTTTCGGAAGACGACCTCGCCTGGGCGCAGCAGCACCTGCGCATCCTGTCCGGGCTGTACGGAATGTTGCGCCCGCTCGACCTGATGCAGCCGTACCGCCTGGAAATGGGCACCCGGCTCGCCAATCCGCGCGGGGCGAACCTCTACGCGTACTGGGGTGACACGCTCGCCGAAGCGCTGAACCGGTTGCTCGCCGTCGAGCGCGAGGCCGGCGGCAGCGCGGTGCTCGTGAACCTTGCGTCGGAGGAGTACTTCAAGTCGGTGCGGCCGGCAAAGCTCGCCGCGCAGGTGATCACGCCGGTGTTCGAGGACTGGAAGGCCGGCCGTTACAAGATCATCAGCTTCTATGCGAAGCGCGCGCGCGGCCTGATGAGCCGCTACGCGATCCGCAACCGGGTCGAGGACGTCGAGGGGCTCAAGGGCTTCGACGCCGAAGGCTACGGCTTCGCGCCGGAAGTTTCGGACGCGGCCACGCTCGTGTTCCGGCGCCGCACCGATTGACGCTCGCGACAACGCCACCCGGGGGGACAGCATGAAAATCAGCCACAACTTCGACGCCGGCGCCATCGAGGTCGTCAGCATCGCCAACCCGCAGGACATCCGCCTGCGGCTGCGCGCGGACAATGCGGCGAACCTGCACCAGTGGTTCTATTTCCGCCTGCACGGCGCCGCGGGCCGGCCGCTTCGCATGACGTTCGAGAACGCGGCCGGCGCAGCATTCGCCGAAGGCTGGCCGGGCTATCGCTGCGTCGCGTCGTACGACCGGCGCAACTGGTTCCGCGTCGCGAATACGGCGTACGAGAACGGCCAGCTGATCGTCGAGCACACGCCCGAGCGCAACAGCATCTACTACGCGTACTTCGAACCGTATTCGCACGAACGCCATCTGGATCTGCTCGGCTGGGCCGAGATGTCCGCGTTCGCGCAGGTCGATACGCTCGGCACGACGGTCGAAGGGCGCGACATCGACCGCGTCGTCGTCGGGCGGGCGAGCCCGGGGCACCGCCCGGTGTGGATCATCGCCCGGCAGCATCCCGGCGAAACGATGGGCGAATGGTTCGTCGAAGGCCTGCTCGAACGCCTGCTCGACGCCGCCGACCCGGTCGCGCGCAAGATCCGCGAACAGGCCGTGCTGCACATCGTGCCCAACATGAATCCCGACGGCGCCGTTCATGGCAACCTGCGCACCAACGCGGCCGGACGCAACCTGAACCGCGAATGGCGCGCCCCCGACCCGGTTGCGAGTCCCGAAGTGTTCTGCGTGCGCGAAGCGATGGAAGCGAGTGGTTGCGACCTGTTCCTCGACATCCACGGCGACGAGTCGCTGCCGTACGTGTTCTTCTCGACCGCCGAGGAAGTGCCCGGCTTCAACGCCGAGATGGCGCAGCAGCAGGCGCGCCTCGTTGCCGCCCTGGCCGCGGCGAGCCCGGATTTCCAGACGCGCCACGGCTACAAGTCCGGCCGGTTCGGCGACGAACTGCTGACGCTGGCAAGCAAATGGACCGCGCACCGCTTCGGTTGCGTGTCGCTGACGCTGGAGATGCCGTTCAAGGACAACGCCAACCTCCCCGACGGCCTCACCGGCTGGAGCGGCGCGCGCAGCAAGCGGCTGGGCGGCGCGATGCTGAATGCGATCCTCGCGCACCTGGGTGGCTGAACGAGCGGATCGAATCCATCGCGATCAAGGTTTTGTCGTTCTCATGAACGGTTCTTGAAATGCTATTTTTGAACTATTCTGACATCGGGTTTCGAGAGGAGTGGACCATGGGACAGCTTGATCGGATCAGCCAGGAGCCCGGGGTGATGGGCGGCAAAGCGTGCATCCGGGGCATGCGTGTCACGGTCGGCATGGTCGTGGGGCAGATCGGCGCAGGGCATAGCGTCGACGAGATCCTTGCCGATTACCCCTATCTTGAACGTGAGGACATCCTGCAGGCGCTTCGTTACGCCGCATGGCGGGCCGAAGAGCGCGAGGTCGTGCTGGCCTCCGCATGAAGCTGCTCGTCGATATGAATCTGTCGCCGCGCTGGATCGGGGTGCTGGACGATGCAGGATTCGAAGCGGTGCACTGGACTTCGCTGGGGGAGAAGAACGCCCCGGACTCGGAAATCATGGCCTACGCCAAAGCCGCCGATTACGTGGTGCTCACCCACGATCTGGATTTCGGCGCGATCCTCGCCGCTACGCACGGCGAGAAGCCGAGTGTTGTGCAAATCCGCGCGGAGGATGTCAGCCCGGACGCAATCGGCGAGCAGATTATCGTCGCCCTGCGACAGATGACCTCCGAGCTGGAAGAAGGCGCGTTGCTCACGGTTGACCCGGACCGCACGCGAATGCGTCTGCTGCCGCTGCAGACGAGGGGAGACAAACCAAGTTGAACGCTGTGAGGTGTTCCCCTCGACGCAGCCGCCGTAGGGCGGATGAGCCGCGCAGCGACGTTATCCGCCGCATGGCAAGGGAATCGGCATCGGTCGTGGGGCGGAAGTACCATGCGGCGGAAGGCGCCTGCGGCTTTTCCGCTCTACGCTCGCTAAAAATTAGTAAGGAACTATATTGTTGGGTGAAGTTGACTTGATGTAATGTGCATACATTCACGCCGACGGGTTGCGACCCGTCATTTAGCGGTCCACTTATAGTTGGGCCAATGGGTTATGAACGAATTGTCGGAACTTTTGCGGTCAGCCACGTCTGCCGTGGACGCAACCTACTTCCACCTTAGCGTTGATGGTGGAGACCCCATCTTTCGGGAACGGGTCTATTGCTATGAGTTGTATCATCAAATGCGCACGCGCTGGCCAACCCACTTGAGGTACGTTCTTAACGGAGAACTCGACAAGCGCGCTCACCCGATCTTGCGTAATCTCGGAGTCGACCATGTGACTCCAGATTTCCTCGTGCACACACCGGGCGAAATGGAGGGCAACTGCGCGATCATCGAGGTTAAACACTCAACTGTCCTTGGTGGCGTCCGCAAGGACTTGGAAACGCTTGATCTCTTCATGCGGAGAGTTGGTTACAAGCGTGCCATCTACCTCCTTTATGGAAGGGAGGCAACCCCCGAAGGACTCGCGAGAATCGAGGCAGTCGCGACAGAGTTCCCAGTGCTTGCACCCGTAGAGGTATGGCTACACTCAGAGGTCAATAAACCGGCTGTGCATGCATCAACGCTTCGGGGGACTGGCTCGCAGCTTGCGGCCACTAGCGGTCCGTTCATGAACCGAATCGAACAATCCGACTCGTGAGACAGTGAGGACTTGATGGCAGTCGCGTTCATACTTCTATGTTGCGCCTTGTACGCCCTCTTTTTTTGGGGAAGTGAAGGCTTCTTAGGCGCGTCTCTTGGAATGTTGCCGTTATCAACAGGCATAGTTGCGCTCCTGAATGGCGCTCATTTTGCAGGACTCGTTTCCGTCTGCATTGGCGGCGGACTTCTCTACTACGTTCATTTCCACGAGCGCAGGTAGGAGAAGTAAGTTATCCGGCTTACAGGCATCACTCGAATTGCACAATACCGAACGAGTAACAGTCCCCCGGCAAAGCCGGGGGACTTCATTTGTGAGCCGCTCAAAGCAAGAACATAGTATCAAGTCTTGCAATCATGCGTTTTTCCCACATGGTGGAGCCGCAGCGCCCCTGCATCGAGGGTCAAGCGCCCCTGCACTGCATCGAGGGTCAGGTCTTGCAGTAAGTAAGCGTTCAACCGTCCCGCCTTCCGTAGCAGCGGGCCGATGATGAGCATAGTGTCCGCGACATTTTTTGCGGACACGTGGACACATGGACTCGGATACGGCACTCATTTCTCTTCCCGCGCCTCGGACGCGGCGGCGAC
>DASWVO010000448.1:0-31800 GCA_036406235.1 Opitutaceae bacterium
AGAGCGCGAAGGACATCGTGCGCGAACCCCATGCCTGAGATCGGCAATCCTCATCTGTCGCGGCGTGCCAGGGCCGGCGGGCGACAGCAGCTCTCGATAGTGCTTCGAATCCAAAGTTTAGCCCGCGGCTTTCAAGACCCACATCGCCAGTTTCTTAACGTGCCTCCTGGCGCCCAGGCGAACCGGCTCGAATGCCTGGCGCTTCGGCCCCGCGCTGCTTCCGCTCGCTGCACGCCGGACGCACATATTCTCCCACGACGCGTGGGGCTCGCACCCCAAGGATGCGCGCGACCGCGGAGGCGCCGCGAGCCGCCCGGAAAAGCCGGCGATCGCGCTTCACCGCGAGCACTCCTTCGACTAACATCAGATCCCGCAGCGACCGCGAATATAGTAAGAAAAATCTGTAGGGAGTTTGCGACCCAATGCCCGATCCGTTGTCTGTGTGGCTCCTCGAGGCACGGACATCTGCCGCACCGACCCTGCATGCGCATCTCCCCCGAAAAGGAACAGGCCAACTTCCTCAATCGAATGGGCTCACTCGCCGTCAACAATAGTCTGCAGTCCGCCCAAACTCTGGAGCCCTTTGCCAAAGATCAGGTCGTGCGTGTTCTCGTCGTCGACGACGACGAAAATGACTTCCACTACCTAAAGACGCTTTTCCGTTCGACGTTTCACGCGGCCTACGAAGTGAGCCGCGCGGCAAACTACGAGGAGGGCCGGGCGGAGCTGCTCAGCGGTCGTTATGACGCGGCGCTGGTGGACTATCGCCTCGGCGGCCGCTCCGGACTCGATCTGATGCGGGAAGCGGTCGGCGCGGAGTGTGTGACGCCGATGATTCTGCTCACCGGACTCGACAGTCCCGAGGTGGATCAGGAGGCCTCGGCCGCGGGCGCGTCGGATTATTTGTGCAAAGCCGAGATCAACGCGGTGCAGCTTGAGCGCTCGCTGCGTTACGCGTTGCGGCAGGCCGCGACGGTGGCGGCCCTGCGCAAGGCGCACAGCCAGCTGCAGCTGTTCCTGCAGAGTGTGCCCTGCGCGGTGAGCATCGAGAGCGAACCGAACACGCTGCTCTTCGCCAACGAAACCTATCACCGTCATTTCAACAACGGCTGCGGCCGGCCCGCGGAGCACCTGCTGCCCGATACCGACTCCGGACAGATCGTGTGGAACGACCGGCACTGGATCGTGAATCGCTTCCGCATGGGCGACCTCGAGGAGGAACTCGTCGGCATGACGGCGGTGGAGATCACCGACCGCGTGCGGGCCGAGGAGATGCTGCGGCGCACGAACAGCGTGCTCAAGGGCATCCTCGCGAGCCTGCCGGTGATCGTCGGCGCGATCGACGACGACGGCACCGTGCTCGAAGCGAGCGGGCGCGCGCTCAACAGCATGGGCCTGCGTCCCGACGACATCGTGGGCGCCAACGCCTTGAAGCGCTTCCCCGAACACGAGGCGCAGTTCCGGCGCGCGAGCGCGGGCGGCACGGTGAATTTTCTGCTGCCCATCACGTGTAACGGGCGCACCCATCACCTGGATGTGTATTTGATCTTTGATACCGCACGGGGCCGGGGGGCGATCGGCTTTGCCGTGGACGTGACCGATCGCGTGCGCGCCGAGCAGGCGCGCAGCCGGCAGAGCCAGATGCTCGCCGGCATCATGCAAAACCTGCCGGCGATCGCGGGCCGGCTGGATGAAACCGGCATCGTGATCGAGTTCGAGGGCACGGGCCTCTCGCGCTGGGGCATTTCCGCCGAGCGCGTACGCGGCCGGCGCATGGCCGACATGTTTCCCCAGAGCGCGGCGGCGATTCACCAGGCACTGCGGGGGGAGAAGACCAGTTTCCTCATCTCCGGCAACGACCAGAAGGCGGGGGAGTGGCACGCCGAGTTTTTTGTCTTCTTCGACGCGGAGCACGGCCGCGGCGCGGTCTTCTTCGGCCGCGACGTGAGCGAGCGCAAGCGCCTCGAGAAGCAACTGCTCAACGCCGCCGATGCGGAGCAGCGCCGAATCGGCGCCGACCTGCACGACGGGCTCGGCCAGCAGCTCACCGGCATCGCCTGCCTGGTCACCGCGCTGCGCGACAAGATCAGGAAAGTCGACAGCACGCTCGCCGACCGCGCGGGCAATGTCGCCCACCTCGTCAATCAGGCGATCCAGCAGACGCGCGCACTCGCCCGCGGGCTGGCGCCCGTGCAATTGGGGGCCAACGGCCTGCAGGCCGCGCTCGACGATCTGATTTTCCAGGTGCAGACGCTGCACGGGGCGCAAGGACGCCTCGAGGTCGAGCCCGGCCCGAGCGTTCCGAGCCACGACGCAGCGGTACACCTTTATCGCATTGCGCATGAAGCGATCGCCAACGCGATCCGTCACGGCCAGGCGCGCAATGTCACGGTCCGGCTGGATTTGCGGCGACGCAGCCTGACCATCGAGGACGACGGCAGCGGTTTTCAACCGACGCCGGAAGGTGACGTCCACAGCCTCGGCCTTCGTCTGATGGTGTATCGCGCGGCGACCATCGGCGGGACCCTCTCCATCGATTCCGCGCCCGGTCAAGGCACCCGAATTACATGCACATGGTTCACCAAATAACACACGACCACAGTCAAACCGACACCTCGCAGTCCGACCACGAAACGACCACGAAGCGCCGGATCTTCCTGGTGGACGACCATCCCGTGACGCGCCAGGGCGTCGCCACGCTCATCGACCAGGAGGACGATCTCATGGTCTGCGGTGAAGCCGAGTCCGCTCCGGTGGCTTTTGAGAAGATCAACAAGCTCAAGCCCGACCTCGTCGTCGCCGACGTGACGCTGAAGGTGGGCAACGGCCTCGAACTCGTCAAAAACCTGCGCGCGGCCGTCCCCGAAGTGCGTGTATTGGTAATTTCGATGCACGACGAGCGGCTTTACGCCGAGCGGGCGTTGCGCGCCGGCGCGCTCGGCTACGTGATGAAGCAGGAGGCCAGCGACAAGATCCTGCTCGCGATCCGGCGCGTGCTCTCGGGCGAGCTTTTCCTCTCCGACCGCGTGAAGGAGAAAATGGTCTATCGTCTGGTCGCAATGAAGCCGGAGGCGGCGAAATTCCCCATCGACACGCTGAGCGATCGCGAGATGGAGGTGTTCAAGCTGCTGGGCAACGGCTACAGCACGCGACAGATCGCCGCCCAGCTCAACCTCAGCGTCAAGACGATCGATTCGTATCGCGAGCACCTGAAGATCAAATTGCGGCTGCCGGATGGCGCGAGCCTCGTGCAGCACGCCATCCAGTGGATGCGCACCGAGCAGACGCTGTAGTCGCCGCAGCGGTGGGAAAGGGCGCCCGGGCGCTCGGTTTCGGACAGGGGCTTTTTTATCTTCTTTCCGGCGTGTGGCCGCTGCTGCACGCCGCAAGTTTCGTCGTGGTCACCGGACCGAAGACGGATTTCTGGCTGGCGCAAACCGTCGGGGCGCTGCTTGCCGTGAGCGGCGCCGGCTTCCTGGGGGCGGCGTGGCGGGACCGGCTGACCCCCGAGGTGCGCTTCATCGCCGCCGCACAGGCGGGGGTACTCGCACTCGTCGACATCGTCTTCGTCGGGCGCGGCCGCATTGCGCCGATTTATCTGGCGGATGCGGTGGTCGAGCTCGCGCTCGTCGCCGGCTGGGTCGGGCTCACATGGCGCGAGCGGGCTGCGTGTAACCGGTAGTTCACTACGAAGTGGCGCACCACCTTCGCGCGACTACGACGGATTTGAGGCGGCATGGTCGGCCGGCGCGCGGAACTCCACCCAGAAGCGGCTGCCCTGGCCCGGTTGTGACTCCACGCCGGCGGATCCGCCCATGCGAAGCATGGCTTTGCGGACGAGCGCGAGTCCCACGCCGTTGCCCGGCCGGCTCCGGGCGCCATCGAGTCGTTCGAAGAGACGGAAAATCCGTTCGTGGTCGCCGGGGGCGATGCCGATGCCGTTGTCTTCGACCCACAGGCGAACGTGCGGCGGCACGGCTTCGGTGCGGATGCGCAGTTCGAGAGGACGCTTCGCGGTGGTGAATTTCAGCGCGTTGGAAATCAGATTCGAGAGGACCTGGAAGGTGCTCGTCTGGTCGGCGAGAACGGAAAGCAGCGGAGTCTCCACGGTGACGCGTCCTCCGCCGTCGCGGATCGCGTTGCGATGCTGATCGAGGACTTCCTGGATCACCTCGGCGAGAGCGAGCTCCCGGATGTGCTGCGAGGCGTGGGAGATGCCGGTGTAGCTCAGGAGATCCTGCATCAGCGTCGACATGCGTCGCGTGGAGTAGCCGACCCGGGCGAGCAGTTCGGTGCTTTCCGGAGTGAGGTGGTTGCCGCGATCGGCGGCGATCTCCTCGATGAAGCTCTGCACGATGTGCAGCGGCGTGCGCAAGTCGTGCGAGACCGACGAGGTGAGGATGCGCAGCTCGGAGACCGCCTCCTCGAGGCTGGCGGTTCGCTCGCGGATACGCGTCTCGAGGTCGGCCGCATGCCGGCCCAACTGCTCGCGGGCCTCCGCGAGCTCGGCGTAGGCCCGGCACTGGAGATCGATGTCGGTCGACGAGCCCACCCACTGCACCACGTTGCCGCTCGCGTCGCGCCGGGGCACCGCGCGGGAAAGATGCCAGAGATACGCCCCGTCCGACGCGCGGCGGATGCGGTGCTGCACTTCGTAGGGCTCGCCGTGCTGGCGGGCGTGCGCCCAGGCGTCGCGCGTGGTCTGGCGATCTTCCGGATGCACCGCGTCGAGCCAGGTGTCGGCCACCGCGCTTCCCGGCAACTGGCCCGTCAGGTGAAACCATCGCCAGTTGATCGTATCGATCTGCCCGTCGGGCTGCGTGGTCCAGACGATCTGCGGCATCGCGTCAGCGAGGAAGCGGTAGCCGGCGAGCGCGTCCGCGTGTTCCTTTTCGCGCTGCTTGCGCTCGGCGATATCGTGCACCAGTCCGACGCAACCACACACCTCGCCACTTTCGACGCGATGCGGGGTGAGATGAGCTTCGATCCAACGTGATCCACCGTGCTGATACGGAAGATGAGTTTCAAAGTGCACGTGCTCACCGGCGAGCGCGCGCGCGATCTCGGGCTTCACACGGGCAAACGCCTCCGCGCCGATCACGTCCTCGACCGCAGTGCCCCGCAGGCGCTGCGGGTCGACTCCAAACCAGGCGCCGAAGGTCGCGTTATTGCGCACGTAGCGATAATCGCGGTCGATGTAGAACACGAGGCCGGGCACGGCATCCACCAGGGTGGCAAGTTCGGCCTGCGTCCCTTCGCCGGTGGGAACGTTGGCCTGGGCGCGTCGCGGCACTCGGGCGACCGCCAGCAGGCCGAGTGCTTCGAGTCCGGCAAAAAGCCACCACCTCGCAGGCGTGAGTTCGAGCGTGCCCAATCCCGGCGAGATCGCATACACCCACACGGCACAGGCGCTGGCGGTGAGCACGCGGCCGACGAAGCCCGTCGATCGCGTGCTCCACGCGATCGCCACAAACGCAAAGGCGAAAGGCGGCGCGGCGACTCCGATCGTGCGCAGGGAAATCTGGACGGCGAGAAACGCCAGCATCGGCCGCAAAGCCTTCGCGTCGCCCGCCGGTCGGGCGGGCGTCTGCGGGGCCAAGGATGCGGAGCGCGTATCCAGCGTCGTGTGTAGACGCCTCGGCCCTCACACCGTTCCCTCAACCGTGCGGCGGGTCAGCGGTCCTCGTCTTCGCTTTCGTCCACCGCCTCCTCGTTGAGCGATTCCGCCAGTTGCGTGAGGCGTTTGTCGGTCTTGCCTTCTTCGGCGAGGGTTTCCTGAAGGATGTCGGCGACCTCGTCCAGTTCGAGCACCCGGGCAAAGGTCCGGGCCGTGCCGTAGCCGGCGATCTCGTAGTGTTCGACTTTCTGCGCGGCGCCGATGAGTCCGGCATCCTTGATGGCAGGTGGAGCCTTGTCCGAGATGCGCTCTTCGCCTTCGGCGATCAGGCCGGCCATCGCCTTGCAGGTTTTTCGCTTGGCGGGCACCTCGAGTACTTCGAACGCGCGCTCGAGCCGGTTGATGTGCTCCTGCGTCTGCTCGAGGTGTTCCTCAAACGCGGCGCGGAGGTTTTCGTCGGACGCGGCTTTGGCCATTTTTGGCAGGGCCTTGGTCAACTGCGTCTCGGCGTCGTAAAGGTCACGCAGTTCGTCGACGAGCAGTTCGGTGAACGTGTGAGTTTCTGTCTTGGTCTTTGACATGACGGATTGTTTTCGAGGGTTGGGGTTTGGTTGCGAGAGAGGGTCTCCGTGCCTCCGCCCGGACGTCGCCGCTGGGGATACGGCAGGAGCCGGGAAGAGCGCGGCCGCCCTCGGCCGCGGTGGCGGTGCACGGCGAGAGGACTGGCCGGGTGCCAGCTCCCGACGGGTACCGCCCTCGGCAAACGCACTCGCTTAATCCGGGCCAGTTCGACCGACTCCGCTCAGGCGGCTGGACGGCAAGGGATTGCGGCGAACGTTGCGTTGGAGGGGGCGCTGGCGGCGTTGCTGATTGCCACGCGCCGGCGCGCAGCGAGTGAAAAATGCACGCGGGCCCGGGAGCGCCTGGACCGGAGGGGGCCGGCAGTGCGGCAAAACGCGACTCGGCGACGCTGGCTAGTTCCGGCGACCCAAGCCGGTGGTCCCCCGATGGGCGAACGGCCCGGCGTCACGTAGATTAGGCGCTATGAAGGTCGAGCAGATCATGACGTTCGAGGTGCAGTGCGTCGGGCCCGAGACATCGTTGCGGGAGATCGCGGGCAAAATGCGCGACTATGGGGTCGGCGCCGTGCCGGTCTGCGAGAGCGGGCGGGTCATCGGCATCGTCACGGACCGCGACATCGTGGTGCGAGGCTTGGCCGACCAGGCCGATCTGACTCACCTGACCGCGGAGGCGGTGATGTCGCGCGAGGTGGTGGTCGCGTTTGAGGATCAGGAAGAAGAAGAAGCGGCGACGCTCATGCGCGAGCATCAGGTGCGCCGCCTGCCGGTGCTCAACCACTCTTCCGATCTGGTCGGCGTCGTCTCGCTCGGCGATCTCGCGGTCGAGCTTGATCCGCACCGTTCGGGCGAGGCGCTGAAGAAGATCTCCATGCCGCATAACGGACGGTGACGCTTCGCCGGCCGGGCAAGGCGCGGTTCCTCGCGCGACCCGGCGCCGCGCCGCTTCCCGACGCATTTCTTAACCCGTCCATCACTCCAACTCTCAGTTATGAAGATCCTCCTCGCTGCCGATGAACAAAAGAGTCGCCGCATGATCGCGTTTGGCCTGCAGGAGGCAGGCGTGGACGCGCGCATCGTCACCAGCGTCAGCCAACTCCTGGCGGAGGCGAACCAGCCGCGGTTTGACGCCGTAGTCCTGGATTGGGAAATGCGCTCCGCCGCCGCCCCCGAACTCCTCGCGGCCATGCGGGACGGAAAATCGCCGCTGCCTGTCCTCGTGTTGACGTCCGACGCGGCGATCGGGCCCGCGCTCGCGAAAGCGGGAGCCACCGCCCATCTCCTCAAGCCCTTTTCCATGACCGTGCTCATGCAATGGCTGCGCACGCACGCGCAGTCGCCGGCGGCGGACAGCCTTGCTCCTTCACCCGCCCAAGCGGGACCGCCGGCGCGGACCGCCGGTGAGGCGGAGGAGTCCGACGCGTCCGGGCCGCAATTTGCCTCCCGCAATGTCGCCATGCAGAAGATCCTGCAACTTGCGTGGCGGGCGGCGGACACCGACGCGACGGTCCTGCTCCTCGGGGAAAATGGCACCGGCAAATCAGTCCTCGCGGCAGAGATGCATCGCCGCAGCCGGCGGCGGGCGCGACCGTTCGCGACCGCCAACTGTCCCTCGTTTCACCCGCAACTCCTGGAGAGCGAATTGTTCGGCCATGTGCGCGGTGCCTTCACCGGCGCGGTGATCGATGCGCAGGGCAAGGTCGCGGCGGCCGAAGGCGGCACCTTGTTTCTCGACGAGATCGGCGACCTGCCGCTCGAAATCCAATCCAAGCTCCTGCGCTTCCTGCAGGACCGCGAATACGAGCGGGTGGGGGAGCCGTGTACGCACCGCGCTGACATCCGCGTGATCGCCGCGACCAACCGCGATCTGGCGGCGGAAGTCGCCGCGGGCCGCTTCCGCGAAGATCTCTATTACCGGCTCAACGTTATCCGGCTCGAAGTGCTGCCCTTGCGGCGCCGGCGCGAGGATATCGTGCCGACCGCCGAGGAGTTTCTCGCGCAGATCTCGCGCGGGATGGGGCGGAGCTTTCGCGGCTTCACCCTGCCGGCGCAACAAGCGTTCCAGACGTACCACTGGCCGGGTAATCTCCGCGAGCTGCGCAATGCCGTCGAACGCGCGGCGATCCTGAGCGAGAGCGACCTGCTCGACGCGGATGATTTCAACCTGCCCAACGGCGCCGGGCCCGGCAGCGGGCCGCAGATCGGCGACTTCGTGAGCCTCGCAGAAATCGAGTGCGCGCACATCAACGAAGTGGTGTCGCGCGTCACCAGCTACGCCCACGCCGCGCGCATCCTCGGAATCGACAAATCGACATTGTATCGAAAACGCCGCCGCCAGCCCGAACGCCTGATCGAATTCGCCGCCGAACAGCCGCCGGCGACCGGCACGGTGTAGGCAGTCGTCGTCGAGGAACCGGCTCCGGACTTTGTTCGCCGTCGCGTGAAGACGCTGGGCTGGACCACAAAAAGCCCGCGCCGGTGATCCGGCGCGGGCTGGGTTTCGGAGTGTGTGCGCTTTTCGGACCTTACGCCGCGGTTGTGGCTTCGGTTCCGGTTCGCGTTCTCGCCCGGGGCCGCTCGCTGGAGCGAGTGCCACCGAGCTGCTCGAGCTCCGAGCTGTCGCGGCCGAACTTGCGTTTGGCGGCGGCACGGGTGTCGACGAGCATGGCCGCGAGCACCTTTTCGTCGGACTCGATCTTGTTCTTGAGGGCATCGACCTGGCTCAGGAGCTGGTTATGGAGGGCGATGGTATCCTCGATGGCTTTGATCTTGGCTTCCACCTGCACCACCGTGAGTGGCAGCTCCTCATCGCCATAGTTGATGACGGCTCCACGGTCTTTATCGATTTGCTGCATTGCAGCGAGGTGAGGTTTTGCATCCCTCACCGCGGGACTGACTTTTTTGGCTTTGTAGGCCATAGTATCTCCTTGTGGTTAGTATTTGCTGGACCGCCCGCTCGCGGCCAAGACCGCGAGGGGCAACTACACGTAGTGCAGTCACAAGGTAGAACGTGGGACGCTGCTGCTTTCTTTCAGCGAACACATCGCGCCGTAAACCTATAAGGAAGATTGTTGGAAATGATAACCACCCTCCGGCGGGATCCCCGGGCGGATCGGGCGATCCTCAGGGCGACCGGATCATCTCTCTATGGAAGCAGAGCCGGTCACGGGCGAATACCCATGATCACCCAACTCAGTTGCCTGCGGTATTCGAAACGCAGCAGACAGCATCGGTCCCAGCGTCAGGGGCTATTGCTGCCCGCATTTTCCAAATTCCACCTTTGTTGAATGACGTTCCTGGAAAGCGAACGCTCTCCTCAAACCGCGGCGAACAGATCTCCACCGATCGTAATGCATCCTCGGTTTCCTCATTTTCCCGATCCATTCCAAGCTGAAGGAGGATCGAGACAATGGGGAGGATGTCTCAAACAATCAAAACGAGGGCAGGTCCGACAAGCAGTGGATGCTCCCCACAAAAGGGAGCACCTTTGGATCTGTTGCTATGAAGGAAGAAAATGCGCCCGGGAGTATCCCTGCAATGTGGGGGCAACATTACCGGTCTCAAATCCGTCCTTTAGACGGCGCCTAAAAAGGTCCAGAGGCATGGCGCGGCGAGTGATTTTGATCTTGGGCAAGGCGCGAGCGTGGCGCCAATGCCCGGAGGGCCTTGGTCCGCGCGAGCAATGCGGCCCAAGATCAAAAGCGCCAAGCTCGCCCTTACAACCTGCGTGTCGTAGTGACATTGTCGTGACGCGGTAATGGGCTCACACTCGTCGCTTTCCAATCCGGCAGAAATGCGCGATAGTCTGTCGCATGCCTCATCGAGCGCTCACGTTGGAAGAGTTGGCCGACTACCTGCACGTTTCCCGCAGCGATGCCGAGCAGTTGGTCAGGACCAGCGACATCCCGCATCAGGAACGCGGCGGCCGCCTGGTCTTCCAGCGGGGCGAAATCGACGCGTGGGCCTCGCAGCGCATCCTCGGCATGCCGGACAAGCGGCTCAGTGTGTATCATGAAAAGTCGATGCGCGGCGCCCGCGAAGTGTTTCCCGATGACGCGTTGATTCCGGCCCTGCTGACGCCGGATGCCATCGATCTCGCGTTGAACTCGAAGACTCGGGCGTCGGTGATCCGCGACATGGTTGCGCTGGCGGACCGGACCGGGCGGGTGTTCGACCCGCGCGAGTTGCTGGCGAGCGTGGAGGCGCGCGAGGCACTGTGTTCGACGGCGCTGCCGGGCGGCTTCGCGCTGCTCCATGCGCGCCATCACGAGGAGTACCGGTTCGAAGGATCGTTCGTGGTCTTGGGGCGCACGGTGCAGGCGGTGCCGTTCGGGGCGCCGGACGGCGGCGCCACCCGCGTGTTTTTCCTCATCTGCTGCCAGGACGACCGCATCCACCTGCACACGCTCGCGCGGCTGTGCATGATTGCGATGAAGACCGACGCGATCGCACGGCTTCATGGAACCGAGGAGCGGCGGGAAGCGTTCGAACTGCTCGCGGAGGCGGAGCGGATGGTGCTGCCGGAGCGGAAGTCGGCGGGGGAGGATTGAGCGAAGTGGGGCGGACGTGCGCTCTACGTTGTGCGCACGCCGAAGCGGCAGGAGTGGGCGGCGAAACCGGCGCCGAAACTCACCAGCCACCAGTCGGCTTCGGCGGCGGGGCGGGTTTCATGCAGCGCATGGTCGAGCGCGAAGAGCACCGTCGGGCTGCTCATGTTGCCGAAATGGCGGAGCGTGTCGCGCGTGTCGTCGAGCCGGCGCTCCGGCAGCGCGGCTTCGATGGCCGAGATCACGTCGCGTCCCCCGGGATGCGCGAGGATGCGGGCGAGCGGGCGATGGCCGTTGCTTGTTTCCGCGGCGAACAGGCGTTGCACCGCGCCGGCCGCCACCTGTGGCACGGTGGGGGCGAGCAGGTTGCGCAGCTTGCCGTTGCGCTGCTCAAAGCGCAGTTGATCGCGCAGCTCTGGCTCGTGCCAGGTGCGAAAGGTGTCGCAGGCGAGGGCGTGTGGTCCCGGGGTGCCGCGCCAGATTGTAGCCGCGGCGCCATCGCTGAACAGGCAGGCGCTGATGAGCACGCCCGGATCGTCGTCGAGGTAGAAGGCCGCGGAGCACACCTCCACCGACAAGCACGCAACGACGGCCTGCGGTTGCTCGCGCACGATGGCGGACGCAGCGCGCAGGGTCGGGATCGCCGCGCCGCAGCCGAGCCCCACGAGATCCTGCAGAAAGGCATCGCGGCGCAGTCCCAGTTGTTCGGCCACATAACTGGTGAGTCCGGGGCAGAGATACCCGGTGCAGGTCGAAATGAGCAGCGCGTCCACATCGCCCGAACGGAGGCCGGCCTGTTCGAGCGCTCCCGTGAGAGCGCGTCCGGCGAGGCGGGGGGCTTCGCGGCGGAAGATCTCATTCAACTCATCGGGCGTGCAATCGAAGATCCGCTCGAGGTGAGGCGCGGCAAAGTGGCGGGTCTGGATGCCGCTGTCGCCGGTGAGGATCGCGCGCGCCAGGATCTGCGAGCGCCGGCTCAGCCGCTCGCGGGCCGCCGAGCGGCTGAACATCTCCCAGCAATCGGCCTGGGTGTAGCGAGCTTCAGGGACGGCGAGGGAAAGGGCATGCAGGTACATGGGCGGGGAGGTCGATCAGTTGAGAGCTGAGAGTGGGAGAAGTTGAGAGCTTAGGGCTGAGAGCCTGGAGCTGAGAGCCAAGAGCCTGGGGCATGGCGCTAGTGGAGGGCGTGATAAAGCAGTTTGAAAGGGAGCCAGCGCGACGTCCGTGTGTGCGTGAGGACGTGCTGGGTCGCGGGCGCGAGCAGCCAGGGATGTAGGGTGCGAGCGAATACCAGGCGCAACGCGAAGCGTCGGCGCAGGCGGCGGTGGATGGCGCGCAGCGTGTCCTCCCACGAGGCGGCGCCGCGGGACCAGGCGAGCAGCGCCGGCAGGGCGATGGCGGCGCTTTGCAGCGCCATCGCCATGCCATCGCCCGTGAAGGGCGGAATCGCACTGAAGGTGTCGCCGAGCACCAGTCGGTCCGGCTGCGCCGTCGGCCGGGCAAAGTTGAGGC
Source organism: Opitutaceae bacterium (assembly GCA_036406235.1). Lineage (GTDB taxonomy): Bacteria > Verrucomicrobiota > Verrucomicrobiia > Opitutales > Opitutaceae > DASWVO01. The sequence goes on from DASWVO010000448.1 coordinate 12,255, forward strand.
CGGCGATCGCGGCGCGAGATTCGACCCACGGCTCTGCGGTTGCGAGACGTCCGGCCAGGCGCTCCAGGCCGGATGCGCGCAGGTAGCTTTCGAGCAACGTCTCCGGTGCCGCTTCGGGTAGGGGGCGGCGCCGGAAAAGTCCGCAGACATTCACGCGGTCGTCCTCGACGCCGGCGAGACCGACGTAGGCCTGGTCGCCGAGGTGCAGCTCGAGATCGCCGTCGAGCACAAGCCGCCGCACGTGCACCTTGAGGCCAAGCCACGCGCTGCCGTCGCGACGTCGTCCGGTGGCGACGACACGGCCCGGTGCGCAGGAGGCGAGGTCGACGCGGCTGCGCTCGAACAGACGCCCGCCGGCGGCGGAAAACGCGTGCGCGAGCCTCGTATCCAGCGTGTAACGACTGAGGCCCAGGGCGGCTTTCGGGAGACGATGCCTCACGACGAAGCCCCCGCGGCCGTGCCAGGTGACCTCGCGGTGATGGCGCGCGCCGGCAAAGAAGGGCGCCAGCTGGAGCCGCTCGGTGGTTTCGGTGTCGAGTCCCGCGACGAATTCTCCGCACACCCGGTGGCGCGGGTAGAAGCCGGCCTCGTGCAGCGTGACCGGAACGCCATGGCGCCGCAGGGCGAGCCCAAGGCTGAGGCCCGCGAGCCCGCCGCCGATGATCTCGATGGAGCGAAGCGTGCTCATGGGCGGCGATGCGCGACCAGCCGGTAGGCGCCGAGGCCGGCGATGCGCGCTTCGCCGCGCCAGGCGGGAGGCACGAGGCCGAGCAGTGTGGGCAGTTCGTGGCCGAGAAAACCGGCGTCGATGCTTACGCGGCCGTCGTGGCGCGTGACAGCGCTCGCGCCGATGGCGCGGCAAAACCAGGCGAACAAAGGTTGCAGGCGCCGTCGTCTCGCCGGTTCGCAGGCCAGCAGGAGGCGCGCGTGCGGCGCCAACTGCGCGCCGATCGTCTGGAGCTCGGCCGCGACGAAGTGATGAAGCACGAGATTGGCCACGATCACGGAGTAGTTGCGCCAGCCGGCGAACGTGAGGATGTCCGCGCAATGCCAGTGAGCCTCCGCCGGCCAGGTCGTCGGGCGGGGCAGGCGATCGATGCCGTCCCAATGCACTGTGGCCGGCGCAAGTTCGTGCAGACGGCTGTCGCCCGGACCGAGTTCGAGCACGCGATCGTCGGGCCGCAGTGACGCGGCGAGGGTGCGCTGAAACCAGCTGCGGTTGCGCATTGCGGCGTTGATCAGGCGCAGATCCCGCCGGCTGCGTTGCGCCTCGCGGTCGCCGGGGGGAAGTGTGTCGAGGATCTCGGGTACAACGCGCCGGGGCCGGGCCCGGCGGAGGACGGACGACGGTTCCGCAGCGGATGCGTCCACTGCAGGGCGGGCGTCATGGGGCGAAGGCAGGTTCATGCAGCGCGGGCGGGGCTGACTACAGATTAATCCGGTGCGCGGGAACAGCCATCACGTTCAAGAGGTTGATCGCGGGACCGCTTCGCAAGCTTGATCCACCCTGTGACGGAGCTGCGCGGTTGCATCAGGTGGTGACCGGATGGGGGTGGTGGTGGGGAGCCCAAGGAACGCCGGACGCTCGCGCGGGGTCTGTCGCGGGACTGCGCAGGGACGCCGATCGCACCGCGCCCGCCCACCCATGCGTGTGCGCTGTGCGCCGTTTTCGGCCCGGAAATGACTACGCACGGCGCGACCCAACATGTCACAGGACGACGAATACGCCAAAGCCGACCCTCCGAAGCCGCCGCCATTTGACCGGCGGATCTCCATTCCTCCGGGTCACGCAACGGGACTCCTGCTGCTCGCGCTACTGCCGCTCCTGGCCGTATTCGGGGTGTTCGGTGGTGATGATCGAACGGTGGAGAAGTCGGGCGACGGCGTGGCGCTGGGGGTCACGTATGCTCCGCGCATGCGTTTCGGCTACCCGGTGAAACTGCAGATCCACGTCGGGTCGGTCGATGACCGCCCGCTGAGCGGCGCCGAGGTTCACGTGAGTACGTCGTTCCTCGAGCGCTTTGACCGCGTGTCCTCGATGCCGGAGCCGAAGCGGATGTCCCGGGAGGCGTGCGAGTTTGCGGTCGATGACGGCCAGCGGGAGGCGGTCATCGCCATCGATCTGGAGCCGGAGCGCTACGGCTTCGCAACGGGAACGGTATCGGTGGTCGCGCAGGGCGGGGTGGCCGTCGAACTACCCATCCGTTCCTTCGTCCTGCCCTGAGAAATGCCATGGAAACTGTCGTCCGCACGATCGTTGTTTACCTGTTCATTCTCGTCGGCCTCCGGATCCTCGGGAAGCGGGAGTTCGGGGAATTGTCGGCGCTGGATCTGGTGACCCTGCTGCTCGTCCCCGAACTGGTCTCGCAGGCGCTGACGCGCGAGGACGACTCGCTGACGAACGCGTTTGTGGCGACCGCGACGCTGTTCACGCTTGTCTTCTTGACCTCGGCGCTCTCGCACCGCTTCAAACGCGTGGAACACTTCGTCAACAGCAAGCCGACGGTCCTCGTGGCTCGAGGCCAGATTCTGGTCGACAACTGCAATCGTGAACGCATCTCGGCCGAGGAGATCGTGTCCGAGATGCACAAGAACGGGATCGATGAGATCGAGCACGTCCGCTGGGCGATTCTCGAAGTGGACGGCCGGATCTCCATCGTGCCGGACACGTGAGCGGATCGGGCCCGCCTCCCACGGCCGGCGCCGGCATCGACCCGATGGCGCCAAGGTCGGGTCGCAAATAGAGTGCCGGATGCTCGCAGATCTATCCATCATTCCCGTCGGCGGCAACCCGCACACCAGCGACCTTCTGGCCGAAGTGCTGCGCGTGGTGGACACCTCCGGTATCCGTTATCAGCTTACGCCCACGGCGACCGTGCTCGAGGGCAGTTGGGAGGAGATCACGGCGGTGGCGCAGCGCTGCCACGCGATCGCCCGGAAAGCATCCTCGCACGTCGTCACGATGCTGCGCTTCGAGGACGACGGCGACGACCAGAACAAACTCCTGAAGAACGTAGCCTCCGTGGAGGAAAAGGCGCAGCAGGCCCTCAACCAGACTCCCCAGGAGGCGACCAGTGAAGTATCGGGCACGATCCGGCTGGCAACCGGAGCGGAGCGCTAAGTCGTATTCAGGCCGTTGCGACGAAATCCCGGGAGGGAAGATACGCTTCGCTGAAAGGTGAGTCGTCGTTCGCCGGATCGGCTCGGCGGGGACGCCTCGATCCACCACACCACCGACACTGAGCGCGGGCGCGTTACGGGACGGCATCCCGCTGGCGCCCGTGCGTCGCCGGAGGGGCGTGGGGATGGCGCGGTGAAACGCGTCACCACGATTTGATTACACAAAGCAGTGAGGCCCGCTCGGGTGAGCGGGCCTCTTGCAGCCAAAGCAGCGTCACGACCGTGAGCGGATTACCCGATCAAGCGGGTCAATCCACCATCGGCTTGAGTTGCTCCGCGTGACGCAGGTGAGCCTGCAGCTTCGGCAGATACTTGCGCGCGTAGGCGACGACTTCGGCGTCCTTGCACTCCCGAGCGGCGTCTTCGTAAAGGTCCACCGCGTCCTTGTGAGCGCTGCGCATTTTCTTCACGTAGTCCTCATCGAACTCGGAGGCGCCCTTCTTGCTCCAGTCGTTGTAGTCCTTTTCGCGATCGGACAAGGTGACGCCCTTGCGGGTGGCCAACTCGGTGAGCTCCCGGTTGGCCTGCTCATGGTCATTGGCGAGCTGTTGGGCGAAACTCTTGACCTGGGGGTTCGAAGCCCGCTGCGCCGCCATGCGCGAGAGATTCACTTCCTCGGCGCCGAGTTTCGCGGCCTTCATGATGAAGTTGCGATCCTCGCGTTCGAGTTGGGAAGTTTGCATGCGATCGCGGTCTTGATCGCGATAGGGCGTCGGTTCGCCCGAAGGCGTCTGGCCATAGCCGGTGGCCAAGGCCGCGCCAAAGGCACAGGCTGCCAACGGAACGCGAAGAAGCCGGACCATGGAGATGTGTGAGGTTTTCATAGCGCGCTAGAATAGCTTTGCGCTCATGCGCCTGCCATCGGGGACGGACCCGAGCAGCGCTACAGACCCAATCCGTCCGGGAGCATAAGCCGTTGGACTTTCGGGCACATGCCGATCAAGGCCCGGACTGGGCCCACGCGGGCGAAGCGAGATCGCGCTGACGCGGGACGACCGGCTAACGGCTAGTGATTGTTTGGTCGTGACTTCAGCGGATCGGTTTGCGGGTGTGGTCGCGGCTCAGCGAGAACAGCCCTGTTGTCGCCCGTTTTGCCGGGAAATTTCCCGCGCGCTGGCACGCGTGGGGCGCCCTCGTGTCTTCTGCTCACCCTCACCCCAATGAAAAAACTACTCGCATCAGCGCTGTTGTGCGCCGCCCTTGCTCTGTCGGTCGCGGCGGAAACCTATCAGATCGCGGTCATCCCGAAGGGGACGACGCATGAATTTTGGAAGTCGATCCATGCGGGCGCGCTCGCTGCCGCCAAGGAACTCGAGGCCGGCGGGGTCGAAGCGAAGATCATCTGGAAGGGGCCGTTGCGCGAAGACGATCGAGAGCAGCAGGTGCAAGTGGTGGAAAACTTCACCGGCCGGCGCGTGAGCGGCATCGTGCTGGCGCCGCTGGACTCGAAGGCGCTGGTGGGGCCGGTCTCGGCCGCGGCACGCGGCGGCATCCCCACGGTGGTGATTGATTCCGCCCTGAACGCCGACACGCCGGTGAGCTTTGTCGCGACCGACAACTACAAAGGCGGGACGCTGGCCGCGCGCCGGCTCGGCGAACTGCTCGGTGGCAAAGGCAAGGTCATCCTGCTGCGCTATGCCGTGGGTTCGGCCAGCACCGAGGCGCGCGAAGCGGGCTTTGTCGATACGCTCAAGAAGGAGTTTCCCGACATCGCGCTGGTGTCGGCCGACCAGCACGCGGGCGCGACCCGCGACACGGCGAAGCGCGCCTCGGAGAATCTGATCAACCGCTACGGGCGCGCGCTGGACGGTGTGTTTTGTCCCAACGAATCAAGTACGGTGGGCATGTTGCTCGCGCTGCGCGACGCCGGCCTGGCGCAGGGGCGGGTGAAATTTGTGGGCTTCGATGCCGGCGCGCAGACGCTGCAGGCGCTGAAGGCCGGCGATCTGCAAGGCCTGGTGGTCCAGAATCCCTATCGCATGGGCTACCTCGGCGTGAAGACGCTGGTCGATCATCTCCAGGGCAAACCGGTCGAGAAGGAAATCGACACGGGCTGCGCGCTGGTGACGAAGGAAAATCTGGATACACCCGACGTCGTCGCGCTGATCAAACCGCCCGAGGCGAAATGAGGGGGCTCATGTTGTTGTAGGAACGCGCTTGGTTATCTGGGAGCGCGGGCCGCTGGCCCGCATGTGCATCTCGATGATTGCGGGTGGCCGCCCGCGCTTCCAGTGGCGCTGCGCGGCGCCTGTGCGTTACACCAGGTAGTTCTCGCCCGGCACCGGGTCGAGGACCTTGGTCGCGGGGGCCTGCGCGGCAAGCTGTTGGGCGAACCACGTGCGGGCGGGCGGATCGCCGTGCGTCAGCACGAGCGTGCGCGGCTTCGCCTGTACGGCGAATTCAAGCAGTTCCTCGCGGTCGGCATGACCGCTCAACTCGAAACGTTCGACGCGCGCCTTGATCTTCGTCTTCACGTGCGCGGCCTCGAAAAGGAAACTGTCGCCGGGCGCGGAGGCGAGCAACCGGCCGCCGGGCGTCTCCGGGTCGCAGTAGCCGACGAAGCCGATGGTGTTGCGCGCGTGGCCGGTGAGACCGGAGGCGAGCACATAGCTCGGAGTGTTTTCCACGAGCATGCCCGAGCTGATGATGTAGATCGCGTTCTGCTGCGGGTCTTCGCCCGCCTTCAGGTTGCGCGGGAGGGGCTTCAGCCGGAGTTCCTTGAGAATTCCGCGGTTGAACTGCACGTGCTTCGTCTTGCGGCAGATTTCGTCGAAGTAATCGGCGAGGTCCATGCCCAGGCCCGAAGCGAAGATCGGGCAGTCGACGAGTTTGCCGAATTTGCGCGCGTCGTGCAGGATCGCGAGGATCTCCTGCATGCGCCCGAGCGCGAACACCGGGAGCAGGAACGAGCCGCCGCGCTGGATGGTGTCGTTGATCGAGGCGATCAGGCGGGCGACCTCGTGGACGCGTTCCTTGCCGGCCGGGCGTTCGGTCGCGCCGCGCGTCGTCTCCATGACGACCGTGTCGAAGTGGCCGGCGGGAAACTGCGCGCCGGGCAGGGTGCGCTGGTCTTCGAAGAGCACGTCGCCGGTGAAGAAGATCGCGCGGTGCTTGTGCCGGATCTCGATGGCGGCGGCGCCGGCGACGTGGCCCGCGCGGTGGAGGATGAGCTCGATCTCGCCGCCCTTGCGGCCGCGGAAGCGCTTGACGTGCCCGAAGGGCAGGCCGGTGAGGCGTTTCGCACAGTGGTCGATCTCCTCGTGGGTGAAAAGTGGATACTCCGGGATGTTCCCCTCCTCCTTCTGGCGGAGCATCACGTTGGCGGAGTTGTGCAGCATGCGCTCGATGATCAGTCGGCTCGACGTGGTCATGAGCACCGGAGCCTCGGGGTGTTCGCGCATCGCGACCGGCAGGCTGCCGATATGGTCGAGGTGGCAGTGCGTGATGAGGATCAGGTCGAGATCGATCCCCCGCAGCCTGGCGAGATCGGGCGTGGCGCGCCGGCCGGTGAGTTTCGGATGCAGGCCGCAGTCCACGAGGAGGTTGAGTTCGCCGATCTGGACGAACAGCGAGTTGGCGCCGATACCGCCGTCGCGGTTCAAGTCGATAAGCTTCATTGAGAACGGAGCAGGGAGAGGCAGAGCCGCCGGAGGCGCAAGCGCAAGTTTTGAGAGATAACCGCCTTGAGGACGAGCGGGGTCTCGATAGCAGCTCCCACCCCCCAAAACTACGTTTTGGAATCGACGGGAAGGGGCAGGTAGGGCGAGGCGTCCCGCCGAGCCGCGGCTCACCGGGACAGTGACGGGCTGTCGCGCTGCGCGCTCGGTACACCCTACCTACGGCTGTTTCTTGAGAGCCGCCGCACCAAGTTAATCGCCGTCTTCGCTGGGAATCTGCATGTCGAACGCTGGCAGGACGACGTGGATACGCCGGCCGTATTCGTCGAAGCCATGGAAGCTGCCCAAGGCGCGCGCATCCGTGCCTGTAACGTGGTAGCTGTTGTAGGAAAAGCTTTCACCGGACGCGAGGCGGGGCGTTTCCCCGACGATCTTGTCCCCTTCGATCACGAGGCGGGAGCCGTCGGCGTGCTCGATGACCCACTTGCGGCCGAGGAGCGTGATGGTGCGATCGGAGGCGTTGCTGATCGTGATGAAATACACGAACGCGTGCGGCTTGTCCGGCGGCAGGCTCATCCCACCATGGTGGTAGACGAGCTTGTCGAGACGGGCGGAGAGACCAGGCAATTCGTGTGAGCAGCAGGACACCCGGCAAAAGAGAAGCGGGAACGCGTAAGGCGCAAGCAGCGGAAAGGGGGCACCCGGGACGGTACCGCGGGCGGCGGCGAGCAGCGCGCCGATCGGGGACGCCCGACGGCCCGCGCTGGTCAGGCCAGTTGGGACTGCAGGAGGCCCCACCAAGCGCGCGTGAAGCGCCAGCCGAGCACCGAGTCGAGCGCAACGTATTCATGCACGACTACGATGGCCCAGAATACGACCTGGAAGGAGGCCTTCGCAGTCTTGTGGCGGAATGCGCGTTGCGCCAGGAACGCGCCCGGCCATCCGCCCAGCAGCTCCAGCAGATGCAGGCTCGACTCCGGGATGCGCCATTCGCCCGCCTCGGCGCGGCGCTTGTCGCTCCGATAGACGAAGAAAGTGACGGCGGACACCGCGAGCGGCAGGCTGGACAGGAGCCGCCAGTCTACCCACGTGCCGAGCCGGCTCAACGCATAGCTGGGAAGGCCGAGCAGCATAGCGAGCACGAGGAGCGCGGCGAGGCTGACGCCTCCGGGCCGCCCGCGCGATGCCTGCGCGCCGGTCCGGGCTGACGGCGGCTTCCTTGGGTTGGTTCGGTTCACGCAGGAGGAACCATCGAAAGACGACGCCGAGGCGAGTGGATTTCGTCCCCACGCCCGGGCGCCGCGCTACTTCGCGGCGAAATCGGAGTTGCTCACGAAGGCGATGCGGGTGCCGTCGGGAGACCATGAAGGCACATTCATGGTCCCTTGCCCGCCGTAAACGTAGGCGATCACCCGCGCCGGGCCGCCGCCGGCCGGCATCAGCCGGAGGTAAACATGCTGGTAATACGGGTGGCTCTCGGGCGCCACGTCCTGTCCGTAGGAAATGAATACGATCCATTTGCCGTCCGGCGAGAGATGCGGAAACCAGTTGTTGAACTCGTCGTTCGTGAGCTGCTCCGGCTCGGAGCCGTCGGGCTTCATCCGCCAGAGCTGCATCCGGCCCGAGCGCGTGGAGTTGAAATAGATGTGGCGGCCGTCGGGCGAGTATTCCGGTCCATCACTCATGCCCGGGCCGTCGGTGAGCCGGATCTCCCCGCCGCCCGCGGAAGGGATCTTGTAAATCTCCGTATCGCCGTCGCGAATACCCGTGAAGACCAGCCATTGGCCGTCGGGCGACCAGCCGTGGAGGTAGGAGGGCGACTGCGCGGTGATCAGCTTCGCCGGGCCGCCGGTCGCGGGGACCGTGTAGATCGCCGACTTGCCGCCGAAGGCCGGGTCGTTGTTGCTGATCGCGAGCATCGTTCCGTCGAAGGAGAGCACGTGATCGTTGTTGTTGTGCGTCGCGATGCCGGTATCCAGCGGGGAGACGGCACCGGTGGTGCGATCGAACGTGCGCAGCAGGCCCTTGTTCGGTCCCGCGCCGCTGACGTTCCAGATGAGCGTCTTGCCGTCGTGCATCCAGTTGGGGGCCTCGAACGGCTCGGCCGACTGATAAAGCGCGGTGAGCCGGCCGTTGAACACGTGGAGGATTTCGAGCTGGCTGCCGATGAAGTCGCGGTACGCCTGGAACCCGGGCCGGGCGGGTTTGATGATGCGCACGTCGCGGACGATCGCGTGTTCCTTCACGGTCGCGTCGTGCGAGCAGAGGAACAGGCCGGCGTAAACCTCGTCGCCGAGGTCGACGTCGCGCAGCGTGGCCGACACAAACGGCTCGCCGTAGCGCGCGCAGGAGAAGATGTAGTCGCGGCCCCGGCGCTCCAACTGGATCACGTCGCCCCCTTTCAACGGGAGCTCGATCTGCTCGGTGACCGCGCCCTTCCCGCGGCGAAACTGCAGCGAGGTGAGGCCGTCGCCATGGGCGCAGGCATCGGCATAGGCGGAGTCGGCGTCGAGGGTTGCGCGCACCATCCAGCCGAGTTTGCGGTGCGCATCGACGCCCTGGCCGACGAACTCGAAGCGGGCGCGCAGGATGAAGTCGCCCTTCATCTTGTTCCAGGCGAAGTGAAACTGGTCCGACGTCGCCCATACGTTCGCGCCCGCGCCGCCGAGCCGGTATTCCTGCAGCGACTCGTCGTAGCTCACCGAACCGGCAATCGCGGGGGCGCCGATGTCGCCGTGCTCGGCGAACTTGCCGACGGCGGCAACGCCGGTAGCGACGGCGAGCGAACCGAGCGGGGAGAGGGCGAGGACGGCGGTCATGTTTCGCAGGGTGGTTTCCATGGTTGGGGTCGGGGTGAGGGGCTTGGCCGGCGTGAGGGGAAACGCCGGCGCCCGCCGTTTGCTGCCGAACAGTGTGAGTCGCGGCGATTTGATCAAGCAGCCGGCCGGGATTGTGTGCGGCGTCGAACGCGCGCGGGGGCTGTGCCGGCCAACTCGAGCGTGTGCTGCGTCGCGGGGGGCGGGCGGGAGCTGGACAGAGCCTGGCGGGCGCGTTCACCTCGGCGGCATGATCACGAGCGATCTTGGTCTCTATCTCGCGGCGGTGCTGATCTGGGGCTCCACCTGGCTCGCGATCACGTTTCAACTCGGACGGGTCCCCGCGGAGGTCTCCGTGGCCTATCGCTTCGCGCTGGCGAGCGTGATCCTGTTCGCGTGGTGCGCGCTTCGACGCCTGCGAGTCGGGTTTCCCTGGCGCGACCATGGGTGGATGGCGTTGCAGGGGGCGCTGCTGTTCGGGCTCAACTATGTCTGCGTCTACCTGGCCGAGGCGGAGATCAGTTCCGGGCTCGTGGCCGTGATCTTCTCGTTGATCGTGTTTCTCAACATCGCGGGCACCCGCCTGTTTTTCGCGACGCCGCTGAAGCCGGCGATGGTCATTGGCGCGCTGCTCGGCGTCGGCGGCGTGGCCCTGGTCTTCCTGCCGGAATTGGGGCACGTTTCCGGCAAGGGGCGTCCGCTCGTCGGACTCACGTATGCGCTGGTGGCCACGGTGTCCGCATCGCTGGGCAATCTCGTGGCGGTGCGCAACCAGCGCCGCGGTCTGCCGGTGATTCAGCTCAACGCCTACGGCATGCTCTACGGTGCGACGCTCGTCGCGGTGTATTCAGTCCTTCGCGACCGGCCGTTCATTTTCGAGTGGAGCGCGGGCTACGTGCTCTCGCTGGTGTATCTCGCGCTGTTCGGTTCGGTGCTCGCGTTTGGCGCCTACCTCACGCTCGTTGGCCGGATCGGCGCCGACCGGGCGGGCTATGCCGCGGCGGCGATCCCGGTTGTGGCGCTGCTGTTATCGACGCTGTTCGAAGGATTGCGCTGGCAGGTGTACACGGCGCTCGGGATCCTGTGCTGTGTGGGTGGAAACCTGCTGGTATTGCGCCGAAAAGGGCAAACGGCAGGGCGCGGCGCGGTGGTCCGCACCGGGGCGGACACGGCGGCCCGTCCTCCACGGTGAGGTCCGGCCGTCGGCGTCGACGCATCCTGAATTTGTCTCCGGATTGGGCGGCCCGATCGGGTTTTCCCGGATGGGCGGCGTCGCGCCAACTGCTACAATCGCCGGACCCCAACGCGCCCCTGTCCGGGACCTGCTGTCCCGGAAGTCTCTCATGCGCGTATCACTCCAACCCTGCCGACGATGATCTCATCCTCCGCCCCCCAATCGCGCCGTTGTTGCGCTCGCCAACCCGACTCAGATCTTCGACCCGTATTCATCGCCGGCCTGCTCGCTGCGCTGGCTCTGCCCGTCGCCGCCTCCGCGGCGGCGTGGGACCTCGTGGCGACCGGCCTGAACAATCCGCGCGGACTTGATTTCGCCCCAAACGGCGCGCTCTACGTGGCCGAAGCCGGCACCGGAGGCGACGGTCCGGCGGCTGAAGGGCCCGACGGCCCGGTGTATTTCGGGCTCAGTGGCTCAATCACCCGCATCTTCAAGGGCAAACAGGGGCGCGTGGTCGAAGGCCTGCCCTCCACCGCGGGGGAGGGCGGCTTCGGAGCGATCGGTCCGTCGGACATCTCCTTCGAGCCGTTTGGCCGCGCGCGCGTGACGATCGGGCTGGGGCTCAATCCCGCGGTGCGGGACAGCGTTTTTGGCCCCGCCGGGGCGAAGCTCGGCGGGCTGTTTCAGCTCAGTCAGAATGGAAAACTCAAGTGGCTCGCGGACCTGGCGGCGTTCGAGGCGAGTGCCAATCCCGATCAGGGACTGCCCGACAGCAACCCGAACGGCGTGCTCTCGACCCGGGCGGGCGGCGCCTATGTCGCGGATGCCGGGGCCAACACCCTCCTGCATGTCACCGCCAACGGAGCCGTGTCGGTTGTCGCCGTGTTTCCGAGTCGAGTGGTGGACACGCCACCGTTCCTGCCGCAGCCGCCATTCCCCGCGCAGCTCATCATGCAGGCGGTGCCGACCAACGTGGTCCGGGGTCCCGATGGCGCCTTATACGTGAGTCAACTGACCGGTTTCCCGTTTCCGCCCGGAGAGGCCCGGATCTATCGCGTCGTGCCCGGCTCGGCGCCGCAGGTGTATGCGGAGGGCTTTACGAACATCATCGACCTCGAGTTCGACGGCGCCGGCAACCTCTACGTCCTGGAGATCGATGCGAACAGCCTGGCGAACCCCGCGGTGGGCGGGCGACTGGCGCGGATCAACGCCGCCGATGGCAGCGTGGAAACAATCGCCGACGACGGCTTGATCATGCCCGGCGGCCTGTCGATCGGGCCCGACGGCGCGATTTACGTCACGAACTTTGGCACGTCGCCCGGCGGCGGCCAAGTGGTGCGCATCGAGCCTTGAGGTCCCGCGCCCAGGCGCAACGCCAGCCGCATCACGCGTGAAGGGGACGCGTATTCAGGCTTTCTTCACGAAGCAGGCCTTGAGGGCCATCGGGGTGCCGTCGATCTTGCAGTCGATCTCGTGATCGCCGTCGACCAGGCGGATGTTCCGCGCCTTGGTGCCGCCCTTCAGCACGCCGGAGCCGCCGCGCAGTTTCAGATCCTTGATCAACACCACCGAGTCGCCATCCGCCAGCACGTTGCCATGGGCATCCTTGACGATGCGGGCGGCCTCGGCGGGCGCCTCCTTCGGCCATTCGTGACCGCAGGTGGCGCACTCCCAGTGATCGGAGTGATTGAGAACGTCTTCGAGTGAACAGGCCGGGCAGACGGGAGGAGTCATGGCTGGGTCGATAAAGGCCGAGAGCTGGTCCGCTCCGGCGCCGAGGGCAAGCGCATAGTGCCCGTCGGACCCTGCGCTTACGTGGTGCAGCGGCGGCGGGCCCCGACGGCGGCGGCCCAGGCGGCTACGGTGCTCCAGGCGGTCATGCAGATCGCGAGCCACGTCTCCGCGTGGTCCAGCCAGTAACGCGTCAACGGATCGAGACCCGAGCTGTCGAACGCGGCCCGTTCCACGACGAACAGCAGCGTCACCCGATACGCGTCCAGCGGGCTGAGCATGAGCACCGCGACCCACGGCAGGGGATGCTCGTGAATCCAGGTGGAACCGCCGATCAGGATGAGCAGCAGATCGACGCCAAACAGCAGGACGCACCAGACGGCCAGCGCGGCGATGAGGCCTCGCACCGGGTCGTGTATCCAGAAACCCAGTGCGAGTCCGGTCCAGGCGAGAAGGACGCTGACGGCGGCCGCCGAGAGCGCCGCGCCGAGCAGCAGGGGCGAGCCTCCCGCGGTGAACAGCGTGGGCAACACCAGCAGCGCCGCGGACGGCGCCACGACGCAGAGCAGGCCCGCGCATTTTCCCGCCACCCACTCACCCAGGCGGAGCGGCTGCGTGAACAGCAGCGCGAACTCCTCCGTCTCGGCCTGTGCCGAGCTCAAGCCGAGCAGCAGCGCCGAGAGGGACGCGACGTAGAGCACGCCGTTCTGCACCCACCACGCCGTGCCGGGCGCGGCGGCCTCGGGCGGAGCGAGCAGGGCGAGCAGCCCGATCGCCAGCATCAAGGCGACGTGCAGGTGCAGGAAGCGATTGATCCGGTAACTGAGGAACTCGCGGGCGAAGGTGGCCGCGAGCGCGCGCGCATCGAGGGCTGCGATCGTATTCATGGGGTTGTGACGCGAGCGGGCGGAGGAAAACTCTCGCGCAGGCGGTTCGGGGGCAGCGCGCCGCCGATCCGGCCCGCCTCGAGCAGCACGCAGGCATCAACCTTGCCCTCCCATTCGGCGAGCAGGTGGGTCGCGACCAGGACGGTTGCACCCCGATTCGCCTCGGCGACGAGGTGGGCCTGAAGCTGCGTCCGCCATTCCGGGTCGAGGCTCAGGCCCGGCTCGTCGAGCACGAGGACAGGGGCCCGGGCGAGCGAAAAGACTGCGAGGGCCAGCCGCTGCCGCAGCCCGCCCGAGAGTTCGGCGGTGGTGGCCGCGACGTGATCGAGCAACCCCCACCGCGCGAGTTCCTGCGTCACGTCGTCGTTCGCACGGCCGCGCAGCCGGCCGTAGTATCGGCCCACCTGCCAGGTCGTAAGGCGCGGATGAAAGCGCGGCGCCTGCGGGAGGAAGGCCAGGGCGCGGAGCGCCGCGAGGCGCTCGCGAACGATGTCGAAACCGGAGATGTGCACCGTTCCCCGGTCCGGCAGGCACAAGCCGGCGAGGATGCGCAGCAGCGTCGTCTTCCCCGCACCGTTGGCGCCGACCAGGAGCGTGACGGCTCCCGGGGGCACCTCGAAATCGAGCCCGTCAAGGACTCGCCGGGCGCCGAAGGCTTTTTCCACGTCGCGGGCCTGGATCATGGCCGGTCGGGCCGCGTGAGCGGTCGTTGGTCCTTCACCCCCGGCACGCCGGGAAGATGGAGGCGGGCATGCATGAAACGCAGGGCGCGTTCGCCGGGGCTGCCCGAGAGCAGCCCGACCTGCGGAAACGGACGCCGCCACGGCCCGAACAAGTCGGCCTCGTGGTGCGGCACGTCGGCGATCCCGTCGTGATCCAGGTCGAGCTTCACCGCGTCGTCCCAGTAATTGCCGACGCCGTCGAGCGTCCAGCGGTTGGTGGCGTTTGCGCCGCCGGTTTCGACGGGATGGACGTTGGCGCGGAGCTGGTTGGCGGAGAACCGGTTCTCATCGGAGCTGCCGGACAGGCGCAGCCCGATGTAGTTGGCCGCGATCACATTTCCCACGACGGTGAGCGCGGTCGCGCTTTCGAAGAAAACGCCGATCGTATTGCCCTCGATTCGGTTCTCCTCGAGACGGGTGTGCTCGACGGTGTGCAGCAGCAGGCCGTAGGCACGATGGCTGCGGTTGGCGAGGAACCGGTTCCTTCGGAGTGTAATGTGATGTGAATACATCAGCGCGGAGCCGGCGGCATTGCGCCGAAACAGGTTTTCCTCGAAGGTATTGTGGTTGGAATACATGTAGTGCAGCCCGTAACGCACGTCCTCGATGACGTTGCGCTGCACGAGGGTCTCGTCGCAGAAGGAAAAATAGATGCCGTCGCGCGTGCCGCGGATGTCGTTGCCGGCGATCACATGGCGGCCGCAGTTGAAGAGGTGGATGCCGTTGCCGCGCTGATCCTGGCCGAGCTCCACCGAGCAGAGCTCGCTGCTGGCGAGTTTCAGCCCCTGCGTCAGGGGATCGGCGATCTGCGCCGCCGCCGCCCGGCCGCGGATAATATTGTCCGTGAGCCGGCACTCCGGCGCGCGGAGCAGATAGATGCCGTGAAGCGTGTCGACGATCGTGTTGTGGTGAATGAACGCCCGCGGCGCGCTCACGTGCACCCCGGCGTCGTCGGTCGAGAGATTCGAACCGGAGCGGCGGATGACGAAGCCGGCCAGCTCCACGCCGGGCGCCCGGACCGCGACCACGTGGCCGCGACCGCTGCCCTCCAGGGTGGCTCCCGGAGCACCGAGCAGCCGTAGGGACTTTTCAATGACAAAGGGCCCCTGGTGGACGCCGGCGGGCACCTCGATCGTCGCGCCGGGCGCGGCCCGCGCGAGCTGTTGCTGGAGCCACCCGGAAGCGGAGGAGCCTGCCGCCGGGGAGGCGGCGAGCAGCGACAGCAGACCGAGGCTGGCGAGAGCGTTCATGGCGTTTCCTTTCGCGAGAGCCAGAGCGCGGCGATGAGCAGCACGGGGAACGCGCCGAGGAACAGCGCGCCGAGATCGGGGAAGCTGCTCTGCTGGAAGTTCGCGATCTGCTGGCGGCCGATGATGACGGGTGTGAAGGGCTCGATGGTCATCGGCGCCTTGGGATCGAGTTGGTGCCCGTACGTGTAGAGCCGGTAATAGAAACTGCCGAAGGAGAACGTCGTGAAATACGCATACAGTACAAGCAGGTCGACGACGCCGCGCATGACCCCGATCGCAGCGGAACGGAGGGCGAGCAGCACAAAAACGCCGAGCGCAAACGGCACCCAACGCATCTCGACGAAGTCGGCCTGCGCGATCGGCTTCATCCCGATGTAGTGGTTGAGTCCGTTGATCTCGTGCAGGTCCTGGCCGTTGTTTCCGGCGATCAGCTTGTAACTGTAAATGTTGATCGAGAGCCCCTCTTGGTATTGCGGCGCCACCAGGCGAATTTCCCACAACGGCAGGAAAATCGCCGTGATGAGCGCACCGGCGGCGAGCACGAGCATCACCCGGGCGGCCGGGGTCGGCGGCCGCCTGAGGAATTCGTAGAATCGACGCGTGAACCCGCGCATGGCAGGTGCGGCGCGACCGCGCGGGCGCGGAGTCTCGGTACTCAACGTTGCGCGGTTTGGGTCGCGGGTTTGACCGAGAGGTAGCCTTGCATCTCCTGGTGAAGGGCCGAGCAGAAGTTCGTGCAGTAGAACGGAAACACGCCCGCCTTGCCGGCCTTGAACTTCACCGTCTTCGTCTCGCCGGGATCGACGATGACATTGACGTCGTGTTCGATCAGGCCCCAGCCGTGGATCATGTCGCTCGTCTGTTCGACGTTGGTCAGGTGCAGCACGACGGTGTCGCCTTCATTCACTTCGATCCGGTCCGGGATGAAGCGGCTGCGAATGGCGATGACCTTGGCCTCGACGGTCGTGCCGTTGCGCGTGACGCCGGTCTGCGCCGCATCCCAGACCGCGTTCGGATCTTTGTTTTCGTCGCGCGGGTAAACCTCGATCGGCTGGATCTTGTCCGCCTTGAGAATCTGCATGAAGTGAGGTTCGGGATCGGTGAACGTCTCGTAGAGCATCGCCATCTTCTCGCCGGTGATGTCGATCAACTGGCTGCTCTCGGGTTGCGACGGGCCAGTGCTGAGGTGCCGGCCTTTGGAGAGCTTGTTGCCGGCGACCATGTAGCGGCCGTAGGGAGCTTTCGTGTCGCTGCCGGCGACGACGAGGTGGCCGATGTTGAAATGCACCGGGATCTTGTCCAGCACGACCTTGTTGAGGTCCTGCCGCTCCTGGTCGCTCCACGGGGGCAGCTTCCATTTCGTGATGACCGATTCGATGAACATCGACGTGTAGGCGTTGCCCTTGCCGTCGAACTGGGTGTGCAGCGGCCCGAGTCCGGCGGGCACCTCGCCCTCGAGAGCCGACTCGAACCGGATGACGGGCACGCCGCGGAAGTCGCGCTCGAAGTCCTTCTTGTCGATCGCGGCCTTGATCTTCTCGAAGTCAAAGACCGAGACCGTCGGTTGAAGTTTGCCGCCGGCGGCGACCCATTTTCCGCTCGGGTCGGTGTCGATGCCGTGCGGCGATTTCGGCACGGGCAGGAAATAAAGCACGCCGGGGACCTTCTGCGGTTCGATCACGGGGACGCCGCCCATCATCGTGGCCTTGCCGTCGCGCACGGCGGCCTCCGCGGCGCGCCAGTTGACGACCGCCGCGAGGTCACGGTCGAGTTGCGACGCGCCGGCCTCGAGTGTCTCGTAGGCCATCTCGGTGTTGTAGGACGTCCAGAACGCCCAGCCGGAGCTGGGCCCTTTGCCGGTCGAGCCGAGGTCCCAGTTGAATGGCGGCGTCAGGATCTGCCAGCCCACCTTCATTTCGCCGGTCTGCTTGTCGACCGTGATGCCGCTCACCATGCCGTGAAACTCGTCCGCATATTTCGTGACGTCGGCGTAGCGGCCCTTCGGCAGCGGCACGGAAAAGCGCGTCGCTACGAGCACGTATTCGGTGTTCTCCGTCACGAACGACGAGCCGTGGTTGCCCGAGGAGTTGGGGATGGGACCGAGGATCTGCTTGGTCTTCATGTCATGCAGGTCGATGCGCGCGACACGGTTGTTGGCGTTGTCGTTCACGAAGAGCCAGCGGCCGTCGTATTCGCTGGCGGTCTGGGAGAGCGCGGGGTGGTGAACGTCGCCCCACGAGAAGCCACCCAGCATCGCCTTCGATTTTTCGTCGTAACCGTAGCCGAAGGCGGGGTCCGGCGTGAACACCGGGATGCGCAGCATCGGGCGCATCGAGGGAATGCCGGCGACGAACACCTGTCCGGAGTGCCCGCCCGAATAGAAAAGATAAAACTCGTCCTTCTTGCCGGGCTCCACGTAGGTGCGCGACGCCGCGTTGGCGGCCGAGCCCTGCGGGCCGGAACCTGATTTTTCACCGGTCGAGCCCGGACGTCCGCAACCGCCCAGTGCCACCGCCAGGGAGAAACCCGCTGTAGTGACAACGACAATACGATTCATTTTCATGGCGGCCTCTCACGGTTCGACGATCAGTTCGCCCTTCATGCCGACCTGGTAGTGGCCGGGGAAGGAGCAGAGGTAGGGGTAGCGTCCGGTCTCCTTTGGCGCCTGAAAGGTCACCGAGTCCTTTTCCTTCGGGCCGAGCAGCTTCGTGTGGGCCAGCATGTCGTCCTTGTGACTCGGCGGAAGGTAGTCGGTGGTCGCCGCCTGCGGGGCATCGGCGACGAAGGCGTTCACGACGGCCGCCGACTTCAAGAGCACCCAGTTGTGCCCCATCGAGAATTTCGGCATCGTGCCGATGTTCGTGAGGGCCACGGTGAGCGTCTCGCCGGGCTTGGCGCGAATCTCCGTGAGCGAGAACTTCATCGTATCGTTGCCAGTGATTTCGATGATCCGTCCCGCAGTCGCGGTGCCGGCAGGCGCTTGTTTGCTCGAATCGGGCGGCGCGGATTTTTCCGCCGATTCTTTTTTGCCGCATCCAACGCTGAGAGCCAGCCCGCAGGCCGCGATGAACAACACAACAGAGGGCTTCATGGGCGAGGTGTTTGACAGTTGGGGGTTGGGCCGGCGCTGCCGGCAATTTGCGGACAATGCGGAAATCGTTAGCACGACGGGAGAAAACTTGCGCACCTCGCGTGCGATAACAGGGCTCCGCCCGGTCTTCCGATCAGGCTGCCGCCGGATGGCGGGGACCCTGAGGCGGGCGAACCGCGGCGGGCCGGACGGGTCCGGGGTCCGCATGCGCGCCCTTGGTCCAACCTTCGTTCAGCGACGCCTTTTCATCCTGCTGATCGTCGTCGCGGCGTGGGCGTCGTTCGCTTCCGCGGCGGAGCGCGAACGCGTTTTCCCGGTGCGGGGTATCGTGCGGGCTCCGTATCACGACGGTGCGATCACGATCGAGCACGAGGAGATCCCCGGCTTCATGCCGGCGATGACGATGCCGTTTTACGCCGACGCCGCCGACGTGCGGGCCTTGGCGCCGGGAGACCGGGTCGAGTTTCTTTTTCGCGTGGGCGTGCGGTCGCGCGCGACCGATTTCCGGAAAGTCGACGCGGCGGCGCCGTCCGAAGCGCCAACCGCGCCGGTGCAAACCAAGGCTGCGGCGAAAGGGCCGCGGCTGCGCGCGGGCGACACCGTCCCCGGATTCTCGCTTCACGACCAGGATGAGCGGGCCCTCACCGGGGCCGACCTGAAGGGACGCCACACGATCGTCACGTTTGTCTTCACCCGCTGCCCGGTCCCCGAGTTTTGCCCGCTGATCGGCAAGAAATTTCAGGCGTTGCAGGCGGCGCTTTCCAAACGCGACCGGCCAAGCGAGGCGCAGTTGCTGAGCATCTCAATCGATCCGGAGCACGATCAGGCCGGGGTGTTGCGCGACTACGGGAAATCCCTCGGCGCGGATTTTTCGTCTTGGCGGTTTGCCACGGGCGCGCCCGCGGAGATCGAGAAGCTCAGGCGCGCCTTTGCGATCCACACCGAGCGCAATCAAGGCGTGCTCGACCACACGCTCGCGACCGCGTTGATCGACCCCGAGGGGCGAGTGGTCGACATCTGGCGGGGCAACCGGTGGAAACCCGAAGAGATCCTCGCCCGACTTCCCGGCACGCCGTCG
>DASWVO010000449.1:0-3612 GCA_036406235.1 Opitutaceae bacterium
CGCCCTACAAGCTGGCGGGCAGGATGCCCCGCGCTCCCACGCAAGCGTTGTCGATGGTGGACCGATGATCGCGGCGCTCCCACGCATGCGTCGTCGAAGGTGGAGCAGACGATCCCGGCGAGCTGGTGAGGCGGGCGAGAAAAGGGCTGTAGCAAAGCCCGCCGGGGACGACGGGTTTTACCGGAAACGAGGTGCGGCGTGCGGGCGCGTTCCAGAAAAAAAAGGGCGCAGCAAGACTGCGCCCGTACGATGAGATCGCGGCGTTTCGGACCACGGGCAAGATGCCCGTGCCACGATGGGAATTGCGGGCAGGATGCCTGTGCGGCGACGGAGATCACGGGCAGGATGCCCGTGCCACGCCACGTCAGAGCTCGAGCACGACGACGGATTTCGCGGGGAGCGTGACCGTCAGCGCGTCGCCGGAGAGCTTCGCGTCGTTGAACGGCTTCGGCGCGACGACGTTCGGCGACTCGAAGGTGTTGATCGAGTTGATCGCCGGCGCCGTCAGCACACGGCCTGACACCGCCTTCGCGGCGATGCCCGTCAACTGACACGAGACGGTGATGGCCGTGTTGGGATTGGCGTTGGAGAACGACACGTGGACCTTGCCTTCTTTTGATTTGGAAGCTGAGACACTGATCGCGGGGATCTTTTGGCTGCCGACGACGTAGTCCGGTGAGATGAGCGCGACCGGCAACGAGGTGGCGTCCTGGTGGACCTTGAACATCTCGAAGACGTGATAGCTCGGAGTGAGCAGCATCTTCTCCTTGTCGGTCAGAATCATCGCCTGGAGCACGTTGACCATCTGGGCGATGTTGGCCATCGTCACGCGGTCGGCGTGGGCTTGGAAGAGGTGCAGGTTGATCGCGGCGATGATCGCGTCGCGCATCGAGTTCTGCTGGTAGAGAAAGCCGGGGTTGGTGCCGGGCTCGACATCGGTCCAGATGCCCCACTCGTCGACCACGAGACCGACCTTCTTCTCCGGATCATATTTGTCCATGATGGCGGAGTGCTTCTCGATGAGCTCCTTCATCTGGAGGGTGTGTCGAAGCGTCGCGTGGTACTCGGCTTCGTCGAACTGGGTGGCCGAGCCTTTCTTCCCGCGCCAGGAACCCGACGGCAGCGTGTAGTGGTGAAGCGCCAGGCCGTCCATGTTGCGGCGGGCTTCCTTCATCAACGTCTCCGTCCAGGCGTAGTTGTCGCCATTGGGGCCGCAGGCGATGCGCTGGATCCGGTAGTCGCGATTGTAGTTTTTGACGAACGTATTGTAGCGCTTGTAATTGTCGGCGTAGTAGGCGGGCGTCATGTTGCCGCCGCAGCCCCAGCTCTCGTTGCCGATGGCGAGGTAAGGCACCTTCCACGGCTGCTCGCGGCCGTTCGCGCGGCGGAGGTTGGCCATTGGGGAATCGGCGGGGGAGGTCATGTACTCGACCCACTCCATGGCTTCCTGGACGGTGCCGCTGCCGACGTTGAGGCAAACGTAAGGCTCGATGCCGAGCATTTCGCACAGGTCGAGGAACTCGTGGGTGCCGAAATGGTTGTTTTCAACGACGCCACCCCAGTGTGAGTTGTACATCGACGGGCGCTGCTCGCGCGGGCCGATCCCGTCGCGCCAGTGGTATTCGTCGGCGAAGCAACCGCCCGGCCAGCGGAGTTGTGGGACGCCGAGCTGTTTGAGCGCGGCGAGAACGTCGTTGCGGTAGCCCTTCGTGTTCGGAATGGGCGAGTCCGGGCCGACCCAGATGCCTTCGTAGATGCAGCGGCCGAGGTGCTCGGCGAACTGGCCGTGAATGGCTTTGTTGATGACGGGGCCGGGCTGGTCGCCGCGGATGACGGCGGTCGCGGTGGCGGGCACCGAGCCGGTGCCGGCAGAGCTCGGCGATTGCGCCTGGAGCGCGACGGCCAGCGTGGTGCCGACGGAGAGGAGAGCGAGACGTGAAAGCAGCGTGTTCATCGGAAGGAGGGGAGATCTCGGGGAAAGCGAAACGCTGGTGCGTTCCGCCAGTGGGGAAAAGGAGCGTCGGCGCGACGGCGGCGCGCGACAAACCGTGCCGCACTTGACCGTCACGGAGGACGGGGTGCGCGGAAAGAGACGCGGCATCGGCGCGCGGGGGAAAGACGGGTCGGTGAAGAGGAACGCGTGCGTGGGAGCGCGGACGCCCTCGTCCGCCTCGTCTGAAGGTGCGGGCAGGATGCCCGCGCTCCCACGCACGCGTATTTGGAGGCGAGCGCGGCGGGGTCGGGAGACCCCGCCCTACGATGCCAAGGCGACCGGGGGCGGCCGCGCTCCCACGCACGCGTGATCGAAAGGCGAGTTGCAGGAGCGAGCGGTAAGCTCGCGCTCCTCGCGGGCGCAGCGAGCCTGCGCCCCTGCGCGAGGCGGCCGGCTACTTCCCGCCGAACAGCGGGTAGGCCTCGCTCGCGGCGAGCAGGAAGGCGCCGACGGCGAAGACGTCGGTGTGGTGCGGATCGAAACCTTCCGGCGCGGCGCCGATGGGCTGCACGTTCTCGAGTTTGCCGTCGGGCGTGACGCTCGCAGCGAGCGCGTTCCAGGCGCGACGCACGGCCGGCTCGACCTTCGTGCGATCGAGCAACCCTCGGTTCACGCCCCAGGCGAGTCCGAACGTATAAAAACTGCTGCCGCTGGTCTCACGCGCGGTGTGTGTTTGCGGGTCGAGCAGTCCGATCCGCCAGAGTCCATCCGGCTGCTGCGCCGCCAGCACCGCCCGCGCCATCTCGCGGTAGAGCTTCGTGTAGCGCTCGTAGTCGGGGTGGTCTTTCGGAAACCGGTCGAGCACGCGCGCGAGTCCGGCGAACACCCAGCCGTTGCCGCGCGACCAATGGATCGTCTTGCCGTTGGCCTCGCGCAGATCGAGGTACGATTCGTCGCGGAAGTAGAGGCCGGCGTCGGGACGGAACAGCCGGTCAGTGGTGATCCACCACTCGCGGTTGGTGAACTCGAGGTAACGCGGGTCGCTCGTTTCTTTCCAGGTCTGCAGCCACGCGACCGGCGCCATGAACAGTGCATCGCACCACGACCAGCGATCGAGGTGATTCGGTGTGCCCCAGTCGAAGCGCGCCGCCGGCGGGTTCGCGAGGATCTCATCGAAACGCGCCTTCGAGGGTTCGATCATCTTGGGGTCATGATAATGCTGATACAGTTCGTAGTAGGCCTGGATCACGCAGTGGTCGTCGGCATGATAGAGCCGCTCGTGCGGCTGCCAGCCGATCGCTTCAGCCTGCTCGCGCATCTTCTCGCGGTTGCGGTCATCGGGCGAGATCCGGTCGAGCGCGAGCACGCCGATGTAGAACGGTGCAACCTCCCAGCCGCGCGGATGGCGTTTTTCCGGCGGCGGGAAATTCGCCCATTGCCAGTCGGCGGCGCGCTGTGCCAGCGCGCGGACAGCCGCAGGGTCGACGGGTGAATCGTCGCCCGGCCGCGGTGGCTGCGCGGTGGACGCGGAGCGCTCGCGCATCCGCTCGACGGCCGGCGCCCAGATGAGGCTGCCGATGGGCGACGCCGGAGCGGCGGCAGCCACGTTGTCGTTGCCGTCGCGTTGGGCGACGTTCTGCACCAGCACGTGCACCTGCGTGAGGCGGCGCCAGTTGACC
>DASWVO010000450.1:0-17237 GCA_036406235.1 Opitutaceae bacterium
TCGTCGGCGCCCTCCCCGGCGTGCAATGCGGCGAGACACTCCACCTTAGCGGCGAGTGGACACGCCACAGCCAGCACGGCGAGCAGTTCAAGATCGCGTCGTTCCGCAGCGAGCTGCCGTCGTCGGTGTATGGCATCCGCAAATACCTCGGCAGCGGACTCGTCCCGGGCATCGGCAAGGTCTACGCCAACAAGATCGTCGACGCGTTCGGCACCGACACGTTTCGCGTGCTCAGCGAGGACTCCGGCCGCCTGCGCACCGTGCCCGGCATCGGCAAGGTCCGCGCCACCGCGATCAAGAAGGCGTGGGACGACCAGCGGGCGTTTCGCGAGCTCTACATCTTTCTTCAGACCTACGGCGTCACGACCGGCCAGTGCGTGAAGTTGGTCAACAAATACGGCAGCGACGCCAAACGCATCCTCACGACCGAGCCCTACAAGGTTGCCCGCGAGATCGACGGCATCGGGTTCAAAACCGCCGATCGCATCGCGATCAATCTCGGCTTTGCCAACGACGCCCCGCCGCGCGTCGACGCCGGCCTGATCTACGCGCTGCAGACCCTCGAGGAGGATGGCCACACGGCGGTGCGCGAAGCCGATCTGCAGGATTATGCCGCCCAGCTGCTCGAGACGGCCGGAGAGCGGATCGCCCGCCGCATCGACGCCCTCGTGGAGGCGCGCGATCTGGTGCGGCACTGGCCCGCGGGCGTGGACCATCCCCTCCCCGGCTCGGCCTTCATCCAGCTCCCGCTCAACGATCGCGCCGAGCAGAAGATCGCCGGCGTGCTCACACGCCTCGGCGGCGTGCCGGGCGGACTGCCGCCGATCAAGATCGACGCCGCCGTGCAGTGGGCCGAGCAGAAGGCCGGTTTCACGTTCGCCGAGCAGCAACGCCACGCGCTGCGCAACGCCCTCCGGCACAAGTTCACCATCCTCACCGGCGGCCCGGGCACCGGCAAAACCACGATCCTGCGCGCGCTCGTCGAGATCCTGAAGGCGAAGAAGGTGCGGGTGCACCTGGCGGCTCCTACCGGCCGCGCCGCGCAGCGTCTCGCCGAGACCACCGGCGGCTTTGCGTCGACGATCCACCGCCTGCTCAAATACGACCCGTCCCGCGGCGGCTTCGAGGCCAACGAGGACCGGCCGCTCGCCACCGACTTCCTGGTCGTCGACGAGGCGTCGATGCTCGACACGCGCCTCGCCTCCGCACTCTTGCAAGCCGTGCCGGCGCGCGCGCACGTGCTGCTCGTCGGCGACACCGACCAGTTGCCCAGCGTCGGCGCAGGCAACGTCCTGAAGGATCTGATCGCCACCGAACGCGTCCCCGTGACGCGCCTCAACGTCATCTACCGCCAGCAGGGCCAGAGCGGCATCGTCACGACCGCGCACGCCATCAACGCCGGCGATCCGTCCCTGCCGCCCACCGTCGACTCACTCGAGGCCGTGCAGGCCTGGAGCGACCTTACGTTCGTCGCCGCGCACTCCGCCGACGATTGTATCCAGAAAGTCATTGCACTCTGCACGGAGTTTGTGCCCCGCCACTGGCACTGGTTTCACCCGGTCAACGACGTGCAGGTGCTCGCGCCGATGCACAAGGGCACGGCCGGGGTCGGCAATCTCAACGTCCAGCTCCAGGCCGCGCTCAACTCCGCCGGGGCCAGCCGCGGCGTGCGCGCCCCGGCCGGCGAATTCCGCCCCGGCGACAAGGTCATCCAGCTCCGCAACAACTACGACAAGAACCTCTTCAACGGCGACATCGGCAGCATCCAGGCGGTCGATCCCGAGGCCGGCACGCTCACGGCTGATTTCGACGGCAACGTGCAGACCTTCGAGCGGGGCGAGTTCGGCGACCTCGCCCTGGCCTACGCGATCAGCATCCACAAATCGCAGGGCAGCGAGTATCCGGTCGTGGTCGTGCCGCTGCTCAAGGCGCATTTCATGATGCTGCAGCGCAACCTCCTCTACACCGCGATCACGCGTGGCAAGAAGAAGGTGTTTCTCGTCGGCGAGCCGGCGGCCTACGCGATGGCCGTGCGCAACAGCGAAGCAAAGACCCGCACGACCCACCTGCGCGAGAAGATCCTCCGCCCAACGAGTTAGCCCGACTTCCGCAAGTTGCGGAAGTCGGGTTAGTTCGAACCGGCAGGTCCCGCCGCCGGAGCCGTCACGCCGCCGCGCGCCGGACAACGCCGCTTGAAGGCGGCACGGGGCCCCGGGGTTGCACTGCTCGCAGCGCGGCCATAGATTCCCGCCCTAATCAACCCCATGAGTTCCACGCGCATTCTTCACCTCGAGGACAGCCCTGACGACGCGTTTCTGGTTGAGCAAATCCTGCACGATAACCGCATCGAGGCCGAGTTTATCGTCGCCCACCGGCCCGAGCAATTCCGCGGCGCACTCCACGATGCTCCGGTCGACCTGATCCTTTCCGACGGCAGTGTGCCCGGACTCACCAGTCTCGCCGCGTTGCGGGAGGCGCGGGCCGCGATTCCCGATGTGCCCTTCGTCGTCCTCTCGGGCGGCAACGATCCCTCGGCGATCCGCGTGCTCCTCGACGCCGGCGCCACTCACTACGTGCCGAAGGACGAGCTCTGGCTGCTTCCCACGGTGGTGAGGCTGGTGTTGACCGCCGCGCAGCAAAACCGGGAGGCCGCCCGGCTGGCGCGCAACCAACGGGGACAAACCCGACTCGTCCGCGCCGTGCAGGAGCTTTCCCTCGCCCGCAGCGTGGAAACCATCCGCGAAATCGTGCGCCACGCCGCGCGCGAACTCACCGGCGCCGATGGCGCGACCTTCGTCCTGCGCGACGGCGACCTCTGCCATTACGTCGACGAGGACGCCATCGGTCCGCTCTGGAAGGGCCAGAAATTCCCTCTCACGGCCTGCATCAGCGGCTGGGCGATGGTCCATCGCGAGGCGGCGGTGATCGAGGACATCTTCGTCGACTCGCGCATCCCGGTCGACGCCTACCGGCCGACGTTTGTGAAGAGTCTCGTGATGGTTCCGATCCGGCGCGAGGCGCCCATCGGCGCGATCGGAAACTACTGGGCCAGGCAGCACCGCGCGACACTCGAGGAAGTCGAGTTGCTGCAGGCGCTCGCCAACACGACCTCCGTCGCGATGGAGAACGTGCAGGTATACTCCGAGCTCGAGAAGCGCGTGCGCGACCGGACGATCCAGCTCGAAGCGGCCAACCGCGAGCTGGAGGCGTTCTCGTATTCAGCTTCTCACGACCTGCGCGCGCCGCTGCGCTCGATCCAGAGCTTTTCCCGATTGTTGAGCGACAACTATGGCGCCCAGTGGGACGAACGCGCGCGCCGCTTCTACGAACGGATCCAGCACGCGAGCGAGCGCATGGGCGCGCTGATCGAGGACCTCCTGCGCCTGTCGAAAGTCACCCGGGCGGAGTTGCAGCCTCAGCCCGTGAACCTGAGCCAGCTCGCCACCGAAATCGTGACCGCGCTGCGAGCCGCATCGCCCGAGCGTGATGTGCGGGTGACGATCGCCGGCGCGCTCACGACCGAAGGCGACCCTGGACTGCTGCGCGCCGCGCTGGAGAATCTGCTCTCCAACGCGTGGAAGTACACGGGCAAACGGGCGCCGGGCACGGCGGAGATCGAGTTCGGCACCGCCGTGCAGCCCGACGGCACCAGCGCCTATTTCGTGCGCGACAAACGGCGCCGGCTTCGACATGACGCATGCCGAGCGGCTGTTCGCGCCGTTTGTGCGCATGCATTCCGAGATGGATTTCCCCGGCTCGGGCGTCGGCCTGGCGACGGTGCAGCGCATCATCGCCAAGCACGGCGGCCGCATCTGGGCGGACGCCGCGCCGGACAAGGGCGCGACGTTTTGCTTCACCTTGAGATAAAGGTAGGGCCGGTCTGTGACCGGCCCGAATTGGGCCAGACAGAGACTGACCCTACGTCGCTTTCGCAGCGTTTAACCTACTTCTTCAAATACTCCGCCAGCCAGGTGAAGATCTCCTGGTGCCAGCGTTCGCTGTTCTGCGGCTTGAGCACCCAGTGGCCCTCGTCCGGGAAGATCACGAGCTTCGAGGGCACGCCCTTGCGCTGCAGCGTCGTGAAGAGCTGCAGGCCCTCGCCGAACGGCACGCGAAAATCGAGTTCGTTGTGGATGATCAGATTCGGCGTCTTGAAGTTCGCTGCGTAACGGTGCGGTGAATACTTCTCGAAATCGGGCTGTTCCCAGGGGATGCCGTGCTCCCACTCGTCGAACCAGGTCTCCTCCGTCGCGCCGTACATCGAGGTGAAGTTGTATACGCCGCAGTGGGTCACGAGGGTCTTGAACTTGTCGGTGTGGCCCTGGAACCAGTTCATCATGTAGCCGCCGTAGCTCGCGCCGGCCGCGGCCATGCGCGTCGTGTCGACGTAGGGCTGCTTCTCCAGGTGCGCGAGGCAGGCCATCAGGTCGTCGTAAACCTTGCCGCCCCAGTCGTGGGAAATCTCGTCGGTGAACTTCTGGCCAAAACCCGTGCTGCCGCGCGGATTCGGCAGCGCCAGCACGTAGCCCTGCGCCGCCCACACGCAGGGATTCCAGCGCGTCGACCACGAATCGAGGAACGCGCCCTGCGGGCCGCCGTGCACCCAGAAGACGAGCGGATACTTCTTCTTCGCGTCGAACTGCGGCGGCGTCACGATCCACATCTGCACCGGGGTCCCGTTAGCGCCCGTCACGGTGACGGACTCCGGCGCAGACAGCGCGATTTTCTCCAGCTGCTCCGCGTTCGTGCGCGTGAGCAGCGTCGGGGCGGAGCCGATGGTCGCGGTGGCGACTTCGGCGGGCTGCGTCATGCGCTGGTGCGAAAAGACAAGCGTGCGCCCGTCGGGCGCCACGTCCACGTCGCCGTTCACGCCCACCGTCACCACCTTCTCCGCGGCGCCGCCGGCGGCGGGCACGCTCCAGATCGGGTCGAGTCCGTTTTCCTGGGCGACGAAGTAGAGCGTGCGGCTGTCGGCGGACCACGTGATGCTGTCGATCGAGCGATCGAGATCGCCGGTAACGCTGCGGTGCTGGCGCGTCGCCGGATCGAAGATCATGAGCTCCCAGCGGTCGGCCTCGAAGCCGGCGCGGCGCTGCGCGCGGTAGGCGAGCAGCTTGCCGTCGGGCGACCAGCGCGGCAGGCCGTCGGCCGCGGGATTGGTCGTGAGCTGGGTGCGCTTCAGCGTCGCGAGATCCACGGACCAGAGGTCGTGATTCGTGCTCCAGGACTGCTCGCGGACCGGCAGCGGCGGCGCGGCGAACACCAGCCGGCTGCCGTCGTGAGAAAATGAATACTCATCGCCGGCGTCGAATGTGCTCGAGGTCGGGACGGCGTCGTTTTCGCCCGGCGTGACGTCGCGCGGTTCGCCCGCGGCGGCGCCGTCCGACACCGGCACGACGAACAGATGCTGGCGCTTGTCCTCGACCCACGAGTCCCAGTGGCGGAAGAGCAGCTGCGTCGCGGTGCGCGCCTTCACCTTCGATTTCTCGCGGGCCTCGAGCTTCTCCTTGTTAAGCTTGTCCGACTCCTTGAACGGCTTTTCCGAAAACTCGGGAAACACGGCGGAGACGAATGCGAGCTGCTTGCCGTCGGGCGACCAGAGGGCGCCGGTGGCCTCGGTGGAAAGCGTCGTGAGTTTGCGGGCCTCGCCGCCGGCGGCGATCGGCAGGAGCCAGATCTGGAAGTCGCCCTCGCGATTAGACTCGAACGCGATCCACCTGCCGTCCGGCGACCAGCGCGGATGGCGGTCGTGTTTGGGCGAGGAGGTCAGACGGCGTGGTTCGCCGCCCGCGGCGGGCACGAGCCAGAGATCGCTCTGCGTGCGGTTCTCCTCCTTCAGCACCTCGGTGACGACATAGACGACGAGCTTACCGTCGGGCGAAAGCTGCGGGTCGGAGACGCGGCGCAGCCGGAACAGGTCTTCCAGTTCGAGCGGACGCTGCTGGGGCGTCTGCGCCGCGAGCGGCAGCACCGACCACGCAGCAGCAACACAGGACGCCCCCGCGAGGGCGCGTCGCAGCGAAGAAAGAATTTTCATGGTCGCGACCTTAAGCGCGCCCGGCCAAGGGGAAAGCCTGGAGTTGCGCGGCGGCCGTTCAAGGTAGCGCGGGCCTGCAGCCCGCGCCCGAAGGCACAACGAGCGCGGGCTGCAGCCCCGCGCTACGGTCAGGCATGCGATAAGTGTGCAACGCGCTCAGCGCTGTTTTTCCATCGCCGCGACCTGGGGCATCACGAATTGAAACGGCACCTGCACGCGGGTGGTGATCGGCTTGCCGCGCGCGGTCGCCGGCTCGAATTTCCACCGCTTGGCCGCCGCGAGGGCGCGCGAGCCGAACTCCGGGTGCGTCGCCCGCACCAACGAGGTCTCGACCACGCGGCCGGACGAATCGACGAGGATATCGACCGTCGCGAAGCCTTGAATACCGCGTTCCCGCATCTCGCGCGGGTACACGGGTGCCACTTTTTCGAGGGCCACCGGGGCCTTTTCCATGCCTTTGATTTGAACAACCTTGGTGATGCCCGACGTCGTGCCGGTGACCTCCTCGGTCTCTCCGGCCGACATGCGGCCGGCCACGAGGGCCAGGGCGGCCACTGCAAAGATCGCGATTTTCGATTTCATGGGGAATAAGGGGGAAACGCAGGGATTTGTTACGTCTGCGTCACAACGTAACCTTTCTGTAACCCATTCCAAGCTGCGGATTGTTACGTTTTTGGCGGGAGCCGGCGACCGCCCATCGCGTCTATGAGCCATCCATCTCAATGGCTTTGCGCCCCAGCACAGTTCCTGCATCTTGCGCTCCAATCTGTTCATATGAAATTTCGTCACCTGCTCGTGTTGGCGGTGCTGCCAGTCCTTTCCGGGCGCGCCGAAACTCCCGCACCGGTTGCCGTCGAGGGTTTCACCTTTGTGAAGACCGTCGGCGCGATCTCCGAATACACACTCGAGAGCAACGGCCTCACCGTCCTGCTCATGCCGGAGCACTCGGCGCCGGTACTCACGTTCATGGTCACCTATCGCGTGGGCTCGCGCAACGAGGTGACGGGCACCACCGGTGCGACGCATCTGCTCGAGCATCTGATGTTCAAGGGCACGCCCAACTACAACCGCGAGAAGGGCAACAACGTCGACCAGCTCCTCGAGCGCAGCGGCGCCAATTACAACGCCACGACCTGGCTCGACCGCACCAACTACTACGCCGAACTCGGCAGCGACCACCTCGACATGGTCGTCGGCATGGAGGCCGACCGGATGCGCAATCTCTGGCTGCGCGACGAAGACCGGAAGCCCGAGATGACGGTCGTGCGCAATGAATTCGAGCGCGGCGAAAACAGCCCCTTCCAGGCGCTCATCAAGGAGATCTACTCGGCCGCCTACATCGCGCACCCCTATCACCACTCCACGATCGGCTGGCGCTCGGACATCGAAAACGTGCCGATCGGAAAGCTGAAGGAGTTCTACGACACGTTCTACTGGCCGAACAACGCCACCGTCTCGGTCATCGGCGACTTCGACCCGGCCGTCGCGCTCGGCGTAGTGAAAAAGCACTACGGCGCCATCCCCCGCTCACCCCACCCGATCCCCGCCCTCTACACGGCCGAGCCCGACCAGACGTTTCCGCGCCGCGTCGGCGTAAAGCGCGCCGGCCAGCTCGGCGTCGTCGCCCTTGCCCACAAGATTCCCGCCGGCACGCACCCCGACTACGCCGCCATTACCGTGCTCAGCTCGATTCTGGCCGACGGCAAGAACAGCCGGCTCTACAAGGCGATCACCGACAAGAGCCTCTCGACCGGCGCGCAGGCCTTCCCGTTTTTCAACCACGACCCGAGCCTGCACTTCACGTTCATCCCCCTCGCGCCCGGCGCCGCGCACGAGGAGGTTGAAAAGATCGCCGTCGCCGAGATCGCCAAGCTTCAAAAAGACGGCGTGACCGACGCCGAGGTCTCCACCGCGGTCAACAAGCTCGTCGCCGACAGCGCGTTTCAGCGCGACGGCTCCTTCGCCATCGCCGGCAACCTCAACGAGTGCATCGCCGTCGGCGACTGGACCACGTATTACGCGATCGAAGAAGCGACCAAGAAAGTCACCGCCGCCGATGTGAAGCGCGTGGCCAACCTCTATTTCAACGCCGACCAGAGCACCACCGGCTGGTTCATCCCGGTCATGCCGGCGGCCGCGGCCGGCCAATGATCACGCATCCAATGACGCACCGCTCCTCCCAATCCGCTCCCGTCATGAAACGCCTTTCCATCCTTGCGTCCGCCCTCTTCCTCCTCAGCGCGCTCAGCGCGTCGGCGCAGATCGCCGCGAAAATCGAGCGCGAAAAAATCGCCGGCCTCGACGTGCTCGTGCTCAAGACCGGCGTGAAGGACGTCGTCACGATCCGCGGTTCGCTTCCGGCCGGCGACGCCGCCGCGCCGGAGGCCAACCCCGCCCTCGCAACCCTCGCCGGCGGCATGCTCGACCAGGGCACCGTCGCCCAGGACAAATACGCCATCGCGCAAAAACTCGAGAGCGTGGGCGCGACGCTCGACTTCTCCGTCGACAACAACGTGCTCGCGATCTCCGGCAAGTGTCTCCGCAAGGACGTGCCGCTCGTCATCGGTCTCATCGCCGAGCAACTGCGCACGCCGCGCTGGGACCCCGAGGAATTCGCCAAGTTGAAGAAGCAGATCGCCGGCAGCCTGCAGCGCTCGCTCGAGAGCACCGACTACCGCGCCGCGCAGGCCTTCAACAACGCCGTCTATCCGGCCGGGCACCCCAACCGCAACGCTCCCACCGAGGAGTTTCTCGCCGCCAGCGAGAAAGCCACGCTCGAGGAAGTGAAGGCGTTTCACGCCGCCTACTACGGCCCGGCCGAGCTGAAGCTCGTGCTCGTGGGCGACATCGATCCGGCCGGCGCGAAAGCCGAGGTCGCAAGAGCCTTCGCCGGTTGGACGGGCGGCAAGCCCGCCGTGCGCGCCGCCGCGAAGGCGCGCCCGCTGGACAACGCCCGGGAGCAGACCGTCTTCATGGCCGACAAGACCAGCGTGAGCGTCGTGTGGGGCACCGCGACCGGCATGAAATACACCGATCCCGACGCCCTCGCGTTTCGCGTCGGCACGGCGATCCTCGGCCAGGGCTTCACGGGGCGCCTCATGGCTAACGTGCGCGACAAGGAGGGCCTCACCTACGGCATCGGCGCGCGCGTCGACAACGACACCTTCAACGACGGCGAGTGGCGCATCACCGCGACCTTCGCGCCTGCGCTGCTCGAACAGGGCATCACGTCAACCCGGCGCCAGCTCACGTCGTGGTTTGAAAGCGGCGTGACCGCCGATGAGCTCGAGCGCCGCAAGTCCAACCTCGCCGGCACTTACAAGGTCGCGCTCTCGACGACCGGCGGCATGGCAAGCCAGATCCTCGCAACGCTGCACCGCGGCTACGATCTGAGTTTTCTCGACGAATATCCGCAGAAGGTCGAAGCGCTCAAGCTCGAGCAGGTGAACGGCGCGATCAAGAAGCACCTGGCGCCCGACAACCTCGTACTGATCAAGGCCGGCACCGTGCTGGACGCACCGCCGGCAAAGTAGAGGCTTTTCGCCTTCATTGCCGGGCGGGGTCGCCGACCCTGGTCCCACCGCTACAATTCAGGGTGTTATGGACGTTTGGGCGGCGATTGCCCGAGGTAGTGCGGTGCTTCAGCCCGCGCGCGAGGGAGCAACGAACGCGGGCTGAAGCAGCGCACTACGGGAACACGTTCGCAAAAGCGCATAACCGCTCCGGAGCGTGCGAAAATCGCCCGCACGCTTCACCGCCGGCGGGCCGGTGCCGATAAGGGGCCTTTTCGTGGCCTCCTTGCCGACCTTCCTTCGCTGCACCTGGCTCCGCGCCGGACTCTGCGCCGCGGCCCTCCTACCGGCCGCCAGCCGCGCCGCGCCTGCCTCCGAGCCGCCCGCCACGCTCATTGTCCTCGACGCGTCGGGCAGCATGCGCTCGCGCATCGAGGGCGAGCGAAAGATCGAGATCGCGCGGCGCGTCGTGCGCGAGCTCGTGCAGGGCCTGCCCGACGGCATCCGCCTCGGCCTCGTCGCCTACGGGCATCGCGACAACACGTGCTCCGACATCGAGCTGCTGATCCCGCCGGACCCGCTCGACAAACCCGCTTTCGTCCGCGCCGTCAACGCGCTCCGCCCCCGCGGCCGCACGCCGATCTCCGCTTCGCTGCGCTTCAGCGCCGAAGCCCTCGGTTTCCGGGAAAAGCCCGCCAACATCGTGCTCATTTCGGACGGACAAGAAACGTGCGGCGCCGATCCGTGCGAAACGGCCCGCATCCTCGGCCGGGAGGCCGCGGGACTCACGATTCACACGGTCGGCTTCGATCTTTCCGCCCGCGAGGCCGAGTCGATCGAGTGCATCGCCCTGGCGACCGGCGGGCGTTTCTTCGCGGCCCACGACGCCGCCTCCCTCCGCGAGGCGCTGGAACTCGCGATCGGCGAGATCCGCATCATCGAAACCGCGACCGACGCCGCCTCGGCGGCGTCGCTGCGCGCCCCCGAAAAGGTGACCGCCGGCGCAGCGTTCGAGGTCGAGTGGCGCGGTCCCAACGGAGCGGGCGACTACCTGGTGCTCGTCCCGCGCGGCACGCCGGACGGCGTGTATCGTAAAATCAGTTACACGATGCGGGGCAACCCGCTGACCGTCGACGCCCCGGACCTTCCGGGCGACGCCGAGCTGCGCTACGTTTCGGCCGCCTCCCGCACCGTGCTGGCCCGGCTCGCGATCGACGTCCTTCCGCCCCAGATCAAGCTTTCGGCGCCCGACGAAGCGGCCGCGGGGCTCCCGGTATCCGTCGAATGGAGCGGTTCGAGTCAGCCGGGCGACCAGCTCACGATCGTGCCGAGAAATGCCCCGGATACCCGCACCGGTCCGGTCGCCCCCGTTCGCGAGAGCGGTGCATCGCTGAGCCTGCCGGCGCCGGACGAATCCGGAGACTGCGAACTGCGCTACGTGCGCGGCGGGCAGGTGCTCGCGCGCCGGCTCATCCGCGTGATCACCGCAGGGATCACGCTGCGCATCCCCGCCGCTGTCCCCGCCGGATCGGTCGTCCCGATCGTCTGGACCGGCCCCAACCGCCCCGGCGATTTCCTCACGATCGTGCCGAAGGGTTTCGTGGACGGCAAATTCGCCGCGCATGCCTTCACGAGCAAGGGTTCCCCGGCGCACGTGCCCGCGCCGCCGACTACCGGCCCGTGGGAGGTGCGCTACATCAGCGGCCAGGGCAACCGGGTGCTGGCAAGGACCACGCTCGAAATGGCGGCGCCGGAGCCATAAAACGAGCGCATCGGAGTCGCTCCGTCTGCGACGGGCCCCGGGGCCGGTCGGAGACCGAACCTACGGTCTTCACCGACGCGCCCTCGATGTCCACCCATTTGCGACGATGCCGCGTAACGGTATTGTTCGCCATGACTGCCACGCCTGATCTCCATCGCCTTGACGGGGCCAACGTGCTCGTGAAGCAAACGCAGCAGAGCCTGCCGGGATCACCCGTCGCCGTGCGCGGGGTGTTGCGCGTCACCGACGAAGGCCAGCCGCCGGCGCCGGCCGTCGAGATCGTCCTCACGCATCCGGCCATGTTCAGCACGCCCGCATTCGAGCAGGCGATCCCGCTCGACGAGGACGACCTCGCCGCGCTGCTGGCCAGCGAACACGACGGCGCCTACACCTTCGTTTATCACGGGGCCCTCGATGCCTCCGTTCCGCGCTGGCCGGTGGCCAACGTGATCCCCGCGCAGGATGCCGGCTCGCCGCACGGCGACACGCGCGCCCCGCCCGCCGGAGAATTCCACCCGGGCTCTCAGCGCAACGCACCACGCGCGTAGCGCCCCGTGGATGTGGGTCGGGCTTTACGCCCGACAGGTTCGACGCGAGTAACGGGGTCGGGACGAGCCGCGGTCTTCAGCTGGCGCCGGCGTCGAGGACGCTGCGCAGGGCCTTCGCGAGATCGCTCACGCGGTATGGCTTCGCCACCATCCCGTGGAAACCGTGCGCCTGGTAATTCGCCATCACTGGGTCGCTCGAATAGCCGCTCGAGACGATCGCACGCACGTCGGGATCGAGCTTGCGCAGCTCGTGCATCGCCTCCTTGCCGCCCATGCCCCCGGGCACCGTGAGGTCCATGATCACCACTTGATACGGCCGGCCGGCCGCGCGAGCCTCGCCGTAGGCGCGCACCGCCTCCGCGCCGTCGGCGACCGTGGTTACCTCGAACCCCAGGCGGGTGAGCAGCGTATGGGCCATGGAGCGAATCGTGTCCTCGTCATCCATGAACAACACGCGGCCGCTCAGCTGAGCCTGGGTCTCCGCCGGCTCGACGGGTTTGGTCCGCTCGCCCGGCACCGCGGGCAGCCAGATGCGAAACGTGGTGCCGCGGCCGGGTTCCGATTCCACTTCGATGTGGCCGGCGTGTTTCTTGACGATGGAGTACACCGTCGCCAGTCCCAGCCCGGAGCCCGACTCCTTGGTGGTGAAATACGGATCGAAGACGCGCCCGATGTGCTCGGGCCGGATGCCGGGACCGGTATCTACGATCTCGATACGCAGGTAATCCCCGGGCTGGAAGGCCCGCACGGCGTCGCCGGCATTTCGCTCGTTGTGCAGCGCGATGCGCACCGTGCCGCCTTCGGGCATCGCCTGGACGGCGTTGAGCACGAGGTTCTGCACGACCTGGCCGATCTGGCCCTTGTCCACGTCGGCGGCCCAGAGCGCCGGATCGGAATGAAAATCGCAGCGGACCTTGGAACCGTGCAACGCGAACTGCGCGGCCTCGCGCACCACCTCGGGCAGCTGTACGGCCGTGCGGATGGGCGCGCCGCCCTTGGCGAACGTGAGCAGTTGCTGCGTGAGGTCGCGCGCCCGGAACGCGCCGCGCTCGGCCTCGGCGAGCCACTTGCCCGCGGTGCTCGCCACCTGCGAATCGAGCATCGCGAGCGTGAGGTTGCCCATGACCACCGTGAGCAGATTGTTGAAATCGTGGGCGATGCCGCCGGCGAGGACGCCGACCGACTCGAGCTTCGAGGCGCGCAGCATTTCGGCCTCGAGCCGGGCGCGCTCGGTGACGTCGCGCAGCACGAGCACCGTGCCGACGGGCTTGCTTTGCGGGTCGAACATCGGCGCGCAGCGGCCGTCGACGAGGCAGGCGCCGCCCTGGCGGTGCATGAGCGTCGTGTGCCGCGGCAGCTCGACGACCGCCGCGCTCGCCAGCGCCTCCACCACCGGCGCCGGCAGGGCCGCGTGCGTGCGTTCGTGACGGAAGGGCGCCACCTGGTCGATGTGCCGGCCGATCGCCGCCCCGTCCGCCCAGCCGGTGAGCTGCTCGGCCGCCTCGTTCATGAACTGAACGAGCCCGCCGCGATCGGTCGTGATCACCGCCTCGGCCATGGCCTGGAGGGTGACGCGCAGGCGCTCGCGCTCGGCGGCGAACGCCGTCTCGAAGCGTTTGCGCTCCGTGATGTCGGACACAAAGCCCTGCAGGTGTAGCAGCTGCCCGTCGGCATCGCGCACCGCGCGCACGTTCTCCGAGATCCACCGCGTGGAGCCGTCGGCGCAGCGCACCTCCGACTCGAAGTCGAACAGGGAGTCCTCCCTGCCGAGCGCCGCAAGAAACTCCTCGCGGCGGTGCGGTTGCGCGTAGAGCGCCCCGGTGCACCCGCGCGAAGCCTCGATCAGCGACTCGGGATTCGCGTATCCAAAAATTCGTGCCAATGCTGGGTTCGCCCGCCGCAGCCCTTCCGCCGGGGTTGACTCGTAAACGCCCTCGACCGCGCTCTCGAAGAGCGTGCGGTACCGCTCCTCGCTCGCGCGCACGCGCTCCTCCGCCAGGTGACGCTCGGTCACGTCCTGCACGATCACGAGCACGCCGCTTCGCCCCGCATAATCGTGATCCTGCGCGGTCACGTCCATGAACATGATGCTGCCGTCCTTGCGCCGGTGCCGCCAGACGCCCGAGGCGCCGCCCGCGCTGGCCGACGCGGCGAGCGCCGCTTGCAGCCGCTCGACCTCCTCGAGCGGCCGGATGTCGAAGATCGTCATGCCGAGGAACTCGGCCCGGGTGTAGCCGTAGTGCCGCACCGCGGCGGCATTGACGTCGAGGAAGCGCAGGGTCTCGCGGTCATACACCCACATCGGACTCGGGTTTTGATCGAAGAGCAGGCGGTAGCGCTCGACGTTCGCGCGCAGGGCCTCCTCGGCCTCCTTGCGCGCGTGAATGTCGGAGTGGCCGCCGACGATTCGCTGCGGCCGCTGCTCCGCATCGAAGAGCACGCGGCCGCGCGACATGATCCACTTGTAGCTCCCGTCCTTGCACCGGAAACGGTGCTCCACGCGAAACAGGGGCGCCCGGCCCGCGAGGTGCGCCGCCATCGCGACGGCCGCCAGCGCGCGATCCTCGGGGTGCACCAGCGCCTGCCAGACCGCCTGGTCGTCCGGCAGTTCGTCCGGGCCGTAGCCGAGCATCTCCTTGCTGCGGTCGGAGAAGAACGCCTCGCCGGTGACGAAATTGCACTCCCAGATGCCGACGTTGAGCCCGCGCACGGCCAGTTCCCACCGGTCGCGGACTTCGCGCAACTGCGCCTCGGTGCTGCGCAGCACGGTCGTGTCGGTGAAGACGAGCAGGACGCGCGACACATCCGGCCGGCCCTCGTGGTTGGGCACCGTCCAGTGCATCACGCACTGGGCCACCGTGTCATCAGATGTCGGATACGAAAACTCGTGCGTGAGGGCGGAGCGCCCCTCCCACAAGGCGACCAGCTCCTCCAGGAAGGTCGCGCCGACCTGGGGCGAGTAAAGTGCGATCAGGCGCCGCGCGTAATCCTCAAGGTCCGTGGCTCCGAGCGTCGCCAGCGCGACCCGGTTGGCCGACACCATGCGGACTCGCGTAAACTGCTGGCGCAGCTCCTCCGGGCGCCGGGCCAGCCAGGCGCGCAAATCGGCGACGCCTTCCGCCCGCAGGCGCTCGAGCCAGGCCGCGACGTCGGAAAAATCCTCCTCGAGGATCGACACCGGAGCGTTCTCGACCAGCTCGCGGAAACGCGCCTCCGAGCGGACCAGTTGTCGCGTGCGCGACTGCACCGCCCGCTGGAGCCGCAGGTTGATGATCACGATCACGAGCGCCACCGCGCCCGTCA
Organism: Opitutaceae bacterium; assembly: GCA_036406235.1. GTDB lineage: Bacteria > Verrucomicrobiota > Verrucomicrobiia > Opitutales > Opitutaceae > DASWVO01. The sequence continues at coordinate 15,163 of DASWVO010000450.1, forward strand.
CCACCAACAGGGCGGCCAGCCAGCCGACCCAGCGCGGCAAACTCCCGACCCGGGAATCGTAGGCAAAGCCCTTGAGCCGGTCGGTATTGCCGGCAAGCCGGAGCTCCACCAACGCCAGGGCCGCCTCCCGCAACCGCGCCGGCTCCACCGTCCCCAGCGGCACCGTGGCCGGCTTGATCAGGCCGCGCACGACGGTGGCTTCGTAAGCGAGCTGCTCGGGCGTACGGTCGCTCGCGAACGGACTGTCCTTGCGGGTCAGCAGCTCGATCACCGCCGGGGAGTGCCTCAGGGCGTAGTCCCAACCACGCAGGACCGCCCGCCGCATCGCCGCCACACGCAGCGGATGATGCGCGAGTTCCGCCTCCGTCGTGAAAAGCGCCGCGCCGTAAAAGTACGCGACCCCGAAATCGGCCGGTCGCAGATAAAAGCCTTCCCCATCGTGCACCGAGGCCTGCACCGCCTCCGCCCCGGGCGACCCCTCGCCCCCCGTGTGGGGCTCGAGCCAGCGCACCCGCTCCGGACCGGCGCCTTCCTGGAGCAGCATGATCCGAAGCGGCGCCGAGCGCAGCGGACTCGCCAGTTGCACCGCCCGCCCGACCAGTGCCGCCGGCGTCGTGATCTCGCCCGGCCCCACGACGCGCAGCGCCTGCTCGGTCTCCTGAAAGACCGTCGTCACCATCACGATCGGGCTGCCCTGCAGCCGCGCCGCGAGAAAGTCCGCCCCGCCCACCGCATAATCGGCCTCGCCGGCCGCCAGCGACGAAAGGGGCGTCGCGCGCGACGCCGCGTGGCGCACGGCCACCTCCACCCCTTCGCTCTGAAAATATCCCTGCTCGATCGCCGCGTAGTAGCCGGCGTGCTCGAAACGCGGTGCCCCCGGCAGTTGCAGGTCCACGACCTCCGGGTCGGCAGAGTCCGCAACGGCGCTCGCGAGCCCAAGCGCCCAAGCGGCCGCCCAGAGCACGCGTCGAGGCCAGGCCACGCACGTCGTCTTCATTTCGTCAGTTTCAGCTGGAAAGAGAAGAATCGACGCAAGCCAGCGCCTCTGAAGTTGTCGAGGCAACAACCGCAGTTTTTGAACCTGCAATCCGGCCGCAATTCAGCTGATGAAAAGCCCTTGCCACAGCGCCGGCGGCGCACGCGTCCGGCGGCGGAGCGCGCGGACTCCGCAATTCCGCGTTGTGCGCCGGGGCTCCGCGGGCGGATGCTGCGGCCATGACGCCGCTGATCGAGATCCGTCCCGCTACGCCCGCCGATATCTCGCTAATCCTGGAATTCATCCGCGAGCTGGCCGATTACGAAAAGCTCACGCACGAGGTCGAGGCCACCGAGGAACGCCTGCGCGCCCAGCTCTTCCCGGCCGACCAGGGCCGCCCGGGAGCCGAGTGCGTCCTCGCCTTCGCCGATCACACGCCGGCGGGGTTCGCGCTGTTCTTTTCCAACTTCTCCACGTTCCTCGCCAAGCCCGGGTTGTACCTTGAGGACCTGTTTGTGCGCCCAGCCTTTCGTGGCCGGGGCCTCGGCAAGGCGCTCGTGCTCCATCTCGCCCGGCTCGCCCACGCCCGGGGCTGCGGACGTTTCGAGTGGTCGGTGCTCGATTGGAACCAGCCGGCGATCAACTTTTATGAATCGCTCGGCGCACGCCGCCTGCACGACTGGACGATCTGCCGCGTGACCGGCGAGGCACTCGCGCAGCTGGCGGCGCGCGCGGAGCACTGATCCAAGCCCCGCAGTCGGAGTTACTTAACCGAAGACATCCAAGGGAAAGATATAGTGCCCGGGACGACCCGGGCGGCGCAACGCGAGCAAGCGCTTCTGCCAAGCAAAGGCGCTTCGGCCCGGAGCACGCGCCACGCGCCAGCCGGCACGCGCGGTTCGCCCAGTTTCGGCCGGCCAGAGTCCCGCGACGCTCGGTGCGAGCGCCGACTTGCCGGGGCAGCCCGGCGCCGGCCTTGGCGAGACGGCCAACTCCGCTCGCACGCGGGCCAAATCCGCTGGCGAATCGCACCCCCATCACGACCCGCGCGGAGATCGGGCCGTACCCAGAAGCGCCACGTTCAAGACAGCCTCCAGGT
>DASWVO010000451.1:0-27360 GCA_036406235.1 Opitutaceae bacterium
GCCGCCCAGGAGCTGCTCAACATGAAGGAGATCACCGGCGGCACGCCCTACGGAGCGACGACCATCACCGACGCGCAAGGCCAGCGCCTGCCCAGCGCCAACGAGCTCGCGATCGCGCGCTTTCAGGGGCGGCACACGGCGCAAATCGCCGCGAAGCTTGCCGCGAAATCGTCCTGACCGGGGCGATACGGCCCGTCAAACATGAGCACGTGGGCGGCAGGTCTCCAGGCCTGCCGCCACGGTCAGGGGATCCGGCCGTTGCCCCATCCCGAACTCGGGAAAGAACCCACTCAGGGGGCGCTTGCGCCAAGGCCGTCCGGGCCGCTCGCAATTCTTGCCAACTTTTTCGCAAGAAATAGCAGGAAAACCGGGCCGGCTGGGCGTATAGTCGCGGGGTTCCTTGAGAGAACAGTCGCCAGCGCGGCGGCATGAAAAACCCGCCGAAAGCGCGACTGGGATGACCCCGGGCAACCGGGAAAAGGAAGACGACAGCTGGTGTTGTTTTCCCCTGGGTCTGCGGCTGAAACCGCAACGGCGCAGGCATATATCACCAGCTCCTCTGGCCGGTGTCATGACCGGCCCAGCGACATGAACCAGGAGCTGAGCGGCGAGACGCGATCAGAAACCGCGCTCGAGCCGAGTAAGGTCCGCAGAACGTTTCGAGCTGCCGACCGAACACAGTCACCCCTGGGTGACGGCTGCTACTGTGAAGACCAGAACGTGAACGTACTTCCCGGTGGGACGACCCCACTCCAAGGCCTCGTTCGCACAAAACGACGAATCAGGTACGCAAAGGAAGCATGAACACGGGGAGTGAGCGGACTTGGCAAAGCCCGTGCAACCTCCTCAACGGGGAGGCGCGAAAAACCGCGTCGCCTCACTGCAAGGACAAAGCAGCCTGAGAGGTAAGAGGTCAGACCCGTAACGCGGGGCCAACGCCCGGTCAAAAACCGGGGCCGACCCCGTGGCACCGGTGCCGATGCCAACGCACTTGCAGACCCATCAGCACCGCGTCCGGCGAACCGCACCTGGCAAGGTGGCGATCGAACCGGGCGAAGAGGCCTCACTCAAAAGATCCCGGCCGGAAACGACCAGGACGGTCCCGCCATGAGACCGAAACATCCGCCTGCCGCGGAGAGTGGCGTCGGGGAGCACACGGCCCGCGAAAGCGAGAGCGCCAAACAGTGTGCAACGGGGAAGGAGCGCGCGGCGAACGCCCACCCGAATTTGCCCCGGAACCTGCAAAGGTTCCGGGGCTTTTTCGTATCCGGATGCTGGATGCGGCGTGGAGCCGGCGCGGTCCCCCGGGGCGGCGGTGCCCTGCGTGCGGGGGCCGCTCTTTCTGCGACAGCGCGTCGCCCCGCGCGTGAGGCCGCCGGCTCCAGGCCGGCCTGCCCGGGTCCACGCCGCAATTTTTGGCAGAAGAATGCCAATTTCGCAGAGGTGAAGGACTGCGCGCTGTGCGATAGTGCGCCGCAATCGAGAACGCCGCGGTCGCGGCAACAGTTCGCATCTCCCCATCATGAAGACGAAGAGCTCGACCAAAGCGCGGGGGGCGCAAAAACGGCCCGCCGCCGTCAAAAGGCAGGCGCCGGTGCGAGTCGCCAGCCGGCGTCGCAAAGCCAGCGCCCTCGACCGGACGGGGAAACCCGCGGTCGTGCCGGCGAAATGGATCTGGCATCATCGGACCCTGGTCGCCTTGCGCGACCGCCTGTTGAAGGATCGCTCGGAGAAACTTCATCACTCCGCGGAAGGCGTCGAGCCGCACAGCCTGCACATCGCGGACAGCGCGACCGACGAGTTCGATCACGACATGGCGATGGCACTGCTCGCCGTCGAGCAGGCGACGCTGAGCGAGGTGGAGGACGCGATCCAGCGCATCTACGCCGGGACCTACGGCGTTTGCGAGGCCACCGGAAAACGGATTCCGGCGAACCGGTTGCGCGCCTTGCCGTGGGCCCGGTATGCTCGCGACACCGAGCAGCAGTTGGAGAAACGCGGCGTCGTGCCGAAGCCTCATCTCGGCAGTGCCGTGTCGCTGCGCGGCTCCGATGCCGCCATCCCGGAAACAAACGAGTTCGAGCAATCCGAGGAGGCGGAGACCGAGGAGGAAAAGGCCGAGGCCACGGTCGCCGAGGTCCGCGGCGAAGTGAACAACCTCGAACTCACCGAGGCTGAGACGGAGCCGGAGGTCGAAGCAAAGCCGGTCGATCGGAAGCCTCCGTCGGAAACCGTCCGTCGCGTGCGTTTCGACCGCTGAGAGAGCGTCGGAGGCGTTCGTCGGCATCCCCTTAGCCGAAAGACGAAGACAAAAGGCGTGGTCACGCGACGGCCGCCGTCATTGCGTGAGGCATGTCCAAACGCGTCCGTCTTCTCCTGGTGGTTTTGCTGTTCCTGCTCGCGTTGATCGCGCTGCTGCTCGCTCGTTGTTCGCGTCCGGCTTCCGTCGGCCAGGCGCCGGAGTCCACGCCGCCGCCTCCCGCGGCGGCCGAGGTCGCGGCCCCCGCGTCCGCACCGCCGCCTGCGCCGGAGGTCCTCACTCCCGCCGCGCTCGAGGCACCCGGGCAAATCGCGGCCGGAGCCGCCTTCCATGTCCGCTGGACCGGGCCGGACAATCCCGGCGATTACGTGACGATCGTCGCGCCGGATGCGCCCGCGTATCGTTACGATAACTACAGTGAAACCCGCCGCGGCAATCCGCTCGAGATCACCGCGCCGATGCAGGCGGGGGAGTTCGAGCTGCGCTACGTTGCCATGCGCTCCAAGACCGTGCTCGGCCGCGCCAGGCTAATCGTCACTCCCGTGGCGGCCACCCTGGAGGGGCCCGCGGAGGTCGTGCTCGGCACGGAGGTGACGGTCGCCTGGACGGGCCCCAACAACCGTGGCGATTATGTTACGATCGTTCCCGCGGGGACGCCCGACGGCCAATACCGCAACTACGCCGAGACTGAGAAAGGCTCGCCCCTGGCGATCACCGCGCCGGTCGAGGCCGGCGACGCCGAGATCCGCTACATGACCCAGCAGGATCGCAAGGTCCTCGCCCGGCGCCCGCTCAAGATCATCGCCGCCCCCACGAGCCTGGCTGCGCCGGAGGAAGTGAAGGCCGGCGCGGAGTTTCCGGTGGCATGGACGGGTCCCGACAATCCCCAGGACTACATCACCGTCGTGCCCGCCGGAACGCCGGATGGACAGTATCGGAACTACCGCGAGACGTCCCGCGGCTCTCCGCTGTCGTTGACGGCGCCGATCGATGCCGGCGAGGCCGAGTTGCGCTACATGACGGGGCAGGGGCACCGCGTGCTGGCGCGCCGTCCCGTCAGAATCGTCGCCGTGCCGGTCGAACTCGCTGCCGCCGCCGAGACGATCGCCGGTGCGCCCGTGAGCGTCACCTGGAGCGGTCCGAAGAATCGCGGCGACTACCTTACGATCGTGCCGGCGGCGACGCCCGACGGACAGTATCGAAGCTACACCGACGCCGCAAAGGGCTCGCCGCTCACAGTGGTCGCACCGATCCAACCGGGGCCGTGCGAGATTCGCTACATGAGCGGGCAGGGCGCCCGGGTCCTCGGCCGCCGGACATTGCAGGTCGTGCCGGCGCAAATCACGCTAAAAGGCCCCGCCCGGGCGTCGGCCGGTTCGGTCGTCGAGGTGGAGTGGACCGGCCCGGGCAACGCGGGGGACTACCTGACCGTGGTGCTCAAGAGCGAGAAGGACGGCGCGTATTTTCGCGAGATCGTCGCCGAGCGCGGATCGCCGGCGCGTATCCCCACACCCACGACAACCGGCCCCGCCGAGATTCGGTACATGAGCGGCCAGGATAATCTCGTCCTTGCCCGCGCTGGCCTGGAGCTGACGGCGGCGCAGTAGTCGGTCAACGGAATCTCACGCGAGCTTCACGGTCCGGAGCCGGAGCGCGTTTCCGACAACCGACACCGAGCTGAAGCTCATCGCCGCGCCGGCGAGCATCGGGCTCAGCAGAATCCCGAAAAACGGAAAAAGCATCCCGGCGGCTACCGGCACTCCGAGGACGTTGTAGATGAACGCGAAGAACAGGTTCTGGCGGATGTTGCGCATCACGGCGCGGCTGAGGTGAACCGCCTTCGCAATGCCGAGCAGGTCGCCTTTGACCAGCGTGATGCCGGCGCTCTCGATCGCCACGTCGGTGCCGGTGCCCATCGCGATGCCGACATGCGCGGCGGCCAACGCGGGCGCATCGTTGATGCCGTCGCCCGCCATCGCGACGATGGCGCCTTCGCGCTTCAGCCGTTCGACGATCGCGTGTTTGTCCTGCGGCGCGACCTCGGGAATGACCTCGTCGATGCCGAGCTGGCGGGCGACGGCCTCGGCGGTTTTCCGATTGTCGCCAGTGCACATGATCACCTTGAGGCCCATGTCGTGTAGTTCCCGGATGGCGACAGGCGTCGTCTCCTTGATCGGATCGGAGATGCCGAGAAAGCCAAGGACGCGGTCGCCCGCGGCGACCCAGACCGTCGTCTCCGCTTTCTCCTGCCGGCGGCGGGCGTCTTCGCGCAAACCGTCCGGAACGGCGGCCCCTGCCTGTGCGACGAACTTCTCCTGGCCAACGCGCAGCGCCTTCCCGCCGAGCGTGCCGCTCACGCCGCCGCCGGTTGTCGACTGAAAGTCGGCGACGGGTTCCAGGTTGAGGCCGGCTTCACGGGCCGACTCCACAATGGCGCGGGCGAGGGGATGTTCGCTGCTTTCCTCGACCGAGGCGGCGAGTCGGAGGAGCTCCCGCTCGTCCTGTCCGGAGGCGGCGACGCGACTCGTCACGCGGGGCTTTCCGGCGGTGAGCGTGCCGGTCTTGTCGGTGAGAAGGTGGGTGACTTTCTCTGCGGTTTCGATGGCCTCGGCGTTCCGCACGAGCATCCCGATTTGGGCGGCGCGGCCCACGCCGACCATGATCGACATCGGGGTGGCCAGGCCCAGCGCGCAGGGGCAGGCAATGATGAGCACCGAGACCGCGACGACGAGCGCGTAAGCCATCGCGGGTGGCGGGCCGAACATCGCCCAGATCGCAAAGGAGATCACGGCGGTCGCGATCACCGCGGGCACGAACCAGCCCGCGACGGTGTCGGCGAGCTTCTGGATCGGTGCGCGGCTGCGTTGCGCTTCGGCGACCATGTGCACGATCTGCGACAGCAGCGTCTCGGCTCCGATCTTTTCCGCGCGCATGAGGAACGTGCCGGTCTGGTTGACCGTGGCGCCGGTCACCTTGTCCTCTTTGTTTTTTTCCACCGGCATCGGCTCGCCAGTGATCATCGACTCATCGAGATTGCTCCGGCCCTCCACGATGATGCCGTCGACCGGAACCTTCTCGCCCGGCCGCACGCGCAGGAGATCGCCTTTCTCGATATGTTCGACGGGCACGTCCTCCTCGGCGCCGTTGCGCACCCGGTGGGCGGTCTTCGCGGCGAGGCCGAGCAGGGCCTTGATGGCGCGTCCGGCGCGGCTGCGCGCGCGAGCCTCCAGTAGTTGGCCCAGCAATACGAGGACAGTGATCACGGCGGCCGCTTCGAAATAGAGTGCCACTTCGCCGTCGCGTCGAAACGACGCCGGGAAAATTCCCGGCGCCAGCACCGCCACCGCGCTGTAGGCATAGGCCGCGCCAACGCCCACCGCGATGAGCGTGAACATGTTAAGACTGCGATTGACGAGCGAGCGCCAGCCACGCGCGAAAAAGATGCCGCCTGCCCATACGACGACCGGCGTGGCAAGGACGAATTCGATCCAGTTCAACACGCCCTTCGGCGCGAGGCTCTCGAGGTGTAGGCCCGGGATCGCGTGGCCCATCGCGATGGCGAGCACCGGAATCGTGAGGGCCAGCCCGATCCAGAACTTGCGCGCGAGCGAGCGGACTTCGGCCTGTTCGGCGGCCTCGGCGTCTTCGCCTCCGGCGGTTTTGGGCTCGAGCGGCATCCCGCACTTCGGGCAGTCGCCGGGGTGATCCTGCTCGATCTCCGGATGCATCGGACAGGTGTAGATCGTCTTGCCGCGGGCCGCGGGATGCGCGGGGCGCGCGCGGGCGGGCCGCATCGCGTGTTCATGGCCGTGCGCGGGGTGACCGGCCGCGTCGTGGCGTTTCGCGTCGACGAACTGCGCGCGGCAGTGCTCGCTGCAGAAGTAAAACGTCTCGCCGTCCTTCTCGGCGGTCAGCGCCCCGTCCTTGCGCACGTGCATGCCGCAGATCGGGTCGATCGCCTCATCGGCGTCGGTCTCCATGACAGGCCTGCCGTTCACGTCGGCAACGTCGTCCCCTTGAAGGAAAATTCAACCGGCGGGTGGGGATTGCGTCGGGCGGGCTGGCGGTCGGCCGCAACCGGCCTCGCCCGGGGCTTCAAGGATGCATGAAGACGCGACGAGGGCGTCGCGTCCCCAGTTCCGTCAGCAAACACGGCGCCCCTCGACGGTGCCGTTGTCCTACAATTCGCGTAGAAAACGCTCCGGATCGGAGAGGAAATTCCGGGTCAGCGTCACATGCGGGAGCTCTTCGAAATTCACGTTTTGCGGCGCCTTTTCGTCGAAGCTCACGATCTGCGCCCCGGGAAAGGCGAGGAGCAGCGGCGAGTGCGTGGCGATGATAAACTGCGCGTCGTCGGCCACCAACTGCTTGATGATGCTCATGAAGGCGAGTTGACGTTGCGGCGAGAGCGCGGCCTCGGGCTCGTCGATGATGTGCAGGCCGCCGGCGGTGCAGCGGCTTTGGACGAATTTCAGAAAACTCTCGCCATGCGAGAGGACGTGCAGGTCTTCACCGTTGCGCTCCTCCACGGCGTGACGCTGGGAGGGCAGGTAACTCGTCGCGCGGGGCTCGTCGATGAAGCGCTCCGCATACACGCCCATCGCCTCGGCGCGTTGCTTGGTTTCGCGGGCGATGCTGAAAAAATCCTCCACGCGCAGGAAAAAACCGCTCTTGGTCCGCGGCATCCAGCCCAGGCGCAGGCAATGGGCGAGCGGATGCACCCCGGCGAGCGTGGGCTCGTGTTCGAGCGGAAGTCCGGTGGCGCAGGGCAGCCTGGCGCGAAGTGCGATGGCCTCGAGCAGCGTGGACTTGCCCGTGCCGTTTTCGCCGACGAAGAAGGTAACCGGGGAGTTGAATTCGAGCCGCGTGAAGTCGCGCAGCGCCGGGACGTCGAAGGGAAAATGCCCCCGGTCCGGATCGCCGGTGAGCTCGATGCGACGGAGGAAGATCATGGCGAAAACGCTGCTGACCTTAGCCAGTTATTGCAGAATTTCTACAACTGTTTTGAGGTTTCGACCGGGTCATGCCGGCACAACCTCGAGGAAGGCAAACGCCCCGCGGAGCGCCTCCCGGCCGCCGGTCTCGATCATGGCGCCGTGGCCGACGACGATCCGGTCGAAATCCCAGGCCAGGATCGTGGCGAGCGATGCGCGCAGGGCGTCGCGATCGCGGATGAGGGTTTTTAACAAACGCGAAGGCGTGAAGCGGCCGTAGGCGTCGTTGAGCGTGAGGGCTACGCGGGTGAGCCAGGGCTTGGGCGGAAGGATGTTAAAAGCGAGGTCGGCGAGGATCAGCGTGCGGCTGGGGCGGTGGAGGAAGACGACCTCGTTGAGCCGGGGGATGCCGGCCACGAGGTGCTGACTGAGGACCTCCATCCAGGCGGGCGGCGCGGTTGGGCCGAGCGTATGTGTGGGTCGGAGATGGCGGTTCGCATCGGCGAGCCCCGGGGTGGCGTGAAACTCGGCGTCGGGATAGGCCGCGACGAACTCCTCAAGGTAGGCGTCGTGGGACGTATTCGGTCCGATGATATAGCCGACGCGGCCGAGGGCCGCGAGGGCGGCGGTGAGTTTGGACGTGGGCGGCAGCGAGGCATGCACCCAAAGGTCGCCGGACGGCAGCCGTATGACGGTGAGTCGACGTCCCAGCTCCATGCCGAGCACGACGTGCGGGTGATTTAGTTCCCAGATCTCCGGCGCGACGGGCGTGAAGAGGCTGCTCATGAGTGTGGCAAACCATCGCTCACGAACGAGTGACACTCAACTGCCCGTGTCGGCCCGAAGCAGGCGGCGGGGCGGGGTTTTTCCCCGACTCACAGGGGGCGCCGCGCTGACCGTCCCATGGCTCGCGGCCCATTCAGCGGAGTGGCGGGTTCATTCGACGGGAAGATCAGGGTTCCAGACGACTTCCCAGAGGTGCTGGTCCGGGTCCTGGAAGTAGCCGGCGTAGCCGCCCCAGAAGGTGTCGTGCGCTTCCTTCACGATCGTGGCGCCGGCGTTCCTGGCCTGCTGCATCACGGCGTCGACGTGCTGACGCGAGGCCACGTTGTGCCCGAGCGTGACGTCGGTGGCGGAGGCCGGCGTGCGGAGGATGCCGCTGTCGTGGGCGATGCTCGCGCGGGGCCAGAGCGCGAGCTTCAATCCCGCTTGGAGGTCGAAGAAGGCCACGGCTCCGTGCTCGAATTCTTTTCCGACGATTCCTGCGGTCTGCAGGCCGAGCCCGTGTTGGTAGAACGAGACGGCGCGCTCGAGATCGTCGACGCCGAGGGTGATGACGGAGATTCGTGGCTTCATGGACTGGGCACGGCTCAGGTCGCCTGCATCGGCGCGACGGGGGCGGGTTTCGTTTCGGCGGCGCCGGGCGCGAGGTAGCCGAAGAGGCGGCGCCGCTTGATCGCGGCGGCAACCGGTCCGGGGACCATCTTCTCCCAACTCGGATCGCTGGCCTGGATGCGCATGAGCACGTCGCGCGAAAAGATGCTCAGGATCGATGTATCATATCCGACGATACACTCGAGGTAGTGGTTCTCCAGCAGGTGCGCGTAGAGGTTGCGCAGGTTGTCGGGCACGTGGAGGTTTCTCGCGGTGATCAACACATTGGCCGCGAAGCCCTGCGGCGGCTCGGCGGGCGAGGTCGCGTTCACGCCGCTCGCCAGGTAGCGCTCGTAGGCCGCGGTCTGCATCGGGTAGACGTAGAGCTTGACCGCGTTGCGGAACATGCGGCCGAACGACTCGAGGATGCCGCCCTGCAGGTGCTCGTAATACTTCTCGTTAAAGATCTCGAGGAGCGTGTTGATGCCGAGCGCCATGCCGATCATCTCGGGCGTGTAGCGGCGGAAGTAGGCGGTGAGGCGGTAATACTCCGAATAGTTGGAGATGAGGACGGTGAAACCGATGTCGCCCAACAGTTCGACACGTGAGAGGAAGTCCTCGGCGTCGAGCTGGCCGGCGAGGAGGAGGTTGTTCATCGTGATCTCCATCAGCACGACGACGTTTTTGCCCTTCACCGCGGGCTCTTGCATGAACTGCGCGCAGGCGCAGTTGAGCATGTCGACGTTGACGTGCGTGACCGGGCGGAAGCTGCCGCGCTCGACGAGCACGGCCTTTTTATAGAGCACCTCGGAGGGTTGCAGCACGCTGCCGTCGGTGCCGAACATCACGGCGTTGGTGAGGCCGAACTCGACGAGATGGAGGGACATCAGACGGTTGTCGACCTGCTGGAAGACCGGGCCGCTGAACTGCAGCATGTCGACCTCGACGCGGTCGGCGCCGACGTTGTCGACGAGCGACTGGATGAATTTGCGCGGGTCGAGCCGGTAGTAGAACGCGCCGTAGATGAGGTTCACGCCGACGACGCCGAGCGCCTGCTGCTGGAGGAGCGAGTCCTTGTCCCACATGCGCACGTGCAGGATGATGTCGTTGGGCGGGCCGTCCGGCTCGGTCTGGAAACGGATGCCCAGCCAGCCGTCGCCGCCGCTGGAGCCGTCGGTTCCCTTGAAGCTGCGCGTGGCGACGGTATCGGCGAAGACGAAGAAGGTGGTCTTGGCGCCGCGCTTGGCGTCGAGGCGTTCGCGCAGCAGTGTGAACTCGTGCTCGAGCATGGTCGCGAGGCGTTCCCGCGAGACGTAGCGGGGGGCCTTGCCGTAGATTTCGTCGCTGAAAGTCATGTCGTAGGCCGACATCGACTTCGCGACGGTGGCCGAGGCGCCGCCTACGCGGAAAAACTCACGGGCGACCTCCTGGCCGGCGCCGATTTCGGCGAACGTGCCGTACTTGGCATCATCGAGATTGATCGTGAGGGCCTTGCGGGCCGTGGTGAGTAGCTCCTTTTGCTCGCTCATGGTGTCGGCGGGCAGCGTTGCAAAAGCTGAGCCAAACCGCAAATCCGCAAACGGGGGCGGAAGGCGACAGTTGAGTGACGCTTGATCGCGCGGCGCGGGAGGTGAAGGCGACCATTCGTCCCTGCCGTTCGTCCGTTCGTCGCGCGCCCGACCCGCCGCGAGTGTTTGGACTGGCTGCGCCGGGCCGGGCGTCTAGTTTCGTTTCATATGAAGAACTTCTTCACGTCGCTGCTCGGTTCGCTGGTTGCGTTGCTGATCTTTGCGGGCGGTGCGGTCCTTTTATTGATTGTTTTTCTCGGCGTCGTCGCCGCCCTTGGCGAAAAAACGGTGAGCGTGGAGAAGGGCGCGTATCTCGTCTTCGACCTGGGCGTGAACATCACCGATGCGCCACAGCAGTTCGACGGCGCGGCCCTTGTCGAGGCGTTCACCGGCGGCGAGTCAAAATCGCTGCAACTGCGCGAGGTGACCAACGCGCTCCGTGCTGCGGCCCGGGACGAGCGCATCGCGGGCGTGTTTCTCCATGGTGAATTCGAGCCGGTCGGTTACGGGACGGGCTTTTCCGCGCTTCGCGAAGTGCGCGAGGCGCTCGGCGAGGTGAAGGCGGCGGGCAAGCCCGTGCAGGCCTTCCTCGAATTCGCCGGCACGCGCGAACTCTACCTCGCCTCGGCCGCGGGCGACGTGGCGGTCGATCCCTACGGCTTGCTCATGGTCTCCGGCCTCGCGAGCCAGCCGATGTTTTTTGCGGGCGCCTTCGAGCGCTTCGGCATCGGCGTGCAGGTGACGCGCGTCGGCAAATACAAGTCGGCCATCGAGCCCTTTGTGCGGAAGGACCTGAGTCCGGAAAACCGCGAGCAGCTCCAGTTGCTTCTCGACGACGTGTGGAGGGAGATCCGCAACGGCATCGCGGCCGATCGCGGCATCACGCCGGAGCAGTTCCAGGCGTTGATCGAGTCGGGCGAGGGGATGCGGCCGGAGGCGGCGCTGAAGGCCGGCGTGATCTCGCGCGTGTTGTATCGCGACGAAATCCTCGGGGAATTGAAGAAGAAGACCGGGCGCACGGGACCGAAGGATGCGTTCAAGCAGATCGGCCTGGCCGACTACATCAAGGTCGCGCCCGAGGTGACGGGCGTAAAGCCGGAGAAGGACGGCGGCGAAGGCAAGCGCGGCAAGCGTGGCCGCATCGCGGTCGTTTACGCCGAGGGCAATATCGTCGACGGCGAGGGTGAGATCGGCGAGGTGAGCGGAGAAAAGTTTTCGCGCGAACTGCGCCGTCTGCGACAGGACGACGACATCAAGGCCATCGTCCTGCGCGTGAACAGCCCCGGCGGTTCCGCCTCGGCCTCGGAGCGCATCCAGCGCGAGATCCGGCTGGCGCGCGAAAAGAAGCCGGTCGTCGTCTCGATGGGTTCCTACGCCGCCTCCGGCGGGTATTGGATTTCCACCTACGGCGAGCGCATCTTTGCCGAGCCGACCACGATCACCGGCTCGATCGGCGTCTTCGGCGTGTTTTTCAACGCGCAGAAGCTGGCCAACGATCTCGGCTTCACGTTCGACGTGGTGAAGACCGGGAAGTTTGCCGACAGCCTCACGATCGCGCGGCCGCAGACGGCGGACGAACTCGCACGCTGGCAGCACATGGTCGACTGGATCTACGACGAGTTTCTCATGAAGGTCGCGGAGAGCCGTCAGCTCGACCGCGACAAGGTTCATGAAATCGCGCAGGGCCGCGTGTGGTCGGGGGCGGAGGCGCTCAAGCTCGGGTTGGTCGACGAGATCGGCGGGCTGGAAGCCGCGCTCGCGTATGCCGCTCAAAAGGCGGGACTCGGCGCCGACTACGCAGTCACGGAATATCCGCGCAAGAAGGAGCTTGCCGAGGCGATCGCCGAAATGTTCGAGGGGTTCAAGCCGGCGACATCGCGCGCCGGAGTCGCGACGCGGCTGGTCGAGCAGATGCGCGAGGAAGTGAAGATCCTCGAGCAGTTCAACGACCGTCGCGGCGTCTACGCGCGCTTGCCGGTCGAGATCTACGTGCGTTGATTACCGGCATGAACTCCACTCTTTCTCGAGAGGTATCCGCGACCGTGATCCCCGCAGGCGACGTCGTGTCGCTGTCGGCCGGCACGGAAGTGCACATCGTGCAGACGCTAGGCGGCAATGTCACGGTGCGCACCGACCGCGGCCTGTTCCGCATCGCCCGGGCCGACGCCGACGCCATCCCCGGCCACACGCCCGTGGAAGAGGCCGCGCCGGCCGGCGCGGCGGGTGAGTTCAGCGAGCAGGCGGTGTGGGAGGCGCTGAAGACCTGTTTCGATCCGGAGATCCCGGTGAACATTGTCGACCTCGGGCTGGTGTACGATCTGGCGATCGAACCGGCCCCGGCCGGCGGACACCGCGTGGAGGTGAAAATGACGCTCACGGCGCCGGGCTGCGGCATGGGCCCGGTGATCGCCGAGGACGCGCGGCAGAAGATCGCGGCGCTGCCGAGCGTCGAGACGGCGCAGGTGCACATCGTCTGGGACCCGGTGTGGACGCCGCAGATGATCTCCGAGGCCGGCCGCCGCAAGCTCGGGCTGGAATGACGCAATGTCGCGAGACCCTCGCGCATTTTTTGTTTTTCTCTTGTCGGGATTGAGGCGTAGCTGGCGTGTGCGTTGACGCCGGCGCGACAGGCCGCAGCGTTCTCCCGCATCTCGCAACCCCTTGCCCTATGAGTAACACTCAGCGCGTTTATCTCGGCACCGACAGCGGCGCCACCACTTCGAAGACTGGCGGCGTTTGGGCCGACGGCACGACGATTTCCACGAAGCTCCGCCAGAGTTCGACGAACACGCAGGCCGGAACCACGGCGGTGATCCGGGGCTGGGTGGAGGGCGTGGAGGGCTTTCTGACCGAGAATCAACTTTCCTGGGACCAGGTGGCCGGCGCGGGCCTGGCGATCCCGGGACCGTATCAGAGCTACGGTGTGCTCGACCGTTCGGCCAATCTGCCGCTGAGCTTCGCGGGCTGGGACTTTTATAACGAATACCGGATCGCGCTCGCCGCGCGGGCGGGCCGGCCGATCCCGCTCGTCGTCGGCAACGACGGCAACTACGGCGGCGTTGCCGAGGCCGCGCGCGTGCGCGGCGAGCGCAGGGCCGGCGTGCTGATGCTCGCCCCGGGCTCCGGGCTGGGCGCCGCCTATGTCGATCCCAACGGCCTGCCGCTCGACGGCGACATGTTTGCCGGAATGGAAGCCGGGCACATGCCGGCCGCGCTGCACCTGCTGGGCGGTGTCCGCCCCTACCGGTGCGGTTGCGGCCGCGACTGGGGCTGTATCGAAGCGTACACTACGATTTCGGGCCTGCCGCAGTTGCTCGAGGACACGCTGCCGAAGCATCCGGGCCACGAACTCGCGACCTCGACCGCGACCCCGAAGGAAAAGGCGCTCTCGCTGCGCGGGCGGGCCCAGAAAGGCGATCCGCTGGCCCTCGAGATTTTCGATTTTCAGGCCCGCGCGCTCGGCTTGCACGTCGCCAGCCTCGTGCTCGCGCTCGATCCGGAGTTTGTCGTCATCGGCGGCGGGCTCGTCGACCCGGAGGCGACGACGCCGGAGTTTCGTCAGCGTTACCTGGACGGAATTCGCCAGGCGGCGATGCCTTACCTGTTTCCCGTGCAACAGAAGAACCTGAAGATCGTTCCCGCCACGCTCGGCGATCTTTCGCAGGCGATCGGCGCCGCCCTCGTGGCGCTGTATAACGACCGGATCAACACCGGCGCGAGCTGAGCCTGCCGGTCCCGGCAAAAAGACCGCGCTGCACCGGGCCGCTGCCGCGCGGCGCATTGCGTTCCGCCTCCGCCGCGGTAGGCTTCGCACCGATGCAGCCGGATGCGGTCTGCGGGTTGCACAGCCCATGCGCATGAACACCGCGAGAGTCGTCTTTGTTGCCACGGCCGTCTTGATCGGCGGCGGGATCGCCTGGCAGTGGCAGATCAACGCGCGTTTGCGACGTGAGAATGTCCAGCTCCGGCACGCGCTCGCCGAGACGAAGGCGCTCACAGCCGACCACGAACGACTCGCGGTCGCCGGCACGGCGCCGGGGATGGTAACACCCCCCCAGTCGCCCGCGTCCTCCGTTCCTGGTGAGAGGACGGAGCGGGCGCCGGCGAACGCGTCGCTCCCGCCGTCCGCCGCAACCGAGCCACCGGCGGGCGCCGATCGCTCCACGCCGCAGTCGGTGGCGGAGACGGCGCGGCTGGCGATCGAGGGCGGCGATCCTGATACGCTGGTCAACCTGATCACGATCGCGCCGGATGGGTTGGATCTGGCGCAGGGCGCGTTCGAAAAACTGCCGGCCGAGGTGCGAGCCCGCTACGGCACGCCGGAACGAATGGTGGCGGAACTCCTTTGTGCGACGACACCGCCCCCGTCTCCGAACCGGGCGCTCGCGGCCAACGAGATGCCCGGCACGGGCGGGATCGATCCGGCGCTCGACGAAGGCACCGAATACCGGACGCTCCACATGATCGCGCAGGATCCCAGCGGGGCCACGATCGAAAATCGCGAAACCTATCACAACACCGAGAGCGGCTGGCGCTGGGTCATCTCGTCGAGGGAAGTGCTGCGGCGTCTGGCGGAAGCCGGCTTGATCTCGTCGGCTTCGCCCGGCGCCGCGCCGCCGCCGGACGGGCAGTGAAGGCGGGGCCAGCGGCTGAGCGCAGGATCCGGCGCGGTTCAGGCCGCCTCAGGCGAGGACGGCGGCGAGGACGTTGAACATCTTTTTCCACGCCTCTTCCGTGCGGCCGACGAAGTCGCTCCAGTCGGGATGCAGTTCGTGGTTCAACGTGAGTTCGCAGCCATCGTCGGCGGGCGTGAAGGCAACGATCACGCGGCTCGTGGCGGGCAGGGAATCCCGGGTCGTCCACGTGAACGCCAGCCGATGCGGTCGCGAAAGATCGAGGTATTCACCCACATGATCGATTTCGCGACCCTGCCGCCGCACCAGGAAGGAAAAGCCGCCGCCGGCGCGCGGATCGACGTCGAGGCGAAGCACTTCTTCGTCGCGCACCGCCGGGCCGAACATCCAGCGTCCGATCAGCGCGGGCTGCAGCCACGCATCGTAGAGGCGCTCAGGTGAGGCGTTGAAGTGGCGGGTGACTAGAGCGGTAAGGGCAGGTGCAGTACTCATGAAAGCAGCAAGGGCGGCACAGACAGCGGGTCGGCATTTTGGTGCGCGCGGCGCTTCGACCGCGGCGACCCGCGCGCCTCGTGCCTCGGCGCAAGCCGCGACGGATCAACGGCGGATTCGCTTTGGCGGCGCTCCATGTTTTTTCAGGCCGGATCGAAAAGTTCAGCGTGAGGCGGGACGAAGAGCGGGGGCGTCCGGATTTCGGTCGAAAACCGCTGGGGGAATCGTGTTGTCTGAACGTCATCGTGTCGGACGATCTGATCGCATCCACGCCTGTCGTCGTCTCGCTCCCTCGAGCGAGCGGGGAATCGGTCGCGCACCGCGAACTCAAGCGGCTGGCGGCGGACTGGGCGCGGTCACAGCGACTCGTCTTGTGCGGCGCGGAGGTCCGGCTGCCGCGGTGCGGCTATCGTGCGGATGTCGCCGCGGCGACGCCGCGCGTGTTGTCGGAGGCGGCCTGCACCGCCGTGTTCGAGTGCAAGGTGTCGCGGGCGGATTTCCGGCGCGACGCGGCGGGCGAGGCCGCCACGCTCGCGGAGGTCGCGGAGTTGCGTGTAAGGTTGTTGGCACTACGCGAGGCGATCGGTGCGCACCGGCCGGATCTCAGGCGCGGCGAGGAGTTGTTTCCACAGTTCGACGCGATCGACCTGCGCGGCGTGCGCCACGCAACCCATGCCCGGCTCACGCGACAGTTGCGCGCCGCCGAGACCCGGCTGTTCGAAGGCACCAAGTTTGCCAAGCTTGCGCGCTGGCGGGCGGCGACGCTGCTCTACCTCGTGGCGGAACCCGACGTCGTCGCCTGGGCCGACGTACCCGACGGCTGGGGACTGCTCGAGCGCGCGGGCGATGCGCTCGTGTTGCGCCGCAAGCCCTGCCTCAACGAAACGACCCCGGCGGAACGCGTGGCGTTTGTCGAGCGGATCGCGGCGAAGGCGGCGGGGCTGGTCCGGTAGCGACCTGCGCTCGTGACTTCGTAAGAGCGCCGTGCCGGGACTATCGCCGGCCGGTGTGATGCGGCGCGGCGTAGGTGCCCATCAACTGGGCGGAGGCGATCACGTGCCCTTCCATCGCGCTTTCCAAATCGGAGCGGCTGCAGCCGTCCGGCTCGTCGAGTCGGCAATCGAGCGCGTACGCGGTGAAAAAATAGCGGTGGCTGCCCGAAGGCGGGCGCGGCCCACCGTAGGAGGATTCGCCCCAGTCATTCCTTGCCATGCGGACATCGCGCGGCGGGTGGTTCTCCTCGATCGTGCCGATATTGCGGTCGAGGTTGAACATGATCCAATGCGTGAACGTGCCGCGGGGCGCGTCCGGGTCGTCCATGATCACGACAACGCTCTGCGCCTCGGGCGGAACCTCGGAGATCGAAAGCGGCGGGCTGTGGTTCTCGTTGTACCGGGAGTACTCGCTGGGAATGCTCTCGCCGTGCTTGAAGGCGGAACTGGTGATTTTCATAGGCAGGGTCCTTCCTGCGGAGCACCGGCGGCGCAAGGAGCCAGCCGCGGCTCTCGCGATGAGGATTTTAGCAGGCCGGACAGGTGATCCACAACCTCGGCGAAGTCGGCCGGCAGCGCCGTGGTGGTGGCGGCGGGGAGCAGGAGGCGGTGGTGAGTGGCGCAGGGGGCGGCTTGGGAGCACGGCATGACAGCAACGGAGGCAAAGTGATGCATGGCAATCAAAGCGTTCGGGGTGTTGGCGAACTCGGGAAAGCAAGGGGCCAGCAGATATTAGCGAGAACGACATCGGTTGAACATCCCGGGGCGCCCCGATGCGTTCATCGGAGTGACGGACAGGCGTAGGCGGCGGGGAGAGCGTTTCGCGAATACGCGTCCGGACGAAACATGGCGCGGCGCCAAGAGCCTGGGGTCGAAAACACGGTGACGCATGGCAGGGCGGGGCGGCCTCGCCGAGCCGCGGCTCACCGAGGACGGCTCGCCCTACCCGAAGCTTTAATGACACGTCACGAAACGCACGGCGGACACCCCTTCGTCCGCCGCCGTGCAATCCAAGACCCGGGCGAAAACGCCTCCTGCCTTCGCATCCTCACGGCGCGGCCAGGCGCAGCAGACCCCAGAACAGGGCGATGATTCCACCGGAAAGGGCGCAGCAGGCGAGGAAGCCGACGAGGTCGACGCGGTCCCACTTGGTGAACTCCCAGTTGGACTGGGGAAACAGCTTGAGGTGATCGAAACGATGCGGGTCGCGCAACGTCGCCGCCATCGCGGCCTCGTCCTCGGCGGGGGTTGGGCCCACGGGCGTTTTCATCTTGCCGAAGAACGCATCGGTACAGCGGGGGTCGGCTGGACGCAGCACATAGCTGAAGCCGATCAGGAAGAGGAAGGGGGTGAACGCGGAGAAGAGCAGGCGTGCGGCGAACTGGTTGCTCGGCGACAGCGTTTCCACCGGCACGCCCAGCCGCTTCAGCAACCAGAGCTCCGTGTGAAACCGGTCGCGGCCCACCAGCGGACTCGCATCGTCGCCGGGCCGCACGCGGACGACGGATTCGAAATAGACCGGATGCATGCGCCCCGTTTCGTCGGCGACGCGTTCGACCAGCGCGGGCGCGGCGCGCACGGCCTCGATCCGCGGGAGAATGATCGGGCTGACGGAATTCACGATGACCGAGAGACCGACGGCGATCCAGACGGCGGCCGGACTGAGCCGCCGCCAGAAAAATATCAGCATCACCGCCGCGCCGAAGGGGACGTTGATCGTCATCATGAACTGCAGCATCAGAAACACGTCGTTCATGCTGAGGGCGGCGACGATGCCGAGGCCCAGCGCCGCGACAATCGTGAGGCGTCCGGCCAGCACGTTCTCCTTTTCCGAGGCGACCGGCCGGAAAGGCTGATAGATGTTGCGGACGAAAAGCGCCGAGACGGCCATCGTCTGGGCGGCGACGGTGGACATGTTGGCCGCCAGCACCCCGACGACCATCAGGCCGAGCATGCCCGGACCGAGCAACTGCCGCGACATCGTGCCCCAGGCCTCGTCGGGATCGGCGAGGGCGCCGGCGCCCTGGTAAAGGGCCACCGCGACGAGTCCGCAGAACGCCCACATGATGATCATCAGCCGCTTGGCGAACGTGCCGCTGACTCCGCCGAAGCGCGCGGAGAACTCGTTTCGCGCCGAGCCATAGATCGCCATGTTGCCTGGTATCCCGTTGATGAATACGAGCGAGTTTGCGAGGATGCCGGCCAGCACCCAGCCGGTGATCTGCCGTGAGGGTCCGTCGTCGCGCAACAACTCGAACATCGCGGCCGGCACCTTTTCGCTGAAGGTGCTCCAGTCGCCGAGCGCGGCAACGCCGAGTGGAATGAGAATACCGGAGAAGACGACGACGAGCAGGCTCTGGATAACCTCGTTGGCGGCGGTGGCGGTCATGCCGCCCAGCACCACGTAGGCGCCGACGATCAGCGTATAGGCGAGGTAGAATGTCAGGGGATCGATCGGCGAGATGGTGCTGCGCAGATCGCCGCGCGCCTTCTGTTCGCGCAGGACCGTGAGGCGGGCCTGGTCGGTCGCGGGCAGCTCGGCCACCGGGGTCGTCTTCAAGAGGGCTTCGTAGCGCTGCAGCTCACGATGCCCCTCGACGGAGGCGCGCTCGGACGCGGTCCAGGCCGCCTCGGGCTTCACGATCAGCGCGGTCGAGATCTTGTAGGTGATGAGATTGCCGAAGCCGATGACGATGATCACCGACGTGATGCATTGGAACAGGGCGTAAAAGCGCGCCAGCCCGCGGCTGCCGAGGCGGTCCTCGAAGAGATCGGCGGTGGTCACGAGCCGCACGCGCCGAAACCACACATTCATGAACCAGTAATACGGGTTCAGGAAAATCATTTGGAACGCGAGCCACACGCCCGAGACGCCCTGCTGGTAGACCAGGCTCGTCGTCGAGACGGCGCCGTTGGCGTCGGAGGCGTTTCCGAAATTCAGAAAGAACTGGTAGATCTTCCCGAGTTTGCGACCGGCGAGGAAATAGCCCTCCTGGTTCTTGTCGGCGCGACGGGCGCCGCGGACGCCGAGGTAGAAGACGACGGCGATGTAGAGCAGGGCGACGGCGAGATCGGCGAAGTGGAAGCCGGACATGCGGAGGAGTTGGGGCGGGAAGGCCGGGTTGCGGGATGAAAGGGCGCCCGCAGCAAAAGTCCACCCCGCGCCGGCCGGCAAGGAGCGGCGGGTGCAAGGCCTTGCGCAGACCGGAGTCTCGCCGACGCGGGCCGGGACTGCGGCTATGCGGGCCGCTTCTGCGCTCCCCTTCATTCAACCTCTTCATGCAACCCGGCATTGTCTTCCTCCCCCACGGCAACCTCCAGTATTCCCAGCTTCGCCCCGAGCGACGCGCCTGGGTCGTGCGCCAATCCTACGAACCGCTGTTCGACCTCTCCGCGCGTGAAAACGCGCCCATCGCGTTCGAAGCTTCCGGCGAGACGCTCGAAATCATTGCCGCGGAGGCTCCGGCGGTCCTCGAAAAACTGAAGGCGGGCATCCGCGAGGGGCGCATCGAGCCGGTGGGCTCGCCGCAGACGCACATCATGCTCGCCAACATCGAGCCGGAGATCGGGCTCGATTCGCTGCGCAACGGACTCGACACGTGGGAGCGCCTCACCGGCGTGCGCCCGGTCACCGGTTGGAATCCGGAATGCAGTTGGGCGGGATTCATCCCGGAGATCTTTCGGGCCGCCGGTTTCGATACCCTCGTCGGCGACGCCGATTCGTATCTGCTCTCGAGCGTTCCCGGCCTGCGTCAGGCGACCGGGCTCAAGTTCGATGTGCGCGGCCACAGCAACAAGAACGCGCTGTTCAAAATCGAACGCGAGATCGCCGAAAAGCCCGACGTCCTGCAGGCGCTCTTCCGGCCGAGCCTGCTGCCCAACGGCCTCAGGATCATCCTGCGCTCGGACATGCTGTGCAACATTCTCCTCTGGTTCCTCATGGGCGCCACGGAGGGAAATCGCGACCAGCCGATCGCCCCCGCGGAGGTGCGGGCGACGCTGCAGCGCTGGCGCGACCGGATTCCGGGGGGCAACGGCTTCCTCCTGCCGTATGCCGAGGACGCCGAGTACGTGGGCACGACCGCCTATTTCTACGTGAAGCAGTACGGCGTCGCCCGCTTCTTCGAGCCGGCGCCGGACAGCGTGACGCGTTTCGGCGAGATCCTGGGCATCGCCCGCGACCTGAACTTCCGCCTCATGACGCCGCGCGAGGCCGTGGCCGCGTATCCGGCGATCCCTGCACGCGGTTTCGAATGCGTGGAGAATGGCTGCGCGTGGCACGGCGGCACGGCCAAGGCCTGGGCCAACAC
The DNA here is from genome assembly GCA_036406235.1 of Opitutaceae bacterium. Lineage (GTDB taxonomy): Bacteria > Verrucomicrobiota > Verrucomicrobiia > Opitutales > Opitutaceae > DASWVO01. Next base: position 20,565 of record DASWVO010000451.1, read on the forward strand.
GCCGCATGCGCGGCTGCTCGACCCGGTCTGTCGCAGCATTCACCAGGGACTTCAAGCGGTGGCGTATCATCTTGGTGGAGACGAGGTGCAGCGTCGGGCCGAGTTTCGCGCGGTCATGCGCCGCATCACGACTGCCTACGTGAGCGACGCGCGCTGGCCGCCGCAGCCGACGTCGCCGGGCCGCTTCAACGTCGAGGAGGCGCTCGCCGCGCTGGAGGCGGCGAACGAGGGCCTCGCGGCGATCATGGCAAGCCACGGCATCGCCGAGCACCGCGCGCTCTACTCGCCGGACATCATGCGCACGCAGATCGCGGCGATCCGCGAGGAGTTGATGGCGATGCCGTATTTCGAGGAACAGCCCGGCGCACCGGTAAAAGGGCGGGACGTTGCCTGATCCGGCCCCGGCGAGCGCCGGGAAACTCGAAATCCGAAGCTCGAAATCCGAAACATTGGGTTTGGCTCATTTGAGCTTGTTTCGAGCTTCGGAATGCCGAGCTGTCGGCCTGCGGCCTCGGTACGTGCTTCGAATTTCGAATCTCGCCTTATTTCTGCCGCACGCTGCGGCCCTGGACCCACGTGCCGTGCAATTGCACGCCGCGCGGATGCAACGGCACGCCGACCTCGTTGTGGTACAGCAGGCTCACGAGCAGCTCGACGGCGTTGGCGCCCACGCCCACGTTGTCCTGCCGGATGCCGGCGACGTCGCCCGGCTGCGCACCCTCGACATCGTCGACATTGAGATGCGCGAGGGCCACGTCCTCGGGGACGCGGATTCCGCCCGCGCGCAGCGTGCAAAGCACGCGCCGGCTCGCGGAGACAATCGCATCGGGCCGCGCAGAGCGCAGCCACGCGACCACGTCATCGTCGCGACTTGTCAACAACGGCGGGATCGGGGTGCAGCTCAGCTCGCTTTGCAGCGTGGCGTAGTAGCCGGCGAAAAAGCGGCCGTTGACGATCTTCTCGATGCGCGGCTCGCCCACGTAGCCGATCCGGCGAAAACCGAGCTGCCAGAGCTTTTGCACCGCGAGGCGACCGTCCTCGTATTGATCGTCGCTCGCATAATGCAGTGACGGCCGCTCGAAACGCGTGCCGACGCCGACGATGGTGAAATCCCCGAGCGGGAGCGGAATGTTGGTTGCGAACCCCTCGCTCTCGTCAAACGCGGGGAGCAACACGCCGTGGATTCCGCGATTGCGGAGCATGCGGGCGAGACGCGGCGCCGGTCGTTCCGTGGCGCGGATACGGCTGATGGCGTAGCCGACGCGTCGCGCCCGGGAACAGGCGCCGGTGTAGAACGCCTCGTGCACGGGATCGCGACGCCAGTCCTCGGGGTCGGGGAAGAAATCGAGCCAGGCGAGGTTGCAGCGAGCGGCGGGCGGGTGCCCGTGGCGCAACTGCGCCATCAAGGCGGAAACCAGCGGATTGGGGCGGTAACCGAGCCGCTCGGTGATCTCGCAAATGCGCTGGCGGGTTGCCTGGCTGATGCGAGGGTCGCCTTTCAGGGCACGGGAGACGGTGCTGGTGGCCACACCGGCCAGGGCCGCCACCGCCTCCATGGAGGGAGATTCGGACGCGGGCTGACCCGGTGATTCGGGAAAAGATGTGGAAGAGAGCACGCGGGCGGGGGTTGAAGGGGATCGGCCGGGAGTGAGGGCTGCGTTCGCGCAGGACGGAGAAGTTGTAGTTGGGGAGTGACTACGCAGGGTGAGCCGCCTGGGCAGAACCGGAAAGGAGGGGGGGGCGCCGCAGGCCGGAGCAGGCGCGGGGCGCCTGCGCTTTTCATGAGTGACCCGAAGGGGGAGTCAACCTCGCAAGCCGCGCGTGTCTGGGCCCCGGCTCACCGTCCGCCCCGGCCAAGCAGGGCAACCGGGACGGTGGCGAGCAGGATTTTCAGGTCGAGCCACAGCGACCACTGGTCGATATAGGCGAGATCGAGCCGCACCCAGTCGTTGAAGTCGGCGATATCGTTGCGACCGTGGATCTGCCAGAGGCAGGTGAGGCCCGGCTTCACGCTCAGCCGCCGTCGATGCGTGTCGTGCTCGAAGCGTTTCACTTCCTCGACGGGCAGCGGACGCGGACCAACGAGGCTCATCTCGCCGTGCAGCACGTTCCAGAGCTGCGGCAGCTCGTCGAGGCTGTGGCGGCGCAGCCAGCGGCCGAGCGGCGTGACGCGCGGATCGTTCGTCACCTTGAACACCGGGCCGCGCATCTCGTTGCGGGGGGCGAGGGCGGCGCGCGCGTGCTCGGCGTCGGGGTGCATCGAGCGGAATTTCCACAGGGTGAAAGGGCGTCCGTTGAGGCCGGCGCGCGCCTGCCGGTAAAGCACCGGGCCGGGCGAGGTGAGCTTGAGGGCAAGGGCGACGGCCAGCAGCAGTGGCGCCAGCACCACCAGCAGGCCGGCGGCGAGGCCGTAATCGAGCGCCTGCTTCAGGAAAAGATGTCGCGGCGAGGCGGCTTGCGCGCGGAAATACAGCACGGGTTCGCCGCCGAGAGCGTCGAGCGCGAGCCGGTGCGACGAGGTGACGAAGAGACCGGGACGCACGATGGCTTCGACACCCTCGCGTTCGCACGCGGCGAGGACGGGTGCGACGTGCGTGGTGTCGAGTCCGTTGAGGCTTACGACGACAGCGTTGATCGCGTGGTCGTGGAGCAGCGCCTCGAGCGCGGCCGGCGACTGCGTGCGCGGATCGAATTCGCCCGCCGGGAGAATCGCGTCGCACTCGGTCGCGGAAAGCGAATCTTGCGCGCGGGCGTTTTCCTCCGGCGTGCCGACCCAGAGCACGCAACGGCGCCACTGCTCCTGCGCGAGGCGTGTGCTCTCGAACCAGCGAAACAGCTCGTGCCGGACATAGACGAAGAGGCTGCCGAAGGCGCCGGCCAGGAGGACGACCGAACGGGCATACTGCACCCGCGCGAGAAAAAGCAGCAGGATGAGCCCGACGATCGTGAAGACCGCGGTGCGTAGCAGCAAGAGCAGTACGCCGAGTCGCGATAGGAGTCGTGGACGCTCGTAGAAACCCTGGCTCGCGAGCACGGCCGGACCGAGGAAGGCCACCGCGGGAAAGAGCAGGGCGTATTTCGCGAACGACTCCAGCTCCGGAAGATCGAGCCAGGGAAAGCGTGCCCGCAACGCGTAAGCGAGCCCCACGGATAGCGCGAAAAGCGCGCCGTCGCACCCTTGGAGAAAACGCACGCGAGTCTGCCGCGGATGAGTCAGCATGAAGCGGGGGAGGGCGGTCTGGGTGGCTCGCGTTACTAGAAACGTCAGTTGCGCCACGTGGGCGGGGCTTTATGCCCGACAGCCCTGTCTTCGATGTCGGGCGTAAAGCCCGACCCACGACAAGGCAAATGGCGCGGTTTGATCTCCAGAACGCTCACGGCTGGGTTGAGAGAATGATTTCGCCTTGGTGACGGTCAAGGTCGCGTCGGCCGGCGCGAATGCCTTCCTCCTTTTCGTTTGCGCCCGCACGGCCCCTGCGCGGAACGTGGGGGAAAATGTCGTTTGTCGATTTGGGCAGCGTTTTCCTCCTCGGCCTTCTGGGCACCGGCCATTGCGTCGGCATGTGTGGGGCGTTTGCCATGGCCGTGGCGGTCGGGGCGCCGACGTCGGCGGTGGTCGTGTGGCGGCAGGTGGCCTACCAACTCGGCAAGGCGACGTCGTACCTCTTTATCGGCGTGCTGCTGCTGCTCGCGGGCACATGGGTCGATCAGCAGAACCCGGTCGTGCGCGTGCAGGACGTCATCGGCTGGATCGTGGGCGGGGCGATGATCGTCGTGGGGCTGGCCTACGCCACCGAGTGGCGCTGGCCGGCGCCGTTGCTACGCTGGTGGCAGGGCAGAGCGGCGTGCGGCTCGCTGGGGGCGCTGTGGCGCTCGCCGTCGCTCTTCAAGAGCCTGCTGGCCGGCTGGGTAAATGGATTCCTGCCGTGTGGCCTGTCGTTCATGGCGCTGCTGTTTCTCGCCGGCACCGGTTCGGCGGCGACGCTGGTGGTCGGTGCGTATGTGTTCAGCTTTGCGACGCTGCCGGGGCTGCTGGCCGTGGCGCTCTTTGGGCAAAAACTCAGTCTGTTGCACCGGAGATGGCTCGTGCGCGCGAGTGGGGTGGCGCTGGTGCTCTTTGGCGTGCTGACGCTCGTGCGCGGCCAGCCCGCGGTGCACCACTGGATGCATGAGCATTTGATGTTCGAGCGCGGCGAGAGCGCGGAGCATTCGCACCACGAGCATTGAAGCTCGGTGTGAGGCGCCGTGGAGCGCGAGGAATCCCCGCGTGCGGCCGGAGAAGCCACCCGCGCAGGCGCCGGAAGCAGGTGCGCAGCTGCCGGACGCGCGCGTGCACTTAAAGAGCGCGCGCGACCGGTCGCGGACTGCGCGCTGACGAGCGCGGAATGTTCGCTGACGCGGGAAGAAAGTTCGGTGACAGTGGCAGAAACTTCGTTTGCAATCACCAAGAGGACGCGTGCGATAAAGGAATCTTCTGATTCCATAAGCGAAGCTACACGCGTGGCTAAAGAAGGCGCATGTGCGGTGGCGGAATGGGCGTGCGCGCTCGGAGAAACGTCGCGTTGCGGTCGAGAAACGCGGCGATGCCGGTGCAGAGGCGCGCCCGCTCGGCTCCAGACTTGCCACGCTCCGCGACGGGGCGCACAACACGCCTTTCAACCCTTATGGAAAAGCTGGCTCTTCTCTCGGTGAGCGACAAACGCGGCCTGGTCGACTTCGCGACGGCCCTCGTCAATCAGCACGGTTACAAGCTGCTCTCGACCGGGGGCACCGCGAAGCTTCTGGCGGAGAAAGGCCTGCCCGTCACCGAAGTGAGCCAGCACACCGGCTTCCCCGAGATGATGGAGGGCCGCGTGAAGACGCTGCACCCGAAGATCCACGGCGGCCTTCTCTGCCGGCGCGACAAGCCCGACCACCTCGCCGCCGCGAAGGAGCACGGCATCGCGCTCATCGATCTCGTGGTGGTGAACCTGTATCCGTTCGAGCAGACGGTCGCGAAGCCGCACGTCGAGTTCGAGGAGGCGATCGAGAACATCGACATCGGGGGCCCGTCGATGCTGCGCAGCGCCGCGAAGAACCACGACGCGGTCACGGTCGTGTGCGACCCGGCCGACTACGACGCGGTGCTCGCGGCTTTCGCCAGCGCCAGTCCCGCCGACATCGGCGCGCTCCGCCGCAAGCTCGCGTTGAAAGTCTTCCAGCGCACGGCGAGCTACGACGCCGCGATCGCCGCCTATCTCGAGTCGCAGGCGGACGAACCCGATCTCGCCGCTCTGAGCGGCTTCCCCGAAAAACTCACGCTCACCTACAAGAAGGCGCAGTCGCTGCGCTACGGTGAAAATCCGCACCAGCAGGCCGCCCTCTACGGCACGTTCCACGAGCACTTCGAGCAGCTTCAGGGCAAGGAGCTCTCGTATAACAACATTTTGGATATCACGTCGGCGACCTACTTGATCGGCGAATTCGAGAAGCCCACGGTCGCGATCCTCAAGCACACCAATCCCTGCGGTGTGGCCAGCGCGGATACCCTCGAAGAGGCCTGGGAAAAGGCCTTCGCCACGGACCGTCAGGCGCCGTTCGGCGGCATCATCATCGTCAATCACACGCTCGGCGGCGGGCTCGCGAAGACGATCGCGGAGATATTCACCGAGGTGATCATCGCGCCGCGCTTCAGCGACGAAGCGCTCGAGATTTTCCGTAAAAAGAAAAACCTGCGCCTCATGGTCGCGAAGAGCGGCATCGGCGCGGAGTCGTTGAAGGAGGTCCGCTCCGTGATCGGCGGCGTGCTGCTGCAGGACCGCGACAAGATTTTGGGCAACCCGGCCGAGTTCAAAGTCGTGACGAAGCGCCAGCCCACGCCCGAGGAGTGGGCGTCGATGCTCTTCGGCTGGAAGGTCTGCAAGCACGTCAAGTCGAACGCCATCGTCTATGTGCGCGGCGAACAGACGCTCGGCGTCGGCGCCGGCCAGATGGCGCGCGTCGACAGCTCGCGCATCGCCGTGTGGAAGGCCGGCGAGGCGGGGCTCGACCTGAAGGGCTCGGTCGTGGTGAGCGAGGCGTTGTTCCCGTTTGCCGACGGCCTCATCGCCGCCGCCGAAGCGGGCGCGACGTGCGCGATCCAGCCGGGTGGTTCGGTGCGCGACGAGGAAGTGATCAAGGCCGCCGACGAGCGCGGCATGGCAATGGTGTTCACCGGCATCCGCCACTTCAAACACTGAAACCCGCGATTGCGCCGGCGGTCTGTCTTCGTAAGTTCCTCGCACCATGAAACGTTCGCTGCTCGCGCTGCCCCTCGTCGCGGTTGCCTTCTTCTCCGGTTGCACGACCGTGCCCGAGACCGGACGGTCTCAGCTCATGCTGGTTTCACCGAGTCAGGAGGCCCAGATGGGCCTCTCCGCTTTCGACCAGATCAAGAAGGAGGAGAAGGTCTCCAACGATCCCGCGGCCAACGCGCAGGTGCAGCGGGTGGGGCAGCGGATCGCTAAATCGGTCGGTCGCGACATCGAGAACGCCCAGTGGGAGTTTGTCGTGTTCGACTCGGACCAGATCAATGCGTTCGCGCTGCCGGGCGGGAAGGTCGGCGTGTACACCGGCCTGCTCAAACTGGTGAACTCCGATGATGAGCTGGCGTGTGTGATGGGCCATGAGATCGCGCACGTGAGTTCGCGCCACGGCGCCGAGCGTACGTCGCAGAACCTCGCGGTCGGCGCGGTCGGCACCATCGCGGCGATCGGCATGGAGGCGAAGGACGTCGATCCGGCGAAACGCAACGCCGTGCTCGCGCTCTACGGTGTCG
>DASWVO010000452.1:0-3175 GCA_036406235.1 Opitutaceae bacterium
TCGTCTGCGGATAAGCGTAGATGCGGAGACGATCGGTCATCGGCGCCCAGGGATTCTGGCTGAACGCCTGATTGCTACTCACGCGCCCATCTTCGTCGGTGTAGTATTGTTTCTCACCCGTCGCGGCATTCTGCCGGCTGATGGAGGAGTAGATCGGCGCCAGGCCGATCGCGGACGGAAGCGTGTAATCCGCGAAGCTGAAATCGAGGATGGGCGTGAAGCTCTGGACCTCCTGCCACTCAGTGCCCTGGGCGACGGCGGGAGCGGAGGTGGAGTTCAAAACCGCGGCGAGAAGAACGACCGCTGCACTTTGCCACAAACGGTGGGCAACGTGGAGCGGACGGGAGGAGCGCGGGTTGCTTAGCGAGCGACCGCGGAACGCAAACAGGAATGCGCACATAATCGGGACTGACTTGGGGGTTGAAGAAAACTGACCGACAGTCTCCTGCGCGGCTGGCTCGGCGGGGTGAGCGGGTCAGGGTGGGACTAAGCGCAAGCTGGCGGGCAAGTGGGTGACGTTAACGAGCAACGCGCGCGATCTCGTCAGGCGTTTAGTGTAAACGTCAAAGCACCTCCTTGGCTTTATAGACATCCCCCGGCTGGTGGTTGCGCTCCGATGGCGAGCGGAGACGTTGAGTAGCGCCCGCGTCGCTTCCGCCCTGCCGTTTCGAACGGAGGCCGGCAACCTGCGCTACTTCACTTTGACGTTTCCGAAAGCCGGCGGGCGAGTTGAGCCGCGTGCAGGTTGCGCGGCCGTAGGCGCTCCGGCGGTATCACCTCGATCCACCAGCCGTCGGGCTCGAGCACGCTGAAGTAGAAGGTCTTCGTCACCAGCCCGACGAAGTTCATGCTCTTCACGCCCCAGCTCACCGGCGGTGGCTCGATGGGAGCTTCCGCCCGGATGTTCCAGAATGTCTCCCAGCCCGCACAGGGCCGACCGAGGCTGTCCCCTCCCCCGTTCATCCAGACACGCGTGCCCGCGCCGCAATCGATGTCGGTGAAGAGGTTTTCGTAGGGCGTATCCTTGTGGTGGTCGAAACAAAGGTCCGCGCCGCGCCCGTCCGCGTACACGTTGCCCGCGGCGTGCTCGACCGAGAGATCGTGGATGTAGCTCGCCCGTACGTCGAAGCGGGTGATCAGGTTGTCCTCGGAGTGTTTGCACTGGATCGCATGGTGACCCGTGCACTCGGCCACGCCAGCCTCCGGGCGTCCGCGGCCGGGATCGGCGGTGAGGACGATGCCATCGAGAGTGTTGCCGCAGGCCACGAGATTGATGCCGAGGTCGGCGTTGCGGATGGCGACGTTTCGTATCCAACAATTCGTTACCTTTCGGAGCTCGATCGCGTTGGCGCCCTTCTCCTTGAAGTGTCCGCGATACGGATCGGCGGGAAACTCGAACCCGAGCCTCTCGACGCCGCACTCCGTCACCGTTGGGCGGAAGCTCCAGATCTCCGGCTGCCACTCGGGCCGCGTGTCGAACCGCAGCGGGCGGTCGAAGCAAACACGTCGTCCGTGGACAGCGGTGACGCGCATGACCATCTTGGTGTCAAAGCGCTTGCCCCGGCGGATGTCGCCCGGATCCCCGGAGTAGAGGAACGTCTTCAGGCTCTGATCGGGCGTCTCTTGCACGACCACGAGAACCTCTTGGCCGACTGCAATGCCGTTCACTCCGTCCACCTCGACCTCATCCGCGCCCCGCCGGGCAGTCGCCGTGATCTTTGTGAGGCGCTTCGCCTGATAGTTCCCCTGCAGAGTAACGAAGCCGCCGTCGAACGAGTAGGATGTCGTGGCAAGGCCGTCGCTGGTGCGACTCGCCAGCGGGCGGACTTCGTTGAGTCCCTGCGGGAACGACAAAACGCTCCGCTCCGGCCCGGCACCGCGCAGCACGATATTGCTTTTTTCGATGCGAATGAAGTCGGTGATCTTGTAGCGACCCGGCGGCAGATAGATCGCTCCGCGTTCCGTGGCAGCGATGGCAGCTTGGATGGCTTTCGTGTCGTCGACCACACCATCGCCCACCGCTCCGAAATCCTTCACGTTGGCCGCTTGGGGAATCTCCGGAATCGGGCGCTCGCCGCGGTGATAGCCGGCACGGGAGAAATCCGGCAGGCGTCCGTCGACGGTCCATCTTTCGCCGTGTTCGCCCCACAGTTGTGAGGACGAAGGCTCCTCGGAGCCACCAACCGCCACGGTGGTGGAAACGAAAAGGAGAACGCTCACGCAAAGGCGGGGAGCGAACCAGGGGAGGGAATGAGAGCGCATCATAAAACGGATACGATATGACTGCAGTGCGGCCGGGCGTCGCCGCCATTACGGCACCAAACAGACTAGGCCGATCATTGGACCGGCTCGACGCTCACGGCACGGAGATGTCGGTTGCCGCAGTCGAGGCCGACGGGCCGCAAGTCGCGTGCCGGGATGTCAGCGACTGTGATAGTGATCTTGCCGTCGTCGTGAGCATGCCGGCCGAGATCCATCTTCTGGCTCCACTCGCCGCGACCCCACACCTGCCAGATCGCGACCGCTGCGTCGGGCACGGGAATCACCAGCGCCTCGTCGCCCCGCGTCGAGGACGTCCAACTGGTCGTGCGGGTGCCGCCCAGATCCGTCCGCTCGACCTGTGCGTTCATTCCGGTCTCGACCCAGTCCGCCGGCGCGCCATGGGAGGCTGGATTACCCGCCGCGAGGCCGAAGCGGATCCGCCCTCCGGCCTCGTGTGCGTGATCTTCGAAAGAAAACCACCGCTGCACCTCCCGCGGAAACCCGCGCTGGACAGACGAGCGGCTCCCCGCCCCCGTACCGGCGTCCCACTGCACACGGCGCAACGGATCGCTGGCTGCGACGCGGCAGGAGAGCGCGTAGCTGCCGGCGGACGGTGCGGTGAACTCCACGACTGCCTGGGCACCGGCTCCGGAGGCGGTCGCCCGCTGCCCGCCGGGCACGACGAACGCCGGGGCGGACGCGACGTTTTCCTGCTGCAACTCCAGCCGGCCGCCGGGCAGCAGGTTCGTCGTTCCGCGCTCGAGCATCACGCCGAGGACGCGCCCGGTACGGAGATCAACGCCGACGCGGGGCGTGTCCTCCCCCACGAGCGTCTCGCGGCCATCGACAAAGACCGACGCGACGCCGGCGCGCTTCACTTTCAAACGTGAAATCACGCCCGCCGGATCGCCAC
>DASWVO010000453.1:0-5931 GCA_036406235.1 Opitutaceae bacterium
CCTGTTCATCGCCGGTTCGCTGCACGCGAGCGAATGGCTCTACCTGCTGCGGCTCGTGCCGCGGCTGCACGACGACAAGGCCTGGACGCCCGACGACAACGCCGCCGTCGGCCGGCACTTTCAGCACCTGAAGGCCGCCACGGCCAAAGGCCAGGTGGTGTTCGCGGGCCGGACCATGGAGCCAGGCGAACGCACGTTTGGCGTCGTGGTTTTCGAAGCGCCCGACGAGGACACCGCGCGCCGGTTCATGGAGAGCGACCCGGCCGTGGTCGCCGGCGTAATGACTGCCGAACTACACCCTTACGCCCTCGCGCTCGCCCGCGATCGGGCGGCGGTCGCGGCCGGGGACGAAGCTGACGCCATCCGCCAGCCCGCACTCGACTACGCGATGGGCTGGTACACGGGCGACGCCGAGCGCATGGAGCGCGCGTTGCATCCCGAGCTTGCCAAGCGCCACGTCGTCCCCGTGCCAGAGAAAAACCGCGTCCGCGTCGAGTCGATGGGAGCGATGTTCCTCGTTCAAGGTACCCGCGCCGGCCTCGGAAAACGTCCCGAAGCCGAGCGCCGCGCCGACATCCGCATCGTCGACCGCTATGAAGATATGGCCATGGTGCGCGTCGATATGGGTGAGTGGGTCGATTACCTCCAGGTCGCGCGTACCGCGCCGGGCCACTGGCGGATTGTGAATGTCCTGTGGCAGACGCGACCGGCGCCAAACGAGATCTCAAAGCAATGAATATTCATCCACTACCCCGTCGTCGTTTTGTTCGAACCACCGCGCAACTCGTCGCGGGTGGCGCGCTCGCCGCGTTTTCAGCCCCGCGCGCCCTGAGCCAGCCCGAGCCACCAAAGGCGCCGCCCAAGCCGCCGGCGCTCCCCTCGGAGAAGGTGAAGGCCATCGTCGGTCACTCCCATCGCAGCCTCGACGCCGTCAAGGTCCTCATCGCCGAAGACCCGCTTCTCGCCAACGCGTGCTGGGACTGGGGTGGCGGTGATTTCGAGACACCCCTGCAGGCCGCCGCTCACACCGGCCGTCGCGAGATCGCCGAGTTCCTCCTCAAGCAAAACGCGCGGCTCGACCTCTATGCGGCCGGGATGCTCGGCATGCTCGATCTCGTGAAAGCTGCCGTCGCCGCCACGCCCCAGCTCGCCCGCGTGCCGGGCCCACACGGCTTCACCCTGCTGCATTGCGTGAAGCAGGGAGGCCCCGCCGCCCAGCCGCTCTACGACTGGCTGATGGGCCAAGGCGTCCCCGAAGTCTTTCAAAGGCCGTTGCCGTTCAAGGCCGCGCTCACCCCGACCGACTGAGTCCGACGCCAACGCTCGCCTTCGGCGTGGAACGACGTTTGCTCCGAGACGTCATACCACGCTGTATGCTCCGCCTCGCTGCGATCGCGCTGCCGTTCCTCCTTGCCGCCTGCCTCCGGGCCGACCTCGCCCCGGCCGTCGCGCTTTTCAACGAGAAACGGTATCCGGAGGCCGAAGCCGCCTTCGCGGCCGAGGCCGCGACCAATCCGCGCAACGCCACCGCCCACTACTACCTCGGTCTCCTCGCCCGCTTGCGCCAGCAGTTCGATGACGCCGTGCCTCACTTCGAAAAAGCCGTCGCGCTCGCGCCCGACGTTCCCGAGCACCAGGCCGATTTCGGCGGCACCTGCCTCACCTATGCCGGCCGGCTCGGCATGTCTTTCCGAGCCCTGGGACTCGCCCGCAAAGGCCGGACCGCCCTCGAGAAGGCGGTCAGCCTCGCACCCGACAACGTCACTTACCGCCAGTGGCTCGCCGAGTTTTACAGCCGCGCGCCCGGCATGGTCGGCGGCGGCATGGACAAAGCCTACGCCCAAGTCGAGGAGATCAAGCGCCGCGACTCCTACGCCGGGACGCAGATGCTCGCCCAGCTGAAGTCGCAGGAAAAACACTACAGCGAAGCCTTCGCGCTGTGGGACGAGCTGCTGAGGGAGCGCCCCGACGACTACCGCACGCTCTACCAGATCGGCCGCACGGCCGCCTCCTCCGGTCAACAGCTCGAACGCGGCGAGTCCTCTCTGCGGCGCTGCCTCGACCTGGTTCCTCCCGCCGACGGGGCGCAGCACACGCACGTGCAGAAACGCCTCGGCGATATTCTCGGCCAACGCGGCGACATCCCGGGGGCGCGCGCCGCTTACCAGGCCGCGCTCGAGCTCGACAGTGGCAACAAGCCCGCCGCCGAGGCGCTCGCGAAGCTGCCCAACGATTGACGTCGGAGAGTTGGCCCCCGGGCCGCGTTCCATCTCTGCCGCGCCTTCGCGTTTGCGCTGCAAGGGCTTGCCCGTTTGTGTGCGGCTCGTCCCGCATGGCCACACCGTCACCCATCGTCGAGTTCTGCGACGTCGCCAAACGTTATGGCGACGGCCCCCGTGTGCTCGACGGGATCACCCTTGCCGCGCAACCCGGCGATTTCATCGCGCTGATCGGACCCAGCGGCTGCGGAAAATCGACGCTCCTCAAGCTCATCAGCGCCCTCAGTCCCGTCACCAGCGGCGCACTACGCGTCGGCGGACATCCGCCCGAGGTCGCCTCAAAGGAGCTCGCCTACGTCTTCCAGGAGCCGACGCTGCTCCCCTGGGCGACGGTCGCTCTCAACGTCGAGATGCTCCTGCGCCTGCGCGGCACCCCCGGGCCCGAGCGACACGCCGCGCGCGAGCGTGCCCTCCAGCTCGTTCGGCTGACCGACAAGGTCGATCAATACCCGCGGCAACTGTCCGGCGGGCAGAAGATGCGCGTGTCGATTGCCCGCGCCCTGACGCTTTCGCCCAAAATCATGCTGCTCGACGAACCCTTCGGCGCTCTCGACGAGATGACGCGCGATCACCTGAACGAGGAACTGCTCGCCATTCGCGAGCAGCAGGCGTGGACCGCGTTTTTCGTCACGCACTCGGTCGCGGAGGCGGTGTTCCTCTCCAACCGCGTGGTCATCATGGCTGCGAACCCTGGTCGGATCCACCGCGAGGTGCGCGTGGATCTGCCGTATCCGCGGACTGCTGACACCCGCCGCGCGCCCGCCTACCAGCAGCTCGTGGCCGAGGTCTCGCAAGTGCTGCGTTCCGTGGAGAACGACGCACCATGAGCCTTGCGCGCAAGTCCCTTCCGCTACTCACCGGCATCCTCTTCCTCGGCGCCTGGTATGCCGCGCACTACCTCGTCTCGGCCGACGAACGCTACCTCGTGCCGCGCCCCGACACGATCGTGCGCGCGTTCTCCGAAGAAGGAGCCGTGCTCTGGTCCGCCACGCTCAACACCGCGCTGGGCGCGCTCCTCGGCTTCGCGAGCGCGGTGGCCGTCAGTTTCGTTCTGGCGCTGCTGCTCTCGCTCTCGCCGCTCATGCGCGCGAGCTTTTACCCGTATCTGATGATGTTGCAGATGACGCCCATCGTCGTCCTCGCGCCCATCGTCATCCAGTGGGCCGGACCGGGGCTCGCGAGCGTTGCGATCATCACGTTTCTTGTCTGCTTTTTTCCGATGGTCGTAAACACCACGCAGGGCCTGATCTCCACCGACCGCAATCTCGTGGATCTCTTCCGCATGAGCCGCGCCTCGCGCTGGCAGGAGATTTTTCTCCTGCGTGTGCCGTCAGCCCTGCCGTATTTCTTCACCGGCCTGCGCATCGCCGCCACGCTGGCCACGATCGGCGCCATCGTCGGCGATCTCTACGCCGGCAGCGCCGCGGGCGGTGGAGGCGGGCTCGGCTTTCAGGCGATCGTCTTCAGCGCGCAGTTCAAGATTCCCGCCCTCTTCGCCGCCGCCGCCGCCGGCTGCGCGCTCGGGTTTCTCTTCGTCGGCGTCGTCGTCGCGCTGCACTGGCTTTTCCTCCACCAATGGCATGAATCCTTTACCCGCACCGACACATGACGCACCTCCGCCCCATCCAGCTCCTCCTCCTCGCCGCCACGCTCGCACTCGCCCTCGGCGGTTGCGGTAAAAAATCATCCGCCCCCTCCAGCAACGCCGCTCAGCCCGGCGAGGAAAAGTCGTTCAAGATCATCGTGCAACTCGACTGGGTTCCCGAGCCCGAGCACGGCGGCTTCTTCCAGGCCCAGGCCCGCGGCTTCTTCAAGGAGGCCGGACTCGACGTCGAGCTCCTGCCCGGCGGCCCCAACGCCTTCGTGATGCAGAAGGTCGCCACCGCCCAGGCGCACATCGGCCAGTCCGACAGCACGAACACCCTCCTCGCCATCGCCCAAGGCCTGCCCGTCACGCAGATCGGCGCGGTTTTCCAAAACGATCCCTCGGTCCTCATGCTGCACGCGGAAAACCCCGTGTCACGCTTCGAGGACCTCAACGGCAAGACGCTCATGGCCCGCCCCGAGTGGGCGTTCCTGCCGTATTTGCGAAAAAAATACGGGATCGACTTCCAGATCATTCCGCAGAATTTCTCGGTCGCGAATTTCATCGCGAACAAGGATTTCATCCAGCAGGGCTTCTACATCGCGGAGCCCTACCACATCGTGAAAGGCGGCGCGAAGCCGCCGAAGTTCCTCTACGCTTGGGACGCCGGCTTCGACGCCTACACGGTCATCGTCGCCAACAAGGCGTGGGCCGCGAAGCACGCCGACCAGGTGCGCGCCTTCCTGCGGGCCTACATCCGCGGCTGGCAGGATTACCTCGAGGGCGATCCCACGCCGGCCCACGAACTGCTGAAACAGGTCAATCCCAACAACACCGATGAGTTCATGCAGTTCTCGCGTAAGATGATCATCGACGAAAAGCTCGTGATCGGCCGCCACGACGGCAGCGCCGCGCAGATCGGCCGGATCAGCCGCGAGCGCTTCGCGACGCAGATCAAACAACTCGAGGACCTCGAGATCCTGAAACCCAAGGGCCGCCTCACCGTCGACCAGGTGATGACGACCGACTACCTGCCGTGAAATCCGGGGGCAGATGTCAGAGGTTAGATATCAGAACTCGGAACTTCGAGTTCTGGCACTTGGCTTCTGACTTCCGGCTTCTGACCTCTGATATCTGACCTCTGTTCGTCGACCGCCCATGCCTGAAATCCGCGACTGCGTCGTCCTCCACGGCCCCGAACTCGAGCCGCACCATTGCCGGCGTTTCGCCTGGGTGGCCGACACGATCACCGCCGTCGATCTCGCCGCACCGTGTCGCGCCCTCGACGCCGGCGCGCTGGTCGTCATCCCCGGCCTGACCAACGGCCACACGCACATGGGCGACAGCGCGCTGCCCGACGGCGCGACCGGCCTCACGCTCGAACAGGGCTTCTTCCGCCCCGACGGCTACAAATACCACGAGCTCGCCAAACTCTCGCCCGAGCAACACCGGCCGCACATCGAAGCGCACCTGCGCTACATGGCGCGCACCGGCACCGTCTGCCACCTCGATTTCCGCGAGCAAGGCGCCTACGGAGCCCAACTGCTGCGCGACGCGAGCAACGCCACCGGGATGGAGTCGGTCATCCTCTCCCAATTCAACGGCGTTCCCTTCGACGCAGCCGCGCTGCAGGCTAATACCGCCCCGCTCCCGGCGAGCGCCCGCACCGAACTCGAAGCGATGCTCGCGATCGCCGACGGTTTTTCCGAGAGCACGATGAACGATCTCACGGACACCGCCTGGCGCGAGATCCGCGAGCTCACTGCCGCGCACGGCAAGTTGCGCGCCATCCATTGCCTCGAGAACGCCGGTTATCGCGACCTCTCGCTCGCCCGCACCGGTCGCGGCGATCTCATCCGCGCGCTCGAGCTCTACGATCCACACCTCATCGTCCACATGACGGCGGCCACCGGCGACGAAATCGCGCTCCTCGCCCGCAGCGGCAAGACCGGCGTGGTCAATCCCCGCGCCAACGCCAACCTCGGCCTCACGCTGCCCCCCGTGCACGCGCTTCTGCGGAGCGGAGCCAATCTCCTCCTCGGCACCGACAACGGCATGCTCAACAGC
>DASWVO010000454.1:0-9661 GCA_036406235.1 Opitutaceae bacterium
CGGTTCGCAGCGGTTGTGCCTGCCCGGATTGCGCGCGGTCGACCTGCCGGCGAAAGGAGCGGTCACGTTCGTCGTGTTCATGCCGGCGGAGGCATTCGTGGACGATCAGGTGGAGTTCGCCGAGGGCGGTTGGTACCTTGATGAAGGCCGGGAACGCGCCACGACGCTCACGCTTTCGACTGCCACCACGCCCGGCGCGCCCCGCCGGGTTCAGGCCTGGATTGAAAGCCGCCCGGACAAGTGGGGCTACCTGCGCCCGACGGTTCACCTGGCGGGCCTGGACGGGCTGACGTTCTGCCGGGTGGGCCTCGCACCGTCAGCGGAACCGGCAGCCGCCCGTGCGACGGACTTTGTCCTGATCGCTCCGGAGAATGGATACGAGCCGAGCCTCTCGCACAGTGAGGGACAAAGCGGCCCGGTCTACTTGCGAACGGCTGACGGGCACTACGGCCGGATGGGGCTTAGCATCGATGACCTCCGTGGCCGGAAGGATGCAGGAAACCACGCAGCCATCCTCAACGTTGGCGTATACTGGAGTCCCGCTGGTCGCGGGCTGTACTACTGCCATCGCTACGACCGACCGAGGCCGCGGCTGCCGCTTTCGCTCAAGCGCTGACTGCACCAGCCCAGGCAATCGTGCGGTTGCTTGGGACAAGAGTCCGTGATGCGCCCGCCCGCGCGGCATCGGTCGCAGCGACGCGGGTCGACGCAAAGGGCCCCGGTCGCTTGTGAGTCGCCGGCATCAACCTAGTCTGGTTATCAGCCATGACTATCTTCATCCTGAGCTGCACGGTGGCCATCGTCGTTTCGTGTCTGTGCTCGATGGCGGAGGCGGTTCTGCTCAGCCTGTGTCGCGCAAGTCATGTTGCCGCGCCGCGGAATCGTCTTCTTCCAGCTCGATCGCGGCGAGATCGAGGACGATCTCGATGCGGGCGCGATTGACCTCGTTGCCGCAGGGCGCGACCGATGGAAAGTCGGGGGCGCCGTGACGATCGCGATCTTGGAAGAGGCGACCCGGCGGAAGCTGGATTGGCCCGCGGAATCGACTCTGGCCGACGTGCTCGAAGCCAGTCTCGGTGCCGACGTGCGGAGTGGCACGGCCATGCAGGCGGGCAATCTCAAGTTCACGGTGTTGCAGGTACGTCGGAAGAAAGCCCGCCTGTTCCTGGTGGAACGGCTCTGACGTGCATCGAGAGTGTCCCTGGTCCGATCACCTGGTCGCCCGGGCGTGACCACGCGCCCCTCGTCCGCTCGGCCCCCCTGGGAGCGCGGACGCCCCGTGCGCCCAGTTTTCTGGGCGCGACGCCTTCCACACGACCGTGCTTGAGTTCGCCGTTTTCCTTGTTCGGTTTCGGCAGCGACGGGTGGTAGAGGATGTCCGCGCCATGATCGAAGATGCCGAACTGCTCCGCCGCTACGCCGAGGAACGCGACCAAGCCGCGTTCGCCGAACTGGTCCAGCGACACCTGGCGTTCGTCTACGGCGCCGCGTTGCGACAACTCGGCGGCGCCAGTCATCGGGCCGAGGAGGTGACGCAGGCGGTCTTCGTCGATCTCGCCCGCAAATCCGCGCTGCTCGCGCGGCACACGCACCTGGCCGGCTGGCTGTATCGCAGCACCCGCTTCGCCAGTGCCAAACTCAAGCGCTCGGAGCAGCGCCGCCAGCGCCGCGAACAGGAGGCCCACGCGATGAGCGAGCCCGCCACCAACCCGGAGACTCTGAACTGGGACCGGCTGCGGCCCGTCCTCGATGATGCCTTGAACGAACTGACGGAACGCGACCGGGACGCGATTCTCCTGCGGTTCTTCGAAGGCCGGCCCTTCGGCGACATGGGCCGGCAACTCGGGTTGAGCGAAGACGCGGCCCGGATGCGCGTCGAGCGGGCGCTGGGCCGCCTGCGGACGTTGCTCGTACGCCGACACATCACCTCGACCGCCAGCGCGCTGGCCGCAGTGCTCGCGCAGCAGCCCGCCGTGGCAATCCCGCCTGGCCTCGCCGCCAGCATCGGCAGCGCGGCGGTCCTCGTCACCCCGGCGCCAGTCGGCCTTTTCTCCGTCATCCTCATGAGCAAAATCACTGCGCCCCTGATCAGCGGCACGCTCGCGGCCGCGCTCACTCTCGGTCTCTGGACCGTCTGGCCTGGCCGCGTGACCGCGCGCGACCTCGCCGCGTTGCGCAACGAAAACGCCAGCCTGCGACAAGCCACCGCGCCCAACGCCGCGCCCGGCCTGCGCGAGGCGGCGGCCCGCACGTACACCGACGGAGCTCTCGTGCTGGCACGTCACGTCGAAGAGCAGCACGGCGTCCGCTCCAGCGCCCGGGCAAAGGCGGCCGCCAATCCCGCTGCCGCCCGCGGCCCCGCCGGATCCGGCGACTCCCGCCCGCAGCACCGCGATCACGGACTGGCGACGCCCCGCGATGCCAGCCTCACGTTCGCCTGGGCGTGCGATACGGCCGACGCCGAGGCGCTCGCGCGCATGATCTGGTTCGATCCGGAAGTTCGGGAGAAGGCGTTGGCGACCATGGCAACGCTGCCGGCGTCACTGGTCGACCGATACCCGACGCCCGAGCAGTTCTATGGATTCATCACCGCCGCGCTTTCGCTGCAAGGGCCGCCGCCGGGCGCGGACGTGGTCGAGCAGATGCTCAGTCAAACGACGCCGAAAGAGGTTCGGCCGGGCCGTCTCGCCTACCCCAATCGCCACGAATACCAGCAGACGCCGGAAGGTTGGAAGTGGGTCTTCCCAGAGCCCGGCGTGACGCGATGGCTCCATGTCCTTGGCGATTCCGTCCTCACCTCCGAGCCCGGCCCCTGACCTCGATCGATCATGTCCACCATGAAACTCAGCTTCATCAGCGTGCTTGCAGCGATCGTGCTCGCCTCCGGCTGGTCGTATTGGCTGCGTCGCGAACGCCAGGTCGAAGCCGCCAGCCTTCGGATCGCCAACGGCCAGTTGCGGCGCGAGGCGTTTCTGCAGCATCGAGCGGCCCTCGCCAGCACGTCGACGGCCGAGCCGGCGATGCCCGCGCCCCCGGTGGCGAACGTCGAGCCGCCGGTCGCGGACACACCCGAAGCGGATCCTGCCACGGCGGACTACCGGTTTCAGGGACAGGCAACGCCAGTGGACACGCTGCAGACCATGGCGTGGGCGATGGACCGGGCCGACGTCGAGTTGATGATGAAACTCATCACCTTCGACGACGCGGCGCGACCCAAGATCGAAGCCTACCGGACATCGTTGCCAGCGGACGCGCAGACCCGTTGGCCGACAGCGGACATCCTCGCAGCGACGCTGCTGACCAATCGTGGAATCAACCATCCCTACCCCCGGGCCGACCTGCTGGCTCGGGCGACGATCGAGCCTGTCGGCACGGATCGGGTGATGCTCCGGCTCCCCGGCACGCCGAAGGATCGCGAAACGTATCAGAAGGTCGGCGAGTCCTGGAAATGGGTGATCACCGAACCGATGGTGGATGCCTATCTGGACCACCTCGCCCGCCAGTCCCGGCAGTAAGCGCAATCCCGCCCTGCCGGTTCGTTGGGGAGCGCGGGCAACTCGCCCCCTCGGTTCGCGCGCTCAGATATCGTCCACGGGGGCGGGCTGCCGGAGCCAGTTCACCTCGCTGTCCTCCATGAACTGCGCCGGCCAGGTCGCGTGACTGATCTGCCAGGGCCGGAACTCGCGGATGCTGCGGGCGAATTCCTCGATGGCCGCCGCGGTCGGGTCGGCGGCCAGTCGCTCGATCTGCGCGAGCAGTCCGGCCGGTTTCTCCGGCGCGCTCTCCAGCACGCGGAGGAACCACTTGTGAAACGGATAAAGGAGCTCGTTGTGGGCGAGTACGATCCGGCCGCCGAACAGCGTGAGCTTCGAGACGGCCGTGCGCAGCAGCGGAAGATTCTGCCGCTTCAGCGCCTCGCCGGTGTACCAGAACCAGGCCTCGAACTGCGCCTGAAACCGCCAGAGCCGCGCGGCCTTGTCGGCCGCGGGATACCGCGCCGCCTCCACCAGGAGCGGCGCCAGCGTCGCACGACGCGAGAAGAGCACCTGCGCGTCCTTGAAGGCGAACCGCGCCGGCTCGCTGCCTTTGTCGCGCACCGCCTGCAGGAAGGCCTCGGAGGTGTACTTTCCGTCGACGTAGCCGTTGGGATACGTGCAGAGCTCCCGGCTGAAAAAGCACGTGCGACCGGTGCGCATGCGTTCGCGATGGTCGTCGTCGGAGACGACGATCATGACATCCACGTCAGACTCGGCGTTGGCGAATCCGTGGGCGAGCGAGCCGCCGAGCAGGAGTCCGAGCACCGCAGGGTCGGCCGCGAAGTGTTCCGTCGTGCGGCGAATGGTTTCCGCGTGATGGGGCAGCATGGTGGGAAGGCCTCCGCGCCGCGCATGGCGCAGCCGGGTCACGAACGATTGTGCGGCCGCGCCTGCCGCGACGACCCGCCCGCGAGTCTCACAGTAGTCCGGTGGACGATCGTCGTGCGAGCGTCAGAACCCGCCGGGACCGGCGAGCAATCGCGTCGTAATTTTGCGGACCGCGTCCGCGCGCGTTGCGTTCGTTCGTTGAGACGGTGTTCGCAGTCGTTTCCTCACACCTCCCTCCCACGATGCAAAAGACCACGTCCTCCCCTCACTCCACGACCGGGCAGAAAACCGTTCCGAAAAACACCATCTGCCTCTGGTACAACAAGGACGCGCTCGACGCCGCGCGTTTTTACGCCGCGACGTTCCCGGACAGCGAAGTCACCGCGGTGCACCACGCTCCGAGCGATTACCCGTCGGGCAAGGCCGGCGACGTCCTCACGGTCGAGTTCACCGTGCTCGGCATTCCCTGCCTCGGGCTCAACGGCGGGCCGGATTTTCAGCACAGCGAGGCGTTTTCCTTCCAGGTCGCGACCGACACGCAGGAGGAAACCGACCGCTACTGGAACGCGATCGTCGGCAACGGCGGCCAGGAAAGCGCCTGCGGCTGGTGCAAGGACCGCTGGGGGCTGTCCTGGCAGATCACGCCGCGCGTCCTCACCGACGCGATGGCGGCAGGCGGCGCCGAAGCGAAGCGCGCCTTCGAGGCGATGATGGAGATGGGCAAGATCGACATCGCGAAAATCGAGGCCGCGCGCCGCGGCGCGAGCGCTGCGTGAGGTTGACACCACGTGGTCGCCCCGAAAGCAGCGGCACGCGATCGCCACGACACTAACAACACGGATCCCGCTCCAGCGAGGATCTCGGGCGGCCGCGCAAGGGCGTGGCGAATTCCCGCCACAGCAGTCCGGTCTTTTCCGGCGCGCCGGAGGAACTCGGCGCGACGTCGATCATAGGTCGAACCCCATCGGCTTGGCGAACGGCATCTCCTCCCAGCCTTCGCGCAGCCAGAATTCGCGGCCGCCGGCGTTGTCGGCGGCGACCAGCAACAACACCCGCGCGAGGCCGGCCTGCCTCAGGCCGGCGAGCGAGCGCTGCATCATGGCGCGCCCGAGGCCCCGACCGCGATGGGCCGAGGCGACTGCCAGGTGGTAGATGAATCCACGCCGGCCATCGTGCCCGCAGAGGACCGCACCGACCACCTGGCCATCATCGTCCGTCGCGACGGTGCTCAAGCCGGGGTTGCGCGCGAGATAGCGCGTGAGTTCTTCCGGACTGTCTCCCTCGGCGACGTCGATCCCCTCGGCCTCCGCCCACAGGCGGCGGGCGGAGAGGAGGTCGGCGGCAGTCATGGCGCGAATCTGATCTGGCACGGCGCGTCGACTATTGGCAGCAGGTGGAGGCACAGCAATCCCCGGTTGGCTTGGTCGCCGTCACCTCAGCCGCGAAGACGTTGCTTTTGAAATCGCGCTTCGCCTCCCAACTGGTGATGACCTCGTCGGTGTTTGCCTTGGGGCGGATCACAATGTTCGTGAAGCCTGCCTCCCGGAGGATGGTTTCGAGCTCGGCAAGCACCGTGGCACCGGCGAGGCACCCGCTGTGCAGCGCCAGATCGTGCTTCACCTCCTCGGGCAATTCTTCTCGCGCCACCACGTCAGAGACCGCCAGCCGACCACCGGGACGCAGCGCCCGAAACGCCTCGCGATAGACCGGGCGCTTGTCGGGACACAGGTTGATCACGCAATTCGAGATGATCACATCGACCGTGGCATCGGCGACGGGGAGCGCCTCGATTTTGCCGAGACGGAATTCGACCTGCGTGTAGTTGCCTTTCTTCGCGTTTGCCCGGGCCTTTGTCACCATTTCCGGAGTCATGTCGACGCCGATGACGCGCCCCGTGGGTCCGACGGCGCGCGCGGCGAGGAACGCGTCAAAGCCCGCACCTGCCCCGAGGTCGAGGACCGTCTGGCCGGGCTGCAGCGAAGCGATGGCGACCGGGTTGCCACAGCCGAGTCCCAGGTTGGCCCCGTCGGGCACCGCCGCCAGGTCGGCGTCGGTGTAGCCCAGGGTCCGCGCCTGCGCGTCAGCGCCGCAGCAGCTGGAGCTGCCGGGTGCGGTTCCGCAACAGCTGGTGCCGGCCTCCGCGGCGGAGGAACTGCCGCCGGCCGCGATTTGTCCATACCGCTCGCGCACGGCGGAGCGGAGGGTTTCAGGATCGTGTGTCGTATTCATGCTAGGGTTGTTCGTCCCTTGCTGACGAAGAGCGCGACGCCCGGACGCAGAGAATCTGCCGGAATCGCCACAATATCCCTCCTGCCGGGCGTCCTTCACCCCATTCGCCCGGCGTGGAGCTGATCAGAATCCACGAATGTCTCGGCCGCTCGACGCGCTCGCGTTGCTTTGCCTGCTCAGGGCCCTTCCTCGCGGGCGTTACCACGTGGCGCGAGCCACTGACGCTGGTCTGCGGCCGCAGGCCATGGGCAAGGGCCGAGTGCAACGAGGCCCGCGTCGAATGGCTGCGCACGCCGAGGCCGGGGTCGATCCATCGACCTAATCATCGGGGTGACTCTTCCGGCTGGGCGATCGAAAGCGCGTCCCTCGATTTTCAGCCCGGTTCACCACCCAGAGGCGCCAATAGGCGCGGCGCTGAAGGTTTCGGCGAAGGAGCGAGTCCTCGCAACCGTGGCAGAGGTCCGAGACTGGGCACGGCGGCTCCGCGTCGGCGATCTGGGCGGCCTTTCGGCCGTCGCTCAGGCCGAGGGCGTTTCAGTTGCACGAGTAAGTCAGTTGATGGTCTTGGATCGACTCACACCCCAGCACGTTGCAGCCTACCTGATGCGGTCAGGACGGCCAAGCATTCGGGCGCTGATCCTGGAGGCGCGCCGCCAGACCTAGCTGCTGGCACCCGTCGCCTTTTTTCTTCTATTTGTCGGCGAGGCGGGTCAAACGGAGCTTCTGGTCGTCGCCGGTTAGGAAAAGCCCTTCTGCGTCCACGCCGAATTCGAACTCCTTCTGGTCATCTTTGCCAATGCCCTTGGCCGACCATTCGAGTTCGCGCAGGCGGACCTTTTTGTCGTCGGCGAAAACGACCGCTCCTTTGCCGCCCTGCAAAAAAATCCACCGTTCGGAGGCTCGGTGTTCAGATTGCGCCTGCCACACTCCGACTAGGGGAGGCACCTCGGTTGAGGAGAGGTAGAGATCTGGTTCGATCTGCGGCTCAAGTTCGGCGGCCGTCAGGAAGGTGCTTATCTTTTCAAGCAGTTGCGCCTCGGCCTTCAATTCACGGTCGGTGCTCCGGTCGAACTTTTGCCGGAGCGTGTCCACCATTTGGTGTGCCGGCCGCAGGTGATTGTCGTGATAGAATGCCTGCCCAGCCGCAGTGAGCGCCTCGAATTCGTTCACCAGCAGTTCCCCGCGATCGAGCCCAGCGCTCGTTTCTCCTTCCCCTAGCACGCGAATTTCGAACGCATCAGTTTCTGCGTCATGCTTGCCATAGAGCACGTACGACAAGTCAACACGCCCTAGCGTTGGCCTATCGTTCTTGGCGGTTGGCGCACCGGCCAACGATATGAAGATGCCGCCTTTGTTTCGACTAAGGAACAAGGTCGGCACATCCATCACGAGGCTGCCATCTGGGGCGATAACGTATACGTCACCCGGGACACCGTACACTTTGAAGATCCGCAGTCCTTGCGCTGGCTTAACCTGCAACTTCAGGTCGAAGGCGACCTCGGTCACCATGAAGTCGAAATCGCTTTGAAGCGTCTTCTGCATCTGTTCCCCGTCCGCAAACCAGTAGGCGTTTCCGCCACTGACGCTGCTCACTTTGCGAACGAAGGCGGCGTCGAATTCCAACCCAAGTCCGATGGTCGTCAGTCCGACTCCCGCGAGCGACGCGTTGGTCGCGAGGCTCATAAAAGTTTCCGGGCCGGTTTCCCCGATGTTCGGCATAGCGTCAGTGATCAACACCACGCGTCGACGCCCGACGAAGCCCGCCGGTAGCTGGCCTTCGAGCGCGAACCCCGCTTGCAGCCCGAGTTCGATGTTCGTGCCGCCGCGAATGGCAATCTGGTCCACCTGCCTGACTACATTCTCCCATCCGGGCCTTCCGACCAGCACCGGCGGCGTCACCGTCTGAACATCCTCGGAGAACGTGACGATCGCAGCCGCATCGCCCTCTCGCAGCTTCGCGAGGATGGTCTGCACCGATTTCTTCAGTAGCGGGAGGTTGTGCTCCATCGAGCCGGAGACATCCAGGACCAGCACAAGGAACAAGGGATCGCGCTTGAACGTCTCAGGAGTAAGCGCGGATGAAAAACCGATTTGCACGAGGTGGGTGGCTTCCGGTTGAGCCAGAATCGACGCGCTCCTCCCAGCACCTGAGATCCGTAGCAGCTTCGTGGAGGCACCGACTTCTGGCAGCGGCAGATCATATTCGCTAAACAGACCTTCCGCGGTGAACTCTTCCGGCAGCGGCAATAGGCCAACTTTCAACAGATCGCGTGCGTAGCTGACATCTTTGAACCCACCAGGCGTGACGCCCAGGCTGAATGGGCTCAGGACAACAAGTTCCTCCTCCTCTTTCTTGTCCTTGTCAGGCGTAGGCGTCGGGGCGTTTTGTGCGAGGGCTGAAACCACAAGGACAGCGCAGCTGGCGATCAGGCGAGACCGCCGAGAGCAGCGCCGTCCGAGGAGCAGGAGGGTTTTCATACGGAGCGAAGCGTGAACACGCACACTAGCAGTGGCGTCACCCGCTGCGAGAACTTCCGGTCCATCGATTTGCACCACGGTTCGCCCCAAAAGAGCACCGCGATACGCACAGGTATGCGCCGGCCGCCTCACAGAGCCTGCTGGCCGGAAGCGAGTGTTGGGTATCGGAGCTGTGGCAGTAACTCGGCTCGCATGCGGGCGGTCTCGCCGTAGTACGAGCAGCAGCCAATCGTGACGAAGTCGCGTGTGAGCGGCGATGTCGTGCCGAACACCATCGACTGCACCTCGCAGAGCAGGGCAGCGGCCTGGATCAGCCAAAATGGCAGCCGCCATGGCTTCGCCGTACCCCACGCCATCGCGCAAGTGTCCAGAAATTCCTGGAGAGTCTGCCTGCCTTCGTCTCCGAGGTGGTAGATGCCGGAGATGCCTGGCCGAATCGCCGCATTCCCCGTTGCCGCGACGAAATCATCCTTCGAGATAAGGTGGACCCAAGTCGGTTCCTGCCAGACTCCGAGCAATCGCCTCTGCGATAGCCATCGCGCTGCGTCGACCATCAAAACGCCACGCCCGTACACCATTCCGACTCGAAG
>DASWVO010000455.1:0-3149 GCA_036406235.1 Opitutaceae bacterium
AACCGATAAAAATACACGCCGCACCAGGGCTCGAGTTTCAGCGCCTCCGGCAGATCGCGGCGGTAGACGGCGATTTTGGTGAGCGGCACCTCGTTGGTCACATGCAACTGGCCGGTGCGGAACATCCGCTCCTCGGTTTCGGCGAGCTCGATCGGATAAAAATGGATCTCGTCGAGCTTCACGCGCGCGCGGTCCCAGTAGGTCGGCGAGCGCTCGGCGATCAGGTGCTGGTTGGGGCGCCACGCCTTCAGGCGGAACGGGCCGTTGCCGACGAAGTTTTCGAGCCGCGTCCAGTCGGTGCCCTTCCGGTCGAGTCCGCCGAACTTCTCCACGACGTGCACCGGGACGGGAAACCACGCGTAGTGCTGCATCGCGTTGAGCAGAAACGGGGCGGGTTGGCGGAGCTTGAGTTGCAGCGTGTGGTCATCGAGGGCTTTGCAACCGGTCTGGGCGAAATCGGTGATGAGGCCGCGATAAAAGTCCTCGGCGCCGTCGAGGTGGAACAGCATGTAGGCGTAGTCGGCGCCCAACGACGGCGTGAGCATGCGCCGGTAGGACGCGACGAAGTCCTGTGCGGTCACGGGCTGGCCGTCGGTCCAGTGGGCGTCGGCCCGCAGGTGAAACGTGTAGACGAGGCCGTCGGGCGAAATCTCCCAGCGCTCCGCCACGCCGGGTTGCGGGACGCCCTTGTCCTCGGGATCGGGGCTGACGAGGCCCTCGAAGAGCGCGTTCATCAAATGATGTTCGGGCACGCCGGTGAGGATCTGCGGATCCAGGTCCTGCGGCTCGGAGCCGTTGCCGAAATGGAGGATTTTCTTCGGCGGGGCGCCGTCAGGGCCGGAAGCCGCGGGGGTGGTTTCACGTTTGCTGCACCCGCTGGCGAAGGCGAGGAGTGCACCGGCACAGACGACCAGAAAGGTCAGGGAACGCTTGGACATGCGCGCATGAGAGCAAGGAGCGCGCCGGGAACAAGGGATAACGTCCGACCGGGGGTCGGGTTCAAAGAGGCGGGTTGGATGACGGTGGACCGGGGGCGTGCACAAGCAGGGCGTCTAGAATGAATTTTTGGGCGGCGCTGGCCCGAGGCTGCGCGGTGCTTCCTCCCGCGCGCGAGGGAGTAAGGAACGCGGGCGGAAGCACCGCGCTGAAGCACCGCGCTGCGCCTGGTCGCCCGCTTACTTCCGCAACATCGCGTCGCGGCGGGCCTTGAATTCGGAGCCCGGCTTCCACTCCGGCCAGGCCGGTGTATCCGCGAGCTTGCGACCGACGCTCACCAGGAAGTCGACCTCCTGCGCCATCGCCCCGAAATCCCAGTCGGGTTTCACTTCGTCGGAAACCTTGTGGTAGTCGTTGGTGGTGTATTCGGCGCGTTTTTGGTCGATGTAATCGTCGACTTTGCCGACCGGTTCACGGCCGGTCTTCGGGTAAAACGCCGGCACGCCGACCTTCGCGAATTCGAAATGGTCGCTGCGGTAATAGAAGCCCTTCTCGGGCTGGGTGTCGGGCTTCAGCACGCGACCGCTGGCGGCGGCGATCTCGGAGGCCAGGTCCTCGATCGTCGTCGCGCCCGAGCCGATGATCTCGATGTCCCGGGTCGGCGCGATGTGGTTGGCGCCGTCCATGTTGATGTTGGCGACCGTCTGCGTGAGCGGGTAGAGCGGATTTTCCGCGTAATAGCGCGAGCCGAGCAGGCCCTTTTCCTCGGCGGTGACCGCGAGGAACAGGAGCGAGCGGGCGGGGCGTTCGGCGGCGGGCAGGGCGGCGAGGGTCTGCGCGATCTCGAGCAGCACGGCCGTGCCGCTGGCGTTGTCGCTCGCGCCGTTGAAGATCTGGTCGCCGGACAGTTTCGGGTCGCGGCCGAGATGATCCCAATGCGCGGAGTAGATCACGTATTCGTTTTTCAATGTCGCGTCGCGCCCGGGGAGCAGGGCCACGGCGTTTTTCGAGGCGACGTCGCGCACGGTGTTTTTCGCGGTGAGGGTGGCCTTGGCTTCGAGGGCGACCGGGTGAAAGTCGCGCCGGGCGGCGGCGGCCTTGAGCTGGGCGAGATCCTGGCCGGCGGCGGAGAAGAGCTTTTGCGCGACGTCGTGGGTGATCCAGCCCTCCCAGGCCACGCGGGAGGCGTTGCCGTCGGGCGAGCGCAGGTCGAAGTTTTCGCGGCCCCAGCTGCCCGAGACGACGGCGAACGGATAACCGGCCGGCCCGGTTTCGTGGATGATGATGCAGGCCGCGGCGCCGCGTTCGGAGGCGATCTCGTATTTGTAGGTCCAGCGGCCGTAGTAGGTCATCGTGCGGCCCTTGAAAATGGCGTCGTCGAGCTTGCCGGGGTGGGCGGCGTCGGGCACCGGCGGGTCGTTGATGAGCATGACGACCGTCTTGCCGCGCACATCGACGCCCTTGAAGTCGTCCCAGCCGAACTCCGGCGCGACGACGCCGTAGCCGACGAAGACGAGGTCGGAATCCTTCACCTCGACGTTCGGCATGACCCGGCGTGACAGGCCGATGTAGTCGGTGATCAGTGTCGGGGTGAGGGTCTGTTTCCCGGCGCGAAAGCTTGCCGTAGTCCTGGAGGTGATGCCGACGAGCGGGACGTTCTGGATGTAGGTGCCGTCGGGATTGCCCGGGGCGAGGCCGATTTTTTGGAATTCGCCGGTCAGATACGCGATGGTCTTTTCCTCGCCGGCGGTGCCGGGGGCGCGGCCCTCGAACGCATCGGAGGCGAGGAGGGTGGTGCGTTCGCGGAGGCGCTCGGGAGACGGAGCGGCGACCACGGTGGCGCCGGTGGCGAGGGCGAGAAGGAGCGTGAGGATGCGCATGACTTTGGTTGGTCCCGATGGGCGTTTCGCTCAACCGTAATGTGGCCTGGGCAGAGGCGCCAAGGCCGGTTCGTTGGCCCGACTCCTCTGTTTGTGGGTCGGGCTTGGAGCGTGTAAGGTCCTTTCCCGAACGCACTCCCGTAACGCGGTGTTTCCGCCCGCGTTCGTTACTCCCTCGCGCGCGCGGGCCGAAGCACCGCTACCTCGGGGCAGGCGCAGCCCAAAAGTTCATAACACCGGCTCCGGTGACGCCGTGCGCGAAGCTCCGAGCTTCGTCCGGGCGGCAAATCGAAGCTGAAGCCCGGTTTTTCCGGGTCGGAACGCGCTTGCGTG
>DASWVO010000456.1:0-6806 GCA_036406235.1 Opitutaceae bacterium
ATCCTGAAGGACCCCGAGGCGTCCGCCAACGACCGCTATGTCGCGCTGACCCTCCTCAAGAACGCCGAAATCGCCGCCGAGGGCATCCTGCCGTTCTGCCAGGACACCGGCACCGCGACCATCGTGGCCAAGAAAGGCCAGCAGGTGTGGACCGGCGCAAACGACGCCGAGTGGCTCTCCCGCGGCGTCTACGACTGCTACACGAAGGAGAACCTCCGCTACTCCCAGACCGCGCCGCTCGACATGTGGAAAGAGGTCAACACCGGCACCAATCTTCCGGCGCAGATCGACCTCTACGCGACCGAGGGCGATGAGTTTAAGTTTCTCTTCGTCGCGAAGGGCGGCGGCTCCGCCAACAAGACGTTCCTGTTCCAGGAGACGAAGGCGCTGCTCAATCCCAAGAGCCTCGAGACCTTCATCCTCGACAAGATGAAGTACCTCGGAACCGCCGCCTGTCCGCCCTACCACCTGACATTCGTCATCGGCGGCACCAGCGCCGAAGCCTGCCTGAAGACAGTGAAGCTCGCCTCGACAAAATACCTCGACGCTCTGCCGACGTCGGGCAACGAGCACGGGCGCGCATTCCGCGACATCGAACTCGAGCAGAAGGTGCTCAAGCTCGCGCAGCAGACCGGCATCGGCGCGCAGTTTGGCGGGAAATACTTCGCCCTGGACGTCCGCATCGTCCGCCTGCCCCGCCACGGTGCCTCCTGCCCCGTCGGCATGGGCGTCTCCTGCAGCGCCGACCGCAACATCAAGGCGAAGATCAACCGGGACGGCATCTGGCTCGAACAGCTCGAAACCAACCCCGGCCGCTTCATCCCCGACAGCGAGCGCACGATCAAGACCGACAACGTCGTGCGCATCGACCTGAAGCAGCCGATGAAGGAGATCCTCGCCGAACTTTCAAAGCACCCCGTGACGACGCGCGTGCTGCTCAGCGGCCCCATGATCGTCGCCCGCGACATCGCACACGCCAAGCTCAAGGAGCGCGTCGACGCCGGCCAGGGTTTGCCCGACTATATCAAGGACCACCCGGTCTATTACGCCGGCCCGGCCAAGACACCGAAGGGTTATGCCTCCGGTAGTTTCGGTCCCACTACAGCCGGCCGCATGGACAGTTATGTCGACCTGTTCCAGTCCCTCGGCGGTTCGATGGTGATGCTCGCAAAGGGCAACCGCAGCGCCGCCGTGACCAACGCCTGCAAAAAACACCGCGGCTTTTATCTCGGTTCGATCGGCGGCCCGGCGGCGATTCTCGCCAAGGAAAACATCAAGAAGATCGAGGTGCTCGAGTATCCGGAACTCGGCATGGAAGCCGTGTGGAAGATCGACGTGGAGGACTTTCCCGCGTTCATCCTCGTCGACGACAAGGGCAACGACTTCTTCGTGAACGGCTGCGGCGCCTGCGTGCCCACCGCGAAAAGCTGACGGGATTTCACCGGCGATCCGGGGGCCAGTCACAGCCTGGCCCTGCCGGGTGGCCCCGCCTTCGCTCACTCGCCCAGCACCGTCACCGCCACGCGACGCGTGTGCGGCGAGCGGCGGTGTTCCCACAGGAACACGCCCTGCCAGGTGCCGAGCAGCAGTCGCCCGTCGGCGAATGGCACCGCCTCGCTCGTCCGGGTGAGCGCCATTTTGATGTGACTGGGCATGTCGTCGGCCCCCTCGAGGGTGTGCGTGAAGTGCGGGTCATCCTCCGGCACGAGGCGGTCGAACCACGCCTCAAGATCGCGCCGCGCGCTCGGGTCGGCGTTCTCCATGATCACGAGCGAGCAACTCGTGTGCTGACAGAACACCTGCACCACTCCGCGGCTCAAGCCGCTGCGCTTCACAATCCCCGCCAGCTCCCCGGTGAATTCATGGGTGCCCGCCCCGCGCGTGCGCAGACTCAACGTTTCCTGAAAAACAGCCATGCGCCGCACCGTAGGCACAGGCCCCGGTGCGCGCGAGCCCGCGCTTGAGCACGATCGGCCCGCATTGCCGCTTTCCATTAATTACGCCGGCGCCTCAGCCGCCAGCGGCGGAGAGCCCGCTGGCTCCCGGCCTGGTCATGTCCGCAGGATCAAGGACGCGATCAAGGGTGGCGGCGTCCATCAGTCCTTGCGCAAGCACGACTTCCTTGAGCGTCCGGCCGGTCGCGAACGCCTCCTTCGCAACGGCAGCGGCACGGTCGTATCCAATATATGGATTCAACGCCGTCACCAGCATCAGCGAGCGCTCGACAAGCTCGCGGCACCGGACCTCGTCAGCCTCGATGCCAGCCACGCACGCGTCGGCAAACTGGCGCGCCCCCCGGGCCAGACAGTGAATCGCCTCGTGCAGCGAGTACGCGATGAGCGGAATCGTCACATTAAGCTCGAAGTGACCGTCGCGGCCGGCCAGTTGCACGGTTGTCGCGAGTCCCTGCACGTAGAGGCAGACCTGCACGAGCATTTCGCTCATCACCGGATTGACCTTTCCCGGCATGATCGAAGACCCGGGCTGCGTGGCCGGCAGTCGCACTTCGCCGAGCCCGCTGCGCGGCCCCGAGCCGAGGAGGCGGATGTCGCTGGCGATCTTCGTGAGACTCACCGCGATGGTGGCGAGCTGTCCCGCCACTTCAACGGCGTCGTCGCGCCCCGCCTGCGCCTCGAAGTGATTGCGCGCCTCCTGGAAGGCAAGCCCTGTCTCCACGGAAAGAATACGACACACGCGCGCGGCAAACCCGGGATGACAGTTGATGCCGGTGCCGACGGCAGTCCCTCCGACCGCCAGTTCGGCCAGCGCGGCGACAGCCTTGTCTGCGCGCCCGGCCGCCTTCGCCGCTTGCGCGGCGTAGCCGGAAAATTCCTGCCCGAGCGTGAGAGGCGTCGCGTCCATCAGATGCGTGCGGCCGATCTTCACGATCCCCGCAAACGCCTCCGCTTTCGCCGCGAG
This sequence comes from Opitutaceae bacterium, assembly GCA_036406235.1. Classification (GTDB taxonomy): domain Bacteria; phylum Verrucomicrobiota; class Verrucomicrobiia; order Opitutales; family Opitutaceae; genus DASWVO01. The sequence continues at coordinate 2,920 of DASWVO010000456.1, forward strand.
GGCCTGCCGCAGGTGCTCCAGCGCGGGTCGGAGTTCGCCGTGCAACGTCAGGGCGACGCTTACGTGGAGCGCGGTCGGGATGATGTCGTTGGACGATTGGCCGAGGTTCACATCGTCGTTGGGATGCACCCGTTTCTTGGCTCCAAGGGGATCGCCGGCGAGCTGGCCCACGCGGTTGGCGATCACCTCGTTGGCATTCATGTTCGTCGACGTCCCGGAGCCGGTCTGAAACACATCGATCGGAAAGTGCGCGAGCAAACCGCCGTCGGCGATCTCCCGCGCCGCCTGCTGAATCAGCCGGCTTTTTTCGGGGGCGAGCAAACCGAGTTCCTCGTTCGCACGCGCGCAGGCGAGCTTCACCAGGCCGAGCCCGCGAATGAAGGCCGGCGGCATCGGCCGGCCGCTGATCGGAAAATTGAGGACCGCCCGCTGAGTGGAAGCGCCGTAAAGCGCGTCATCCGGCACCTGCATTTCGCCCATCGAATCACGCTCGAGTCGCATGGCGTGAGCCTAGGCCGCGCTCCCAGAAAATGCAAAACCCCGCCAATTGCGGCGGGGTTGAAATCGGAAGGTACACGTCCGAACGCGCGATCTCGTCGTAAATCAGAATTTGACGATCAGTCGATCACCGCTGCCACTCAGGCGGCGGACGGTCTCGTAGAGTTGTTCCTCGCTCAGACGGCTGGCGAGGCGCTCCCTCACATCCGTCGATCGCTCGGTCTCCGCCGGCTGCTCCGGTGATTGATTATAGGATGCAAACAAGCGTGCCCGACGCGCTGCGCTCGGGGTTGGCACGTCAGCCAGCGGCTCGCGGATCGTCTGAGCGCGGGGCTCAATCGCGGCGGGAGCCGCCGTCAGCTTGCGTGTCAGTTCCGGTTCGCCCGCAACGGCGGCGGCGAGATTCGCCGCGATCGATCGTGCCGAGGGGGACAACGCCATCTCGATCTCTTCCGAGCGAAGCGCGGAACCAACCCAAGGAACCATGTCGGTGATCTCGCGGCTCGCCGGGGCCGCTGCCAAGACCGGTGCATCCGCCTGGGGCGCTGGTGCGGAGGCGACCATGGGCATGGGGTCCGCCTTCTCCACGGGACTCGAAGTCGTCTCGCTCGGCACCGAAACCAACTCGGTGGTCGCCGGCATGGGCGAGGTCGCGGGGACTACGCCCGTGTCGCGATACTCACGGACCGTAAGGAACGTGATCGCCAGGACCGCGGTCGCGCCCAGCGGCAGCTGGAATCGGGAAAACCGGGAAAACGCGCTCGGCAGCGCAAACCACCACCGCTTCTTTTCCACCGCGGCGGCCAGTTGCCGCGTGCGGAAGTCGCGCTCAAATTGTGCCCAGAATTCAGCCGGGGGCCGCTCGGCCCGCTTCAAGCGCAGTAGATCTTCGAGGCTGACTTTCGAAGGCGAGCGATTTTCGGGCATCATGGACGCAAGTAAGACTGAAGTTCGGATTGGAGGAGCTGCTTGGCGTAATGGAGGCGGGAACGCACCGTGCCGACCGAGCAGTCCATCACTTCGGCAATTTCCTCATGGCTAAGGCCGTCGATCTCGAACAAAGTCACCACTGTGCGATGCTTGATAGACAGTTTCTGCATCGCCTCGTTCAATTTTTCCTGCAGCTCCTTTACGTAGACGTCCCGGTCCGCCCCCTTCTTGTCGGTTAACTGGTTGAGGACCTCGGACGATTTGTCCTCTTCGTGGATCTTCTCGAAGCTGAAGAAGGTCCGCAACTTGGACTTTCGCAGGTGAGTCAATGTCGAATTAACCGCGATGCGATAAAGCCAGGTGAAAAATGACGACTGGCCTTGGAAGCGGTTGATGGACTGAAAGGCCTTGATGAACGCCTCCTGCGTGAGGTCCGCCGCATCTTCGCGGTTGGACGTCATGTTGTAGACGACGGAATACACGCGCTCGCGATACTTGACGATGAGCTGATCGAACGCGCCGACCTCACCGCTTTGCACGCGCTGCACAAGCGCCCAGTCCGAATCCGCTTCCTGCTGGCGCTCGGGCGACGCGACCAGCGTCTTTTCCAGCGCTTTGGGGATGGCGTTCATAGCGAGGCTAAAATGGGGGCTGGCGGTACGGTTCGCAACGGGAAAGTCACCCTCCGACCCTTTCAAGAAACCGGAGCGTCAGGTTCTCGCGGTCTCGACGGGGGTGCGAAGGGCGTTCACCTGCGCACGCAACACTTCCGCGAGGCGCTGCAGGAGGGCCGTCGGCGAATCCCCGGCGTGCGGCTTCAGTGCCTCCTCCCCCGCCTGCAGTTCCGCCTCCACCGCTCCGGCCACAGCTCCAAACACGCCGAACTCTTCCATTTGCTGGAGGCGCCGCCCGACTTCCGGACGGCGATGGCCCAGGATTTCCGCCAACAGGCCAGAGCGTTCTTCCGACGGCAGCCGATCAAGCAGCGTCAGCAGCGGGAGCGTGAGTTTGCCGCTCATCAGATCGGTGCCGAGGGTCTTTCCAATCCGTGTCTCCGAGCCGAAAAAGTCGGCGAGGTCGTCGTAGATTTGGTAGCCGATTCCGAGGTGGCGGCCGAAACGCGTTGCCGCGTTGACAAAGGCCGAATCGAAGCCGGCAAGCTGGCTGCCCAAATGGCACGACACGCGAAAGAGTTCGGCCGTTTTCAGGTCGATGACCCGGTAATAGTCCTCGCGAGAAATATCGGTCGTTCCCCGGCGCAGAGTCTGGATGATTTCGCCGCTGCAAACCTTCCGGGTCGACTCCGACACCGCATAACACACCGCGGTGGTCGGAAACTGCGCGGCGAGGTGCAGCGCGTGCGCGAAAAGCGCGTCCCCCAGCAGGACGGCGGCTTCCGGGCCGTATTCGCGCGCCGCCGTGCGCCGCCCGCGGCGCAGGTCCGCTTCGTCCATGATGTCGTCGTGCACCAAGGTTGCCAGGTGCACCAGCTCGACCACGGCTGCGACGCGAACCAGATCGGGCGAGACCACTTCGGAACCGCGCCAGCCGCTAAAAAAGACGAGCGCCGGCCGGATGCGCTTGCCCGAGGTGTCGATGCAATAATCGGCCATGCTCCGGATCTCCGGCTCGAACGCGGCGAGCTGCTGACGCAAGAACACATCCAGCGCCGCCATGTGCGGTTTGAGCAAACCGAACAGGCTCGCGAAGTCCGGAGCCGGCGCGGAAACGGAAGGCGTGAGGGTTGGAGCAGCCATGGTCGGCGCAGACGCTAAGTGCCGGCCGTCAAATGGCCACCCCATACTCGCGGATTAGTGCCAACGCCGTTGAGGGAACCGTCGAGTCTGGAGCCCACGGACACGCTCCCGCCGAGCCTTACGCCAAGGCTCCGCTTTTCAACCCAGGCAAAATCCGCTCTAACTGCGCGGCGACTATGACCGACTCCCCTTTCGTGCTGCTGGTGATAACCGCAGTCGGCGTTTATGTGGCAAAACTGTGGCGTGACGACCTGATCGCCCGCCGTCGCGGCACGCCAAATCCACGCGCCCTGCCCGGCGCGACCCCGGCCCCCACCCGGGCTCTGGTCGTCGCCGCCGCCGGAGGGTTCAGCCTCGTCGCCATCGAAACCGCTGGCGAGTCGGCATTCGGCCTCACGGCGCAACAGTCACAGATCACCGTGCTCTTCGGACTCTACACCCTCGTCGCCGCGGTGATTGAGGAGATCATTTTCCGCGGGTTTATCGTGATCGAACGCCGCGGCGTATTCCTGCGGTGGGCCGGAATCGCCGGGGCCTCGGTGCTTTTTGCCGCGCTCCATCCGTTCTTATGGAAGTGGAATGATGGCGATTGGGCATGGACGCTGGACGCAAAAGGCTGGTTCAGCACCGCCATCGTCTTTGCGAGCTCCCTCTGGTTCTACACCGTGCGATTTGCGCGCTTGAATCCGCAAAGGTCGCTGC